>JABRVU010000570.1:0-1771 GCA_039961895.1 Phycisphaerae bacterium | reverse complement strand
GAAGAACCCGCCGGCCGGCGGGTTCTTCTGTTGCGTCACGTAGACCATGATCGGACGCGCGTTGCACTGGTCGAATGCAATGCTGAAACCCGCCGAGATGCCCGCCGGGCCCGCCTGGACGAATGCGTCGGCTCCACTGAGGCTCGGGATGGTTGGAACGGCCATATCGTTTCACTCCGACCCGGATACACACTTGACTCGCCTACGCTCGTACGTCCGGTCAGGTCCGCCCGCCCGCCGTCACCCGCCCTGCGTCTTGAGCCACTCCTGGGCCCAGGCGCGGTGCTTGGCGCTGGGGCAGTTGATCCACTCCCTGGCCAGCCGATTGTTCTCGTCCGTCCAGCGCTGAAAGATTTCGAGGCTTTCATTGGCGTCGGCCTCCTGGCTGTCCTGGAAGGCCTCGACGTTGGCGAAGGCCTTGCGGGCCGAGGCCGAACCGCTCTTGCCCAGCTCCTTGGCCGACGCGAGTTCCTTGCCCTGTGAGCCGACCAGGGGCTTGAGCCTGGCGGCCCAGGCCTGCACGCCCTTGAGGGCCTCGACGTGAGCCGCCGCCCGGGCACCGAAGGGCTGCAAATCGGCGATCAGACCTTCGGCTTTGGCCTTAATGCGGTCCAGGGCCGCCTCGACGTCGGCCCGCTGACCGGCGGGAAACTTGCCCGGCTGGCCGCCGTACTCCTTCTGCCACTGCTTGCCCTCTTCGCCCTTCTTCTGCATGGCCTCGGCCACGGCCTTGCGCTGCCGGCGGGCGTCGGCGTTGGCCTTGGCCGAGTCCTTCAGCGTCTTCTCGAACTTCTCGTCGAGGAACTGCCTGGCCTCCAGGCTCTGGGCCTTGGCCTCGGCGGCCTTGCCCTTGAAACCGGGCTCGCCGGCCTCGCCCAGGGATTGCAGGGCCGATACGTACTCCTCGATCTTCTTCTTCAGGTCGTCCCGGAACTTCTTGAAATCCATCTTCGAGAAGAAGTCGCGCTCGGCGGCGGCCTCTTCGTCGTCCTTGCGGGCCCGCTCGCTCCAGGCGTCCGCGTCCTTGACCTGCTGGTCGGATTCCCGCTGCTTCTTCTCGCCCCAGGCGGCGCCGGTGTCCTGGGCGTCGGCGGCCCAGGCCTCCACCGTCTGCAAGTCGGCGTCGCCGGGCGCGCCAGGCGGCTTCTGCATCTGGGCGGCCTTGTAGTTGTTGTAGCTTTTGAGCTTCTGAAGCGCCGCCATCGCTTCTCGATCGGTCGGCGGCGGTTTGACGGCCATGATTGATTCCTCCCGCGCTGCCAACGATCACCGCTTCCGGTGCCGGTGTACGGGCCCGCGCCACGTCGGCTCACTTTCGTTCTCGCGTTCAGCAGCCGTGCGTCTTGAGCAGGGCCTGGAGGGTCGGCTCGTCGAGCTTTCCGGTCAGCCCGACGGCGGCCAACATCGGTCCGGCGACGGCGCCGGCCAGGTCGCCCAACGGCCCTCCTCCACCGCCCAGAACACCGCCCGGCGCGGTCAGCGAGCCCAGCGGACCGCCGGCGCCGTCGGCCAACTGACCCTGTTTCTTGCACCAGGTCTGGAACTCCATGACCGCGGCGGAGAACTGGGGCGTGCGCTTGTTGTTTCGAGGCTCGCCGGGCTTGAAGCCCATGCTGTGCAGCCGCTGGGCCGACGGGTAGATGTTCGGGTCGATTTCGTTGCCCAACGAGTCGAGGCCCAAAGCACCGGCAACGGCTTTTGCCGCGCCCGAGACCATGGCGCTGGCCGAGGCCAGGGCGTTCTTGGCCGCGGCACCGGCGATGCCCTGGAC
>JABRVU010000569.1:0-2164 GCA_039961895.1 Phycisphaerae bacterium | reverse complement strand
ACCGGCCGGGAGCGGCGGGCGCGGCCTGATTCGAGGCGATCAGACCGGTCAGGCTCAGGGACGCCGGGTTCGCGTCGCCCGGGCCGTCGGCCGCCGATTTGATGAGCCGCAGCGACCGGTTGCGCTCGCGCTCCAGGTAATGCTGCGAGCGGGTTTCGCCCTCGGCGGTGACGTAGACGGCCCGGCGGTCGCCCACCACCGGGCACTCCTTCTCGCAGAGCCCGCAGCCGATGCACAGGGCCGTGTCGATCTTGGGCACCTTGAATTCGAGGTGGATGGCCGCGACCGCCCCCCGCTGCGGCACCTTGAAGAACCGCGATCCGTTCACCACCTCGCCGCTGATCGGATCCAGCTCGCCGATCAGCAGCGTGTCGCCGTCGTTGGCCAGGATGGCGTGGGTCTCGGACGTGCCGTCGCGGTGGATGATCTGGACGTGATAGGAGGTGGTGCGGTCGCCTTTGTATTCGTTGGCGCGGAAGGAGCATGCTTCGCCGAAGGCCTGGCCGGGACTCGGGTAATCGGCCAGCGTGACGGTGACTTCCGTGGCCGACGTCACCTGCTTCTTCCCGTCGCGGACCAGGAGCTGCTTGTACTCGCTGTGGATGGCCTTGGGCGAGGTGGGGCAGACCTCCTCGCAGACCACGCAGGGGATGTTCTTGGACCAGGGCAGGCATCGGCCGAAATCGTAGTGGGCGGTGCCGAGCTTGACCGGACCGTCCGCTTCGTGGGGGCCCAGGCCCAGCTTCTGCTCGATGGTCAGCCGCTGAATGGCCCCGGTGGGGCAGACCTGCCCGCAGGCCGTGCAGTTGAGCTGACAGAAGCCCATGCGGAAGTTCATGATCGGCGTCCAGACGCCCTCCAGGCCGGCCTCGAGCATGGCCGGCTGCAACACGTTGGTCGGGCAGACGCGGATGCACTGGTCGCACTTGATGCAGCGCTCGAGGAACTCCAGCTCCTCGACCGAGCCCGGCGGGCGCACCACCCGGGTCGAGAAGTCGCGGGTGGTCCGCCCGGCCAACTTGGCGAAAGGGTAGAACAGCACGCCGACCACCACGGCGAAAATGGCCTTGCGCCTGGGCACGTCGGGCCAGGCCACCTCGTGGGTACGCTTCGGCAGCAGGGCGAAGCTCAGGGCGTCGTGCGGGCAGTCCTCGATGCAGTTGAAGCAGACGAAACACTCGCTCTTGCGGAGCTGGGTGTGCGGATCGCTGGCCCCCTCGCAGGATTGCAGGCACAGGTCGCAGTCGGTGCATTTGGCCGGGTCGCGCTCGATCCTCCAGATTGCGAACCGGCTGAGCACCCCCAGCGTGGCTCCCAGCGGGCAGACCACCCGGCAGAAGAACCGCGGAATGACCAGGTTCATGCTCACGAAGAACAGGATCAGAAAGCCGATCACCCAGCCGAGCTGGTGCTGCTTGGGGTCGCCGAAGTTGAGGCGGTCGGCGGCGCGCTCCAGGCCGGCGGCCTGGGCGGCCTCGGCCAGGGCGTTGGACTGGGCGTTGAGCGCCGGCAGGATCGACGCGGTGAAGGACCGGTGCAAAAGGCAGATCGGATCCAGCAGCCCGATCTGGAGCGTCTGGAACATCGCCGCCACGATCATCCCGATCAGAATGTAATACTTGAGCTGGTAGAGCCGCCGGTAGCGGTTGGACTCGATGCGCTGTTTGGCGTTGCGGGCGTTGAACACCCACCCGGTGAACTGGTGCAGGATGCCGTAGGGGCAGATCCAGTTGCAGAAGATCCGCCCCAGGAACAGCGTCGGGATCAGCAGGATCAGCGACCAGATCAGCCCCTTGTAGAGCGTGTGCGTGGTGACGGCGGTGGCGACGCCCACCAGCGGGTCGATCTCCAGGAATTTGCTCAGCCAGAAGGCCAGAGTGGGCATCTCGTTGAGATGCGAAAACGTGGTGATGAAGACGAAGGTCAGGAACAGGGCCATGACCACGGTCTGGGTGATGATTCGGACGGTCGTGATACGCATGGTTTGGAATTCTCGGTTTTCAGTCGTCAGTCGCCGGCCGTCTCGTGCTCGCCTTCTGGGCGAGCGCCGGCCGAGCGGTCGATGCCCGCGATCGGCGAAGCCGGCATCCTTTGCGCCTCGATGAACCGGCTGTTCAGCCGGTCGAAATCATGCGCCTGCAAGGAACCCGGATCAGGCCCGAGA
>JABRVU010000568.1:0-1713 GCA_039961895.1 Phycisphaerae bacterium | reverse complement strand
CGCGGGCGTGGCGGCAAACGCCTGGACCCCGGCACCGGAGCGCAGGACTTCATGAGCACCCCTACTCAGAAAAGCTGGCAGGCGCGGTTTTCGCAATCCGCGGATGCGCTCACCGAGCGTTTCGTCGAGAGCCTCTCGTTCGACCAGCGCTTGTGGAAGTACGACCTCGCCGGAAGCATCGCCCACGCGGAGATGCTGGTCGATGCCGGCCTCATCACCAAGGCCGACGGCCAGGCCATCATCCGCGGCCTGCGACAGATCGAAGCCGACATCGCCGCGGGCCGGTTCACCTGGGACCCGGCGTTCGAGGACATTCACATGGCCGTCGAGGCCGCCCTGGTCGAGCGCATCGGCGAGCCCGGCAAGCGGCTGCACACCGGGCGGTCGCGGAACGACCAGGTGGCCCTCGACCTGCGGCTCTATACCCGCGACGCGATCGACCTGGACGCGGTGCCGCTGCTGGCCGACCTGCAACGGGCCCTGGTGGAGTCGGCCGAGAAGCACGCCGACCTGCTCATGCCCGCCTACACCCACCTGCAACGGGCCCAGCCCATCACCGCCGGGGCCTACCTGCTGGCCTACGTCGAGCAGTTCCAGCGCGACCGCGAGCGGTTCCTGGACGCGCGCAAGCGGGTCAACCTCTCGCCGCTGGGGGCCGGGGCGGTGGCCGGCTCGACCCTGCCGATCGACCGGCACGCCGTGGCCCGCAGGCTGGGCTTCCCCGACGTCACCCGCAACAGCATCGATTCGACCTCCGACCGCGACTTCATCCTCGAGTTCCTCTGCGCCGCCGCCCTGTGTGCCGGGCACCTGTCGCGCCTGGCCGAGGACTGGATCCTGTTCAACGCCCAGGAGTTCCAGTTCATCACCATCGCGGACGCGTTCTGCACCGGCTCGTCGATGATGCCGCAGAAGAAGAACCCGGACGTGCTCGAGCTGGTCCGCGGCAAGACCGCCCGCGTCTACGGGGCCCTGTCGGGCATGTTGATGCTCACCAAGGGCCTGCCGCAGGCCTACAACCGCGACTTGCAGGAGGACAAGATTCATCTGTTCTCCGCTCATGACACGCTCAAGGCCTCGCTGGAGATCACGGCGGCGGTGGTGCGGCACTCGCGGTTCCGGGCCGATCGGATGCTTGCGGCCGCCGAGGGCGGGTACATGGACGCCACCATCCTGGCGGAATACCTGGTGAACAAGGGCGTGCCTTTCCGCGAGGCCCATCAGCACGTGGGCCAACTGGTTGCCCAGGCGGAAAAAACCGGCCGGCAGCTCGGCGAGCTGAGCCTGGACGCACTGCGCGGCGTCTGCGGGCGCATCGGTCCCGACGTGTTCGACGTGCTCGGGTCGGCCAACGTCATCCGCCGATATCGCAGCGAAGGCAACGCCGGGCCGGAATCGACCCGCCGGCAGATCGACTACTGGAAGGAGCAACTGGCGGGCTGACGCCGCGGCTTTGACGCTGCCGGCTCCTTTCGCTCGGCAAGAGCGGACGGGTACCCGCCGGAATCGCCTCGGCTTGCCGGTCAGGGGGCTTGGATGTAGGCTTTTCAGGCAATCGGGGCGGCTCGCGGGTCGCCCGGAGCGGTGGAATGATCCTGGTGGCTTCCTGAGGGCAGATTCCATGAAAACCTTCCATTGGCTGACGGCGGCGGGCGTGGCGGCGGCGGTGGGTTCGTCCATCTTCGGTCTGGCGGACGCGCCGGCCGGCGGGAA
>JABRVU010000567.1:0-8178 GCA_039961895.1 Phycisphaerae bacterium | reverse complement strand
CACTGGTGTGAAACGGTTTTCGGGACGTCGGCCCATGACCGCCTTGTCCCGTCGCTCCCGCGGTCTTTCCGAACCCGCCCGCTCGAGGCCTTGTCGCAAGTTGCGTGAGCCATCACGACGGCAACAGTCGAGTTCAGATAATACGCACCGGCAAATCGGGGTACGCTTGTTCGGGGGCCAGCAGACCGTCAGACCGTCAGAAACTGCTTCCAGCGGGCGGCACTCCGCGAGGCTGCGTCTGAGACCGTGCACACTCGATCGTGCTCGGAGTAATACAATCATATGGACGACCGCGAACGGAACGGGGGATTACTTTTCCGGCGCGATGAACTGCACCAACGAGCCGTCCACCTCGAAGCCGCAGCGCTCGTAGAGGGCCCGGGCCGGCAGGTTGGTTTCCTCGGTCGCCAGGCAGGTGGTCCGCATGGCCAGCCGCCTGGAGAGGGCCAGCAGGTGAGCCATGATGGCCAGCCCCACCCCGCGCCGGCGGAAGCGCTGGTCCACGAAGATGGGCTCGGCCAGGCCGATCTCGCCGGCCTGAAGCAGGGCCCCGAAACCGGCCGGGGCATCGCCGCACATGGCCACGAACAGGTCGAATGGCGGATGGTCCAGCCGATCGGTCACGACGTTCAGCATCGTCTCGCGCGTCTCCGGCGATACGTCTTCGCGGTTCATGATGATCTCGCGCAGGGCCTTGCGCATGGCCCGGGCGGGCAATATTCTCACGTCCGCGGCGCCGGCCGGCCGGACCGCGCTCGCCTGGCGCATGGCCAGCAGCGTCTGAGGCCGATAGCCCCGGGCGGTCAGAAAGTCTGCGATCGGCTCGACCGCCTGGCCCGCCGCCGGCACCCAGCGGAAACAACGCAGCCCCTGCCCGGCATAGAAGGTTTGCACCTCCTCGTAGGCCGCCTCCAGACTCGTGCCTGGCGGAAGGACCACTTCGCGCAGGTGATTGCCGTCGGGGTACGACGGATACCGCGGGCAGACCAGGGCCACGCCGCAGGAGAGCGTCACCTGCTCGGCCACGAGGGTGAAATAGACGTGACTGGCCCGCCGGACGGCCGAGAGCGTCTCAGATATCGGATTCATTCGGCCACCATGCGTATATGGGAACGGCCGCAACGCAGCCCGTCAACCGGGCACTGACTGCGGGCGGATGAACAACGACGGGGTCGTGACAACCGCCGCGAACCATCGGTAACGCAGCGGCCGGGCTCCGTTCCGGACAGCTGGGGAAACAGCCCGACCGGCTGTTCAACGGGAAGCAATCGCACGCGGTCAACCGCACGTTCCAGGCCCACCTGGCCCGGCACCGCGACCCAATCCTCACCCACTTCCCGTACCCGCCGGATACCGAGGCCGCCGACTGGCCCGACGAGCAGGCCGTCCGCCCGGCGGTGGTCCACCGCAAAGTCTTCGGCGGCAATCGAACGCCCGCCGGGGGGTCGGGCCCAGGAGATCCTGGCCGGCGTTTCGCTTCCTGTGCTCAGCTTGCCCGCGACGCCTTGGCCTTTCTCCCGAACAGGATCCGCATGGCCCCTGATTCCAACACCCCCTTCCTCAGGCAACTACCGTCAGTCCCCGCCGATTGAAGCACTCAACCCGCTGTACAGATACAGAAAATGCAGCGCGCGGCCGGAAGCGGCGCGGTTCGCGCCAGGTCAGCGCACGCATCGCCACGCACCGGGAAGGAAACGACGCGCCGGGCGTCCGTCCGTTCCCCCGAGGATCCCCAAAACGCGGGACGCGAGGGGTTGTCCAAGGACATCGGACGGCCCCGCGGACGGCTCGCAATCTGCCGGATTCACGCGGTTTTCTGCGCTTCGCCCATGAAGTCGCCACCGCTCCGAAGGCCGATCCCCTGAGTCCCGAACTCCAGGAGTATGCGTTTTTCGGGGCTTTTCTCGAAAACCGCTCCCCAAAGTCAGGCACAAGTCGAACTCAGGGCACTGTCGGAATCACAAGCGCATGTTAGGGGCCCGCCCTTCTGCTCGTTTTCACCTTCCCACCATGCCGCCTTCCCGCTTTTCCACCTTCTCATCCGTTCAGCGTCTGCGCGCGCACGCAGCGCTGCCGGCGCATGGTCAGGAGGGCCAGCGGCACGAGAGCGAGCAGGGGTAGACCGCCGGCGGCGCAGCCCGGCGCACGGGTCTTAGGCGGCGGTTCTACCTCGGCCGGAGGAGGTTCGCCGGTGCCGTTCGGATCGTCGTCTTCGGCCGGGGCGACATCGCAGGCGTCGCCCGCTGCGTCGCCGTCGGCGTCGGCCTGATCGGGGTTGGCGACGGCCGGGCAGTTGTCGCGGCAGTCGGCGACGCCATCGCCGTCAGAGTCGGCGTCGGCGACGCCGCATCCGCACTGGCCGGCGGCGGTTTTCGCGGGATCGGCGGGGCAGCCATCACAGAGGTCTTTCACGCCGTCGCCGTCGCTGTCGGCCGCCCCGCACGGATCGGCGGGGCCGTCTCCGCCGACCGGTCCGGGCGGCCCGCAGTTCGGCGTCTCGGGTCGGCCGCAGCCGCAGACGCCGGGGCTGATCTTGGCCGGATCGTTGACGCAGCCGTCAACGCAATCGGGCGCGCCGTCGGCGTCGGCATCCGCATCGACAACGCCGCAACCGCAGGCGCCGGGCGCGGTTTTGCCGGGGTCGCGGGCGCAGCCGTCGAGACAATCGGGCGCGCCGTCGGCGTCGGCATCGCCATCCGCGACGCCGCAGCCGCACGGGCCCGGTGCGGTCTTGGCCCCATCGCGGGGACAGCCGTCCAGGCAATCGAACAGCCCGTCGCGGTCGGTATCGATGTCCAGCACGCCGCACCCGCATACGCCGGGATTGACCTTGGTCGGATCATTGACGCAGCCGTCGAGGCAATCGAAGGCCCCGTCGGCGTCGGTGTCCACGTCGGGCACGCCGCAGCCGCACACGCCGGGTGCGACTTTCGCGGGATCGTTCGGGCACAGCTCGCAGGCGTCGCCGACCCCGTCGCCGTCGGACTCGGCCTGCGAGCGGTTGGGCACCGTGGGGCAGTTGTCCTGCGCGTCGGCCCGTCCGTCGCCGTCCTGATCGGGTTCGGTGAAGAGATCGAAGGCGTAGACCCGGCCCGCGCCCACCGGGCTGGTCCCCGGGCTCTCGAACGCCGCTCCGACCAGCAGGTTCATGCAACCGGTGCCGGGGTTGGGGACGCCGGCGACCGAATCACCGAGCGAGCCGTTGGCCTCGGCGTTGGGCGAGTACAACTCGGCGATGAACTGGCCGGTGGTCGAGAACACGTAGGCCCGGCCGGCCGCCTCGGGGCTGTTGACCGGGTCCTCGCTGTTGGCCCCGACGAGAATGCGGGCCGGACAGATGGTTGAATCCGCGGGCACCGACGCCACGCTGATACCGAAGCGGCCGTTGGGCTCCTTGTTCGGCGAGACCAGCGTGAACAACGGGGCGCCGGTCGCGCCGGAAAACACGTGGACCCGCCCGGCCTGGGTGGTGGCGCCGTCGGGGTTCTCCAGGCCGGCGCCGACGATGAGATCGCCGCGCCCGTCGCCGTTGAGGTCGGCGGCTCCGGCGACGGCCAGGCCGAACCCGCCGTTGGTCTGCGGATCGGGCGAGTCGAGCGTGCGGAGGAGTTGACCCGTCGCCCCGGAATAGAGGTAGGCCCGCCCGGTGCCCAGCGGCCAGCCGCCGTTGGCCTGGGACGCGCCGACCAGCACGTCGCCGCGCCCGTCGCCGTCGGCGTCGGGCACGCCGGCGACCGCGATGCCGAAAAAGGCGCTGAACTCGCCGACGGGCATCTGCAACGTGGCCAGCAGCGCGCCGCCGGCGCCGGAGAAGAGGTAGGCCCGGCCCTCGTCCTGCTGGGCGGTGCCGGGGTCCTCGAGCGACGCGCCGACGATCAGGTCGTCCCGCCCGTCGCCGTTGACGTCGGGCACGCGGGCGATGCTGCCGCCGAAGCTGCCGCCGGCCTCTTCGTTGGGCGAGACCAGCGTGCGCAGGAGCGAGCCGTCGGCGCCGGAGAAAACGTGGACCCGCCCGGCGTTGGTCGGTCCGCCGGCGGCGCTTTCGCGCGGCGCGCCGACGGCGATCTCGCCGCGCCCGTCTCCGTTGAGGTCGCCCAGGCCGGCGACGGCGGCGCCGAAGCGGCCGTTGGCGGTCTGGTTCGGCGAAACCAGCGTGCGGATGAACGCGCCGTCCACGCCCGAATAGACGTGGACGCGCCCCGCGTCCGCGGGGGCGCCGGCGGGGTTTTCCGCGTCGGCGCCGATGGCCACGTCGCCGAAGCCGTCGCCGTTCACGTCGAACAGCCCCGCGACCGACCGCCCGAAGCTGCCGGAAGTCTCTTCCGCCGGCGAGACCAGCGTGAGCCGCGAGTAATCCGGCGGGGGCGGCGGCGGACACCCGGTCACATCCACCAGCGTCCCGGCGGGCGTGCCGGGGCAGGCATCGCAGGCCTCGCCCACGCCGTCGCCGTCCGTGTCGGTCTGCGGCGTATTCGCGACGCCCGGGCAGTTATCGCAGGCGTTCCCCACGCCGTCGCCGTCGCCGTCGGCCTGGTCGACGTTCGGCACGGCCGGGCAGTTGTCACCGGCGTCGACGTAACCGTCGCCGTCGTTGTCCACCGGCGTGAGCACGTCCATCAGGTAGGCCCTCCCGGCGTCGGCGGGGCTTGTGCCGGGGTTCTCGCGCGGAGCGCCGATCAGAATGTTGAGGCAGGCGGTCGCGGGGTTCGGCACCCCCGCGACGGCGTAGCCGAACCAGGCCCCGGCCTCGGGATTGGACGAGGCCAGCGTCGTCAGGCGGAGGCCCGCCGAAGAGAACACGTGGGCCCGGCCGCTCTCGGCGGGCGTGCCGGTCACGCTTTCGCGATAGGCGCCGACGACCATGCGGGCCTGGCACGCGGTGCCGCCCGGCGGGAGATCAGCCACACTGACGCCGAAGCCCGCTGATGGCTGCGGGTTGGGCGACAGCAGCGTATGAAGAAGCTGGCCGGTGGCCCCCGAAAAGACGTAGGCCCGCCCGGCGTCGGCCTGTCCGGCCACGTCCTCCTGGTAGGCTCCGACGAGCAGGTCGCCGATGGCGTCGCCGTTCACGTCCTCGAGGCCGGCCACGGCGCATCCGAACCCGCCGCCGTTCTCGGGGTTGGGCGAGTTGAGCGTCAACAGCAGCCCGCCGGTGGCGCCGGAAAAGACGTAAGCCCGCCCGGTTCCGGTGGGCCATCCGCCGTTGGCGCGCAGCGCGCCGACCAGGATGTCGCCGCGCCCGTCGCCATTGACGTCGGCGAGGCCGGCCACGCGGTAGCCGAAGTAGCCGCTGTATTCCTGGGTCGGGTCGGCCAGGGTCGCTATCCAAGCCCCGGTGGCGCCGGAGAAGACGTACGCCCGCCCGGCATCGACCGGCGCGCCGGGCGGGTTGTCGCGGTAAGCGCCGATGACGAGGTCGCCGGCCCCGTCGCCGTCGAGATCGGGCACGCCGGCGACGCTCTGGCCGAAGTTGCCGCCGAGGTCCTCGTGGGGCGAGGCCAGCGTGTGCAGGAGGATTCCGTCGGCCCCCGAAAAGAGGTAGGCGCGGCCTGAGTCGGTGGGGCTGATTCCGGGGTCTTCGCGGTAGGCGCCGACCAGGACGTCGCCGCGGCCGTCGCCGTTGACGTCGGGCACGCCGGCGACGCTGTAACCGAACTGCCCGCTGGACTCTTCATTGGGCGAGAGCAGCGTGCGCAGCAACGCGCCGGTTCGGCCGGAGAAGACGTGCACGCGCCCGGCGTCGAGCGGGCTGGCCCCGGTGTTCTCCGAAGGCGCGCCGACGGCCACGTCACCGGCCCCGTCGCCGTCCACGTCGGGCAGGCCGGCCAGGGCGGTGCCGAAATAGCCGTTGGCCTCGGCGGCGGGGGAACTGAACGTCTGTCCCGCCGCGTTCAGTGCCGGCACGAGGAGCGCCCCGATCAGGCACACGCGGGCCCGAAGGAGTCTGGGTCGGTTTTTCCGCATGGCTGCTGCTCCTGTGACGGCACTCATCGCACGGGCGGGTCGTAAAACCCGGCGTCAGCCCGATAACGTCGTCGATCGGCTGACGGGCGGCCCGGCAACGCAAGGCGCCCCGTTTCGATTTCGGCCGTTCGGGCCGCCGGAATAACTCACTGCCGCATCGAGAAGCACTGAAAGGCGGGTGGATCATAACATCGAATCCACGGCGCCGCGAACCGCTTGCGACGGGATGCATCCTGGGATGCGGCTCGATTGGCTTTCCGCTCAACCTCCGCCCGCGGCGGCGTCGCGTCCGGCGCTGAAAATGTCCCATACGCACAGGTGATGGACCGTTGGGCGGCCATGTCCACACGGTACTCCGTGCGGCCATGTGGAGGACCGGGCCACGCGTCGCAGAATCATCCGGCCGCTCAGGGAGCCGGTGACCGGCGAGGCCTCAAGGACTTTCAACATGGCCACGCAAAGCCGTGGCCATGCCACCCGCCATGCGCCGAGCGTGTCACCGGCCCGCCGCGCATCCCTTGGCCGTCCGTCGCGTGCATGAGGCCGGCGGTAGATGCTATAATCAACTGCGTCGGAGAAGCCCATGCGCGAACAGGACCTGAGAGAACTGGTTGACGCCGAGAAGTTCACCCCCTTCGTGCTTCACGTCTCGGACGGTTCGAAGTATGTGATCCGAAACCGTGCGGACGTGCTCACCACCCGTAGCGTGGTGTACATCGGGGTGGATCCTGACGAGAACGGCGTCCCCCGTCGTACCGTGCGGGTGGATCCCGTGCACATCACCCGCATGACGCCCCTGAAAACCAACGGCGCACGGAAGCGCAAGTGAGAAGCTCCGTCGTCACCGCCTGATGCCCGACACCGCCATGGCCATCGCACCGAAACAACACCTGTTGGGCGTGACGCTGGAGGGGTTCGCGGCGTGGCTGGGTCAGCGCGGCCAGCCGGCGTACCGGGCCCGGCAGGTCCTCGAGTGGGTCTATCGCAAAGCGGCCGAGAACTTCGAGGTCATGAGCAACCTGCCCAAGCCGCTGCGCCAGGAGCTGGCCGATCATTGGGAGATCTACGCCGGACGGGTCGCCCGGCGTCAGGACTCGACCGACGGCACGACCAAGCTGCTGCTGGCGTGGCCCGACGGGGCCGACAGCGAATGCGTGTTGATCCCCGAGGAGCGCCGCAACACGGCCTGCGTCTCCAGCCAGGCGGGCTGCCCGGTGGGCTGCGCGTTCTGCGCCAGCGGCATCGGCGGCTTGCAGCGGCAGCTCTCGGCCGGCCAGATCGTCGAACAGGCCATGCGCGTGCGACAACGGGCTGAATCGGGCGACGTCGCGGGCGGTTCCAGCCCGGCGCAGGCGACGGGGCCCGACGTGGCCGGTCGACCTGGAGCCCATGCGGATATCCAGACGTCACGCCGGCGAGACGACGCTGGCGAACGGTTTTCAGGGCGCGCGCTCACCAACATCGTGTTCATGGGCTCGGGCGAGCCGCTGGCCAACTATGCCCAGGTGCTGGCCGCGGTGCGCATTCTCAACGCCGAGTGGGGCCTGAACATCGGGGCCCGTCGGATCACCCTCAGCACGGTCGGGCTGCCCAGCCAGATGATGCGCCTGGCCGCCGAGAACCTCCAGGTCAACCTGGCCGTCTCGCTGCACGCCCCGGACGACGCGCTGCGCCGGCGGATCATCCCCTGGGCCGATAAGATTCCGCTCGAGGACATCGTGGAGGCGGCCCGATACTACTTCGAGAAGACCGGGCGCGAGATCACGCTCGAGTACATCCTCCTGGCCGGGGTCAACGACGGGCCGGAACACGCCCGCCGGCTGGTGAGCCTCTGTCGGAAGATGCGCTGCAACGTGAACCTGATCCGCTACAACCCCGTGCCGGGGCTGCCCTTCGAGCGGCCGACGTCATTTGCCGCCCACCAGTTCAAGGAGCGGCTGCGGGCCCGCGGAGTGAATGCCCACCTGCGCAAGAGCCGCGGGCGGGACATCGACGCGGCCTGCGGGCAGCTCCGCCGGGCGGCTCGGCCGGCCGGGGCCACGCCGGGTTGACCGGGCCGCAGCCCCCGACCGCGGTCCGCCGCGAGGCTGTCGCAAAGCCGCAACTGTTTTGCGCGAAATAATGAGTAGGTCCTTCCCGGAATTGCAGATATAATGGCAATCCAGGCAGCTTGACAAACGGACAGGAATAGGGAAAATAAGCAAGGACCGAGGC
>JABRVU010000566.1:0-3460 GCA_039961895.1 Phycisphaerae bacterium | reverse complement strand
GCCGGGCGCGTCGGGCGGACCGGCGTCGGCGTCGCGGCCGAGTAAACCCGCGGCCGGCCCGCTCGCCGGTCTGCTGGAACTCGGGCGCGTGCTGCAACTTCGGCGCGTACGGACACCGGCTGTACGTGACCACGCTGGAAGTCGCCTATTACCTGGCGGGCGGGCCGGCCGCGGGTTTACTCGGCCGCGACGCCGACGCCGGTCCGCCCGACGCGCCCGGCGAACCGGCCGGCGAAGCCGAACCGTCCGGGGCGGTGACGGCCTCTCCGCGTTCGCTGCCGCTGCTGGTCCCGCCGGTGACGGCCGACGCCTGCCCCCATGCGGTCGGACGCCGGTGCCAGGTCCGCGACCGCCGGCCCCTGGGCTGCCGCGTCTTCTACTGCGACCCGCACGCGCGGGACTGGCAGGGGCCCTTCACCGAGCAATGTCTTCAGGAACTCAAACGCCTGCACTGGGAGCTGGCCGTCCCCTACTGTTACGTGGACTGGATGACCGTTCTGCGGACCTTGGCCGACGCCCGGTAGCCCTGAATCGCCTCCCTCACGTTCGCAGCTTTCCACTTTTCCACTTGAATCGCCGGGTATAGAGTGTTCGTCATGAAAACCATTCTGAACGACCGACTGGCGCTGGGTACTTGTGTGATTCTCGCGTTGACCGCTCCGCCCTTCGCCGGCGGTTCGCCGGTTCAGGGCGCGGAGCCGGCCTCGGCGCCGGCCGGCGGGTCTGTACCGGCCGAGGTGAAGCTGAGGGTCCGCGCCGACAAACCGGCCGGGCCGCCGATCACCAGGTACATCACCGGCAAGTTCGTCGAGCACCTGGGCTCGAACATCTACAACGGCATGTGCGCCCAGATCGTGCGCAACCCGACCTTCGGCGACTATGCCTTCTGGACCGGCGGGCAGACGCCCGACGGGCGGATGCGACTGATCGAGTCGGAAAGCGCGATCCTCGATCACGCCCGCCGCGACGGGCGGCGCCTCGACTGGCCGCGGGACCAGGTCGAGCGACTGGCCGAATCGCGCCAGGACGCCCTGGCCCACGGGTGGGTCAAGGTCGGCCCGCGGGCCGCGGTGCGCACCAGCCCGGACACCGGCCCGCACGGCGGGCGGGCCCAGCGCGTCGAGGTCGCCGCCGCCGGGCAGGGCATCGCCCAGTACCTGCATCTGCCTCTGCATCGGGTCCGCCAGTATCGCTACGAAGCCGTCATTCGTTCGCCCGACGGCGGGCGGCTGGAGGTCGCGCTGTCGCCGGCCGGCGCGCCGGAACAGGCGGCGACGTCCCGCACCCGCGAGCTGTCGGCGGCCTGGGGACTGCACCAGGGCCTGTTGAACGTGGACAAGGCGGCGCCGGCCGACGAGATCTACCGGCTGTCGATCACCGCGGAGCGGCCGGGGCAGTTCGTCATCGCCCAGATGTTCCTCTGGCCGATGGACGCGATCGACGGAGCCGATCCCGACGTGGTCCGGCTGCTGCGGGAATCGCGCGTGCCGGTGCTGCGCTGGCCGGGCGGAAATTTCGTGAGCGCGTATCACTGGCGCGACGGGATCGGCCTGCCGGTGACGCGCCCGACGCGGCACAACCCGGCCTGGGGCGGCGTCGAGCCCAACCTGTTCGGCACCGATGAGTTCATGGCCTTCTGCAAGGCCGTCGGGGCCGAGCCCTTCATCTGCGTCAACGCCGGCGACGGCACGCCCGAGGAGGCCGCCGCCTGGGTCGAATACTGCAACGGGCCGCCCGACTCGCGCATGGGCGCGCTTCGGGCCGCCAACCATCACCCCGAGCCCTACAACGTCAGGCTGTGGGAGATCGGCAACGAGCTGTGGGGCCGCTGGCAGGTGCACTGGACCACGCCCAGGGGCTACGCCGACCGCTATCGGCAGTTCGCGGCGGCCATGCGCAAGGCCGACCCGACCATCACGCTCTACGCCTGCGGCGCGCCGGTGCTGTGGGGCAAGGAGTGGAACGAAACGCTGATCCGCGAGGCTGGCGACGTGCTCCAGCGCACGACCGACCACCCGCTGATCGGCGGAAACGTGCCCGCCTCGGTCGAACCGCTGGACGTGTACCGCAACTTCATGGCCGTGCCCGATATCCTCGAGAAAGAATGGGCCGCCCTGCACGGCGACATGCTCGCGGCCGGCATCCGCGATCCGAAGCTGGGCATCACCGAATTGCAGATGTTCGCCCGCCTCGAGGGAGGCGGAGCGGGAGGCGCGGCCGCGAAGCTGAATCCCTTCAACCTGGTGGGCAACGCGACGCTGACCGAGGCCCTCTATGACACGCTGATGTATCACGCCGCGGTCCGGCTGGCCCCCTTCGTGGACCTGGTGACGCATTCGGCCACGGTGAACCACGGCGGCGGGCTGCGCAAGGAGCGCGAGCGCGTGTACGCGAATCCGTGCCATTACGCCCAGTCGGCGTTCGCCGCGTTCGCGGGGGCGGTGCCGGTCGAGGTGGAACTGACGGGGGCGCCGGCGGAGACAGCTCCGACCGTCCTGCCGGACCTCAAGGGCAAGGGCGGGCGGGTGGACTACGCGGGCGTGGCCGCCCTGGCCGCCCTGTCCGCGGACGGCGCGATGCTGATCTCGCTGGTCCATCGCGGGACGGCCGGGCCGGCGGTGGTGGCCGTGGAACTGATGGACTTCGCGGCCGGGGACCGCGCGGAGGTGTGGACGCTGTCGGCCGACGTGCCCTGGGCGGCCAACAGCCTGCGCGACCCTGAGGCCGTCCGACCGGCCACCTCCGAAGCGGCCGTCGCCCGCAACGTCCTCACCGTCACGCTCCGGCCGTTCAGCGTCGCGCGGGTGCGCGTGCCCAGACGCTGACGCGGGCCCGCCGGACGCATGACGCAACAGGCGTGTGGAGATGAAGGTTGCGGCCTGCCCTGAATGCGAGCCGTGGAAGACCCGAAAACCCTTCGCCGCGCGGCGTTCTCGACCGGTCGCTACGGAATCCGCAGACCACGGATTCCGCCACGGACCGCGGAACCGCCACCTGGCGCCCTTCACGTTGCAGGATGCGGACGAAGAGCTAACATGTGCGCATGGAATCGTTGCCGCTGATGCTGGCCCTGCCCGCGTTCACCTGGCCGTCGTGGGTGGATCGGATTCCGCTTCCGCCGCCGTTCAACAGGATTGCGGCGGGCAGCGCGGCGGCCCTGGTCGTGCTGCTGGTCCTGCGGGCGGTGCTGCGGGCGCTGGGGCGTCTGCTGCGGGCCCGCCGGCCGGTGAACATCCACCCGCGTCTGGCCAAATACAACGTCGATCACGCCGAGCTGGACCGTCGGCGCCGCGAGCTGGCCGGCCTGATCGTGGCCACCTCGACCGGCAACCGGCTGGCCGGTTTTCGGATCGTGCGTCAGGTCGAGGCCGTCTTCGTGGAGGGTTATCGCACACCGGAGGAGGCGCTGGTGGCGCTCAAGGCCGCCGCCGTCGAACGCGGGGCCAACGCCATCCTCAAC
>JABRVU010000565.1:0-2669 GCA_039961895.1 Phycisphaerae bacterium | reverse complement strand
CCCCCCTCGAACTCCGGGGCCCGCAGCGAGGCATACAGCTCGAGGTCCTCCTGCGGGCGGGGAACGTAGATCGGCGTGTACAGGTCCATCCGGAACGAGATCGGCCGGCCGGACACCAGCGACAGCCGAACGTCCTTCCAATCCTCCTCGGTGGCGTTCTCGACCGCCGCCCAGCCCTGCAAGAACGGCTTTTGATCGCTCGACAGCACCAGCCGGTAACTGGTCTTCCAGATCGGCGACTCGAGCAGGAACGAGGCCCGCACCTGGCGCTGCCCCTGCCCTTCGAAACGCAGCACCACCGTCTTCTTGTCCACGTCCTGTCCTCCGGCCAGGGCCGCCAGGGCCTTGGTCAGCTCCGAGGCCATCTTCTCATCGGTCAGCTTGAGGCCCTGCAACTGGTCGATCCGCAACTGCTGGAGCCCGGCGTCGGTGAGCACGTTGACGAAGGCGACCTCGACCGTCTCCTTGCCTTCGCCGACCGAAATGCGCTGGGTCTCGACGCCGACGATGACGCCCTTCAACTGGCGGGGGCCGGCGATCTCGACCGGCTGGCCGCGGAACTGATTCAGCAGCCTGGCCAGCGAGGGCTGCTCGGTCAGGTCCACGGCGAAGCTCTTGAGCGTACGTTCCAGCGGATCTTTCGAGGCGTAACTGACCACGCCGATGGTCCCCCCGCCGGAGTCCTGGACCACCAGCGACTTGAGAATGTCGTTGATCTGTTCGGCGCGGAAGCGCAGCTCGGCGGTGGCCGAGCCGTTGACCGTGGCCCCGCGCTCGAAGAAGGCCACCCCGCTGGAGAAGATGGACACGCGATTGACCTTCAGATCGGTGGTGGCGGCCGCCCCGGCCGCCGTCGTCAGACCCAGCACCGACACCGCCACGCCCATGAACCTGAACATGACCGGACTCCTCAACATGGCATTGATACTGCGAAAGAAAGATCGACCTCCGGGAGGTCTCCGACGACTTGGACGCATGAACCCGCAAAAAGTTCCCGAACCGACAAGCCGAAAAAGGAACCTCGCCGATCATCGCCGAGCTGGGCCGGGAACTCAAACCGTCGCCTCGCGACGTGCGGCCCGGAGGCGCTGCCGCCCGCCCGGCCGCGGTGAACGGCACGGAATCGTCGCCCCGGGCGAAACCGGCGGGCGGGCATGGTGTGTGGCATGGCCTCAGGCTTGCGTGGCCATGTCGAAAGTCGCCGGCGCGACGGGAGGCGCCAGGAGCCCGGACATCAATGCCTGTCAGCAACGGGCAAGCGTCGAGATCAGCGTTTGGCCGGGCTGTCTTCCAGCCCGTAGCGTTTCATCTTCTTGTAGAGCGTGGTGCGGTTGATTTCGAGAATCTGGGCGGTGAGCTGGCGGTTCCAGTTGTTGGAGCGCAGGGCCTGCTCGATGATCTGCCGCTCCGGGCCCTCGAGAGCGGCCTTGAGCGAGGTCGGCCGGTAGACCCCCTCGACCGCCGGGGCGCTGCGGACTTCTTCGAGCAGATGCTCGGGCAGGTCATCGACCTGGATGTGGCGCCGGCGGGTCAGGACCACGGCCCGCTCGACGACGTTCTCCAGCTCGCGGACGTTGCCCGGCCAGGAATAGCGTTGCAGGGCTTGCAGGCACTCGTCGCTGAAACCGGCCACGTCCTTGCGGAGTTCGGCCCGGTAGTGCTTGAGGAAGTGCCCGGCCAGCAGCGGGATGTCGCCCAGCCGGTCGCGCAGCGGCGGCAGTTGCAGCGTCACCACGTTGATGCGATAGAACAGGTCCTGCCGGAACCTGCCGGCCTGGACGGCTTTGGCCAGGTTCTCGTTGCTGGCCAGGATCACCCGCACGTCGACCTTCTGCGTCTTGTTGGAGCCGACCGGCTCGAACTGCTTCTCCTGCAAGACGCGCAGCAGCTTGACCTGCAAGGCCGGCGTGGCCGAGGAGATCTCGTCGAGGAAGAGGGTGCCCTTGTCGGCGGCCTTGAACTTGCCTTCCTTGTCGCCGACCGCCCCGGTGAACGACCCGCGCACGTGGCCGAACAGCTCGCTCTCCAGAAGCGACTCGGGCAGGGCCCCGCAGCTCACCTCGATGAAGGGCTTGTCGCGCCGGTCGCTGTGGTGGTGGATGGCCCGGGCGATGAGCGACTTGCCGGTGCCCGATTCGCCCTGGATCAGCACCGTGGTGCGCGAATCGGCCACCGACTCGATCAGATCGAAGGTCTTGAGCATCTTGTAGTCGTGCCCGACGATGTTATCCAGCCCGTAGCGCAGGTCGAGGGCCTGCTTGAGCGACTGATTCTCGCGGATCAGCGACTGCTGCTGGAGGGCCCGCTCGATGACCAGGCGGATCTCCTCGTCGATGATCGGCTTGGTGAGATAGTCGTAGGCCCCCATCTTGATGGCCTCGACCGCGCTCTCGATGGTGCCGTAGCCGGTGATCATGATGACCACCACGTCGGGGAAGCGCTGGCGCACGACACGGAGCAGCTCGAATCCGCCGGAATCGGGCATGTTGATGTCGGTGATGACCAGCTGGAAGCGGCGCTTGTCGAGTTCGGCCAGGGCGGCCTGGAAACCGTTCACGCCCACGGGTTCGTAACCCTCCAGGCTCAAAAACTCGCACAGCGACTCGACGATGATGGAGTCGTCATCCACGATGAGCACGCGGGGTTTGGCGGCGTCTTCGCTCATGATG
>JABRVU010000564.1:0-4755 GCA_039961895.1 Phycisphaerae bacterium | reverse complement strand
CCCGTGCTCGATCCTTCCGGGACCGCGCACGCCGACGCGCAAGAGAGCGAGAAGGAAACCGTTCACCATCACAGCCGCGACGTTCATCAGAGCCGCGCCCGTCCGTCAGCGATCGGTGATTCGATCCGTTCCCTCCCGGTCGCGGCTCTGATGAACGTCGCGGCTGTGATGGTGAACGGTTTCCTTCTCGCTCTCTTGCGCGTCGGCGTGCGCGGTCCCGGAAGGATCGAGCACGGGTAACCCGGCCGGGTCGATCCGCGCCAGCGCGTCGGCGGAGATGTCCGGCCGAACGCCCGCCGCGGCCATCAGCCGCTTCTGCCGCCGGTGCAGGGCCGCGCCGACGGCGATGAGCACCCCGATCAGGATGACGACCACGAGCAGGTGCGTCACGGCGCGGACGTCGCTCTTGATCTTCTCGTAGCTGTTCCCGAACACCTTGCCCAGCACCACCAGCGTGGGCACGCTGATGCAGGCGGCCAGCCCGTTGACCCCGATGAACACCCGGAACGGCACCTTGAGCACGCCGGCGGCCATGAAGATCATCGGACGCAGGCCCGGAAGGAACCGCCCGATGAAGACGATCTTGATCCCGTGGCGCTGAAAGAGGCCCTCGGCCATCAGCAGCCGCGACGGATTCACCACCCGCCGGAAGAACCACAGCTTGACCACCCGGTGCCCGAACCTGCGTCCGACGAAGAAGAGCACGCAGTCTCCGCCCAGCACGCCGAGCATGGCGATGGGGATCATCACCCACAGGCTGGCCAGCTCCTTGTGCACCAGCACGCCGGAGGTCAGCAGGGGCACGTCCTCCGGCAGGGGCAGCCCCAGGCCGCACGCCAGCAGGACCAGGAACACACCCAGGTAGGGCCACTGCTCGAAGGACATCGCGCCCCCTTGCCCGCCGCGACGGCCGGGCATCGACCCGTTCCTATAATCGTTGCAAGGGCGCGCCGCAACGGGTAGGCTTTCAGCGGCGGGTGCGTTCGATCGCCGGGGCCGGGTTCATGGCTGATGAGAAATGGTACCAGGGTGGGCTGCGGTTCACCTGCACCCAGTGCGGCAACTGCTGCACCGGGGCGCCGGGTTACGTCTGGGTCTCGCGCGAAGAAATCGCCCGCATCGCCGCGTTCCTGGAGCGCCCCGACGACTGGCTGCCCGGCGACATGCTGCGGCGCGTGGGGTTCAAATACTCGCTGACCGAGCGATCCAACGGCGATTGCGTGTTCCTGACCAAGACGGCCGACGGCAAACGCACGTGCGGCATCTACCCGGTCCGCCCGCTCCAGTGCCGGACCTGGCCGTTCTGGAATCAGAACCTGCGCTCTCCATCGACCTGGGCCGAGGCCGCCGAGCACTGCCCGGGGATGAACAACGGCCAATACCACAACTTCGTGGCCATCGAACAGATCCGGCTCAAGAAGTCCTGGTTCGAGGACGAGTAAGGGCCCGCCCCAGTCCGTCTGGGACGGGCTTCCAGCCGGTCGATGGTCGGGGTTGAAGGATGAGTACGAGGCGGCCTGCGACGGCCCGGCGATCGGCCGTTCAGACGCCCGGTCGCGTCGCCGCCCCGCCGCCCGCAAACCGCCCGGTGCGCAGGAACGTCAGGGTCTGATCCTGCACCGCCGGCGCGTTCATGATGAAGGTGTGGAATCCGGGAACCACCAGGTGATCGGTTTCGCCGGGCAGGTGGGTGTCTTCCACGCGGACTTTGCCGTCCCTGGCGGCGGCGATGATGCCGATTTCGACGCCCTGCGGGGCGGCCATGCGGTTGACGACGCTGTCGGGGGCGCTGGAGAGTTCGCGGAGCGGTCTGATCCACCGCCCCAGCAGGGGCCCGGTCCGCCTCGCCAGGCGCGACCCGCGGTTGGGCGGGGCCAGCATGACCAGCCGGCCGGTCTTGGCCGGCGGGCCGTCCAGCAGGGCCTTGCGGACGATGATCCCTCCGAGGCTGTGGGTGACGAAGTGGATGCGCGTGACGACCGGATCGGCGTCGAGTTCCCGAAGCCGCTCGCTCAGCCGGGCGGCGTGCTGGTCGATGCTCCGAGAGAAGCTCGGATAGTCCCAGTCGATGACGCGATACCCGGCCTGCTCCAGGCGCCCGTGCATCGACCTGAACGACGCACGGGTCCGCCCCAGGCCGTGCAGGAGCAGGACCGTCTCGCCGGGCGAAATCGCTTCCGGAGAGTCATGACTTCGGTCGGTTTCGCGGTGCATGTCCGTTTTCGGATGGCCGATGGCGGATGGAACGGGGTCTCGTGGCCGGGCCGCGTCCCGGGGCCCGGCGGTGCGATCGGAACCGTGCCCGGGCGCGTCCTGAGAACACCCCGTCATGAGGCACGCGGCCGCGCAGAGCCGCGCCGCGAACCCGATGACCTGTACCCCCGCGTTCAAACCCGAACCCTCATTCCGCCGGCCCGGACAGCTCGTTCCACAGGGCCTTGTAGAACCGCAGGAACCGGGTGGCGTCGCCGATCTTGTCGCATTCGAGGCCCGCGATCTCGATGAGCGTGTAACGATCGTAGCCGGCCGCGTTGAGCAGCCCGAACAGCTCGCGCCAGGGGTAGGAGCTGGTCAGCTCGTTGATGTGGCAGCAGCGCAGCCTGGGCCGGAGCAGTTCGAAGTATTCCTTGATCGAGCCGTCCTTGAGGTCGGTTCCGTTGGAGTTCCAGGTGATCCCCACGGCGGGATGATCGGCGACGTCCATGATCGTCCGCATGTGCGGCGGGTGCGAGGTGCCCGAGCCGTGGACCTCGACCCAGACCTCGACGCCGGCGTCGGCGGCGGCCTGCCCGCAGGTGCGCAGGGCCTTGCCGATCTGCTCGAGCGTTTTCTCGACGGCCACGCCCTTGGGCAGCCCATTGGGGCGGACTTTCACGCCCTTGGCACCCAGGTCACTGGCCAGGTCGATGAACTGCTTGCAGGTCTCGACGTTGCGGGCGACGACGGCCGGATCGGCCTCGTGGAACTGGCAGACCGTGCCCAGGCTGAGCTGCCGAAGGCCGGCGTCGGCGCAGCGCTTCCTGATCTCCGCCCGCTGCGGCTTGGCCAGGGCGGGCTCGACCCCGTGCTTGTGGGTGGTGCGGAACTCGACGGCGGTCAGGCCGACGTCCTTGCAGACCTTCAGCAGGGTGGGCACGTCCCAGTGGGCGGCGATGTTGTAGGTCACGGTGCCCAACTGATACTTGCGGCCGGAAGGCTTCTGCCCGCTACCGCTCTGGGCCGCGAGGCCCGTTCCGGTCGAGGCCAGTGCCATCCCGCCCGCCAGGGCCGTGGAAAGGCCCAGAACCTCCCGGCGATTGAACTCCTGGCTCATCGAGCGTCCTCCACGGGGAACCGCCGTGATTAGAAACCACCCGCCGCGGTCCGTCAACGCCGTCGCCGCCGGCCCGGCCCGCGCCCTCGCGTCGGGCCGGGCACGCGGATAGCATACCGGAGGCGGATCCTGGTAGGAGACCCCCATGACGGCAGCGCGCGAGTCGGCCGGCACCCGGCAGCCCGGCGTCAAGTCGCCCATCGAGGGAATCTTCACCCCTCACATTGTGCCGCTCGATGAGCGGGGGCAGATCAACGAACCCGAGCTGCGCCGCTACCTCGACTGGCTGATCGACAAGGGCGTGCACGGGCTGTATCCCAACGGCTCGACCGGCGAGTTCACCCGCTTCACGCCCGAGGAGCGCAAGCGGATCAACCGCATCGTCTGCGAACAGGCCGCCGGGCGGGTGCCGGTGCTGGCCGGCGCCGCCGAGTCCAACGTCCGGGAAACCATCCGGGCCTGCGAGACCTACCACGATTACGGCGCCCGGGCGGTGGCCATCGTCTCGCCGTTCTATTACCGGCTGAGCCCCGAGAGCGTGTACGCCTACTTCCGCGAGATCGCCCTGCACAGCCCCATCGACGTGACGCTGTACAACATCCCCATGTTCGCCAGCCCCATCGACGTGCCCACCCTCCGCCGGCTGGCCGAGTTCGAGCGCATCTGCGGGATCAAGGACTCCAGCGGCGACGTGCCGCACATGATGCGGATGATCGCCGCGGTTCGGCCGGACCGCCCGGACTTCGCCTTCCTGACCGGCTGGGAGGTGGTGCTGGTGCCCATGCTGCTGATCGGCTGCAACGGCGGCACGCACGCCACCAGCGGCATCGTGCCCGAGCTGACCCGGCAGATCTACGACCTGACCCGGGCGGGCCGCGTCGAGCAGGCCATCAAACTGCAATACGCCCTGCTCGAGCTGTTCGATACCATGCTGTTCTCGGCGGATTTTCCCGAGGGCTTCCGGGCGGGTGCGGAGCTGCGCGGCTTCAACTTCGGGCCCAGCCGCCAGCCGCTCAGCGAGGCCCAGCGGGTGGACCGGGCCGCCATCCAGCGGGTGCTCCGCTGCATCCTGGCCGACAACGGCTTCGTGGACGCTCCGCCGGAGGGCTGCGCCCCGCGCACCGGCGTCGTGCAGCAGGATCGCGTGGCCCAGATCACCCACGAGGTGGTTCAGCGGCTGCGCGAACGGGGCGTGCTGTGATGGAGCGGGCGGCGCTGGGGCTGATCGAGGTGCACAGTTGGACGGCCTCGCTGGCCGTCCTGGATGGCGTGGAGAAGGCGGCCGGCGTGAAGCTGGCCCAGATCGAGATCAACGACCTCTACGGGACGTGCCTCAAGCTGACCGGCGGCCTGGCCGACGTCGAGGCGGCGGTGCGGGCCGGGCGGGAGGTGGCCGAGAGCCTGCGCGCGTCCTGCGTGACCGACGTGATCGCCGCCCCGTC
>JABRVU010000563.1:0-20474 GCA_039961895.1 Phycisphaerae bacterium | reverse complement strand
GTCCGAAGGTCCGCACGCATTGAGCTTCGTGCTCGAGCCCGACGATTCGGCTCCCTTCGATAATCGCAGGTTCGCGTGCCTGAGCGCGGGAAAGTCACCCGAGGTGGTGGTCGTGGGCGATGAGGACGTGTTGTCGGTGGCGACGATGATATCGGCCATGATCGCGCCGCCGGCGCAGCCTCCGGATCAGCAGTGGTTCGCGTTGCGCCGGCTGACCGGTCCGGCCCTGGCCACGACCCCCCTGGAACCCGCGCTGGCGGTCATCCTGGCCGATCCGACCGGTCTGGCACCGGCATCTTGGCCGGCCTTGTCGGCGTACGTATCCGCGGGCGGCACGCTCCTGCTCATTCCGGGTGACCATGCGCCGGGCGAGATCGGGGGTAGCGGCGACGACCTGCTGCCGGCTCCGATTCGCGGCGTCATCTCGCCGCCCGAGCCGATCACCGTGGCCGTCGCCGACCTGACCGGGCCGTACCTCAGACCGTTTGCCGACCCAAGCATCGACTCGATCAATGATCGGCTGGTTTATCGCCGTCTGGACCTGGGGCCGCCGGCGGCCGGCGGCACGGTCATCGCGTCGTTCTCGGATCGCTCGCCGGCCCTTCTCGAGCGTCGGGTCGGCAGGGGACGCGTCATCCAATTCGCGTTTTCCCCGGCCCGGCAGTGGAGCCAGTTCGGCACGCAGGCCGCCCCCATGATCGTGCTGCTCCATGCCATGCTGGAGTCCCTTGCGCCCCGTCCAGAGAACATCGACTCTTTTCTGGCGGGCCGTCCGGCCAGCCATCGTTGGGTCGGGCTGGTTCCCTCGAGCGTGCATCTGACGGCCCCGGACGGAACCGCATCACCGCTGGACTTTGCCGGGGACACAGTGGTCCTGCCTACTCGCCGACCGGGTCATTACCGCCTCAGGAGTGGCGACGGCTCAACCATCCTGCTGCTCTATGCGGTGAACACGGCCGAGAGCGAGTCCGACCTGACCCGCCTCGGCGACGATGACCTGACCGCCCGCTTTCCGCCCGGCCTGGTTCAGATCGCCCATGATCCCGACCGGCTGCCGGCACGTCGCTCCGGGCCGGACGGGCCGGTGTCGTGGACCGTACCGCTGGCCCTGGCCTTGGCAGGGCTGCTCTGGATCGAAACTCTTTTTGCCAACAGGTTTTATGGTCGTCGGTCGAACGTGTCGAAATGACCGGTGCTATCGGATGGGATCGGTCTGGTTTCATGCGCTTCAAGACTGGCATCCGAGCCGCGGGCGTCAGGGAACGGTGCAGTCTCCTATCGCTTTCGGGCGGGCCCGGCTCTGAAGCCGCCGTCACCTGCCCACTCCGCAGGAACCACCAGGCCCACCGGTACTCATGCGTTCATGGCCCTTTGCAAGCCGGGGGGGTGTCTGCTAGACTTCCCCCCCTCAGTCCCGTTAGAAGTGAACAAGGCCCGATCATGCTCATGGCGCAAAGCGAGCCGGGTTCGCCGTGGGGAACGCTGGGAGAGTATGACCATGCAGGATTACGATAGGCTCAGGGAACTGGTGGAGTCAGCGGCCGAGGACGTCCAGAAGGCCGAGGGCGGCAACAAGGCCGCCGGCACCCGCGTCCGCAAGATCATGCAGGACGTGAAGACGGCTGCCCAGGAAGTGCGAAAGAAGATACTCGAGGTTCGATCCTCCGAGCAGGCATAACCCGGGCCGAACCGCCGGCCCGCGGGCGGACTGGCGGCCGCGGCGAGAAGCGGGTCTGGGTACCCGTGGGGGGACCGGCTTGAAAGCCGACTGCGGCTCGTGTCGCGCGCCTCTGGCCGCACCGACCGGCGCCCCTCGTTCTGTTCAAGGAGCCTCTATGGCCGCCGGTCCCTTGCTTGACCTCTCCACTCTGGACCTCGATCGGCGGGTATTCACTCGCGACCAGATCTATGCGGTCCTGCCGCACCGGTTCGAGTTCATGCAGCTCGACCGGATCGTGCACATGGATCGTGAGAAGCTGCTGGCCGTCGCCGTGCGCGAGGTGCGAGCGGATGAATTCTGGGTGCGCGGGCATATTCCCGGCCGGCCGCTGCTGCCGGGGGTGCTGATGATCGAATCGGCGGCCCAACTCGCCGCTTTCGTGGCCCACGAGGTGCTCCCCGACGGGCCCGCCTTCTGGGGCTTCGGCGGGGTGGACGGTGTCAAGTTCCGGGCCGCCGTCGAGCCGCCGGCGCGCATGATCCTGATTCTCCAGGGAACCGAGTATCGCTCACGGCGATGCGTCGCGGACGTGCAGGGCTGGGTCAACGACCGGCTGGCCTTCGAGGGGCGCATCACCGGGATGCCGGTGTGACCGCCGGCGCGCCGCCCAGGTAGACGACCGCGGGGGCCGCAACGCTTTCCAGCAGGTCGCGGGTGGGCTCCCGCGTGCCGGGGTTTTCAAGGGGGATCACCACGATGTCGGCCTGCTTGCCGGGCTCCAGCGAGCCGGTGTGCGCATCCAGGTTCAGGGCCCGGGCCGCGCCCAGGGTGGCCATGTGCACGAGCACCTCATCGGGGGTCTCCGAATCGATGCTCCGAAGAAAGCGCAGCTCGTCGAGGATGGAAAGCGACTCGACGCCGGCGAGCGAATCCGTGCCCAGGCACACGTGGATCCGCCTGGCCAGCATGTCGCGGTAGCGGTGCGGATCATGCCCGAAGAAGCGATGCGTGCGCGGACAGTAGACCACCCTCGCGTCGCCGCGCGCCAGCAGGTCGAGATCGTCGTCGTCGGCGTAGTTGACGTGGGCCAGCAGGACGGGGCCGTCCAGCAGCCCGAGCCGGGCGGCATAACGCACCGGCGAACACCCCGGCGGGGTGAACGAGCCATCCCACAGGTTCCAGGATTCGAGCAGTTCCCGGAACGGGCCGGTGCCGTCGCGCAGGAACCGGGCTTCGTCGCGCGTCTCGGCCAGGTGGGTGCAGAGGGGCCTGCCGCGACGGCGGCAGAAGTCGACGGCCGCAGCGTAGACGCTCGGGTCCGTGCTGTAGGGCGCGTGCGGCGAAAGGCCGAGTCGCTCGCGGGCCGCGGGCGGTTGATGGGCCTCGCACAGCCCGACGGCCGCGGCCAGTGAGCGGTCATGAGCGGCCTGGCGGCGCGGGCCCATGCCCAGCACTTCCAGGAAGCCGACGGTGCGCGGCTCGATCCGGCGCCAGGCCGCGCAGGCATCCGGCCCGTGGCCGATGTCGGCCAGTGTGGTCACGCCGGCGGCCAGGGATTGGGCCGCGCCCTCGAGGATCGACTCGGAGAACCGCTCCGGCGGCGCGGAGGCATTCATCGCGACCAGGTCCCGGATCCAAGCGACGAACGACCCGCGATGAGGCACCCGTCCGCGGCAATGCGTCAATTCAAGATGGGTATGGGCGTTCACGAAGCCGGGGAGGATGACGGCGTCGCCGAAGTCGATCACATCGCCGGACGAGAAGCCCGTCGCCGACTCCACGAGCGTGATCCGGCCATCGCGGACCACCATCCGGCCGTTTTCGATCGGCGGGCGTCCAACCGGCACCACCCAGCGGGCCCGAAAGGTCCTCGTCATCATACCGCGCCTCTGTCATGCATGCGGGACCGGCAAAGGGCGCATGGCCTGAACGCTTGATCCTACACCACCGCCAGGGGATCACGAAGCGGCGTTCCGAGGGTTCGGCCCGGGGACGCTCGACGGCAGGGCCGCCTTCGGGTAGCTTCACCGACGTGAGCCCTCAACGCCTTGCCGTGCTGTTACCGGCGGTCCTCATCGCCGCCAGCGCTCGCGCTGAGCTGCGGATCCCCGCCCATACCGCCTACCTGGACCCCGACCCCGAGGGGGCCGAGGTATCGCGCACCGGAATCACCGGCTGGAGTGCGCCCGCCACCCGGGTATCGTGGTTCGGCGAGCTCAAGACCGCGGGCCGGCTGGAATGCGCGCTGGCAGGGCGCTGGCCGGAAAGGGGCGACGTCCCTCTGCGCTTGAGCGTGGGCGGCCAATCCCGCGAGGCCCAGGCCCGGGGAGGCGGTGAGCAGTCGGTGACGGTCAGATTCGCTCCATTCGAGATCAGCGAGCTCGGCTACCATCGTTTCGTGCTCGAATCGCTCAGTCCCGGCGTACCGCCCGCGGGAAAGATCGAGGCGCTGCTGATCGACGGGCCGGCGGCCCAGGGCGCGCACTTCCATTTCAAGCCGCGCCGGAACGCGGCCTCGGTCCACCTGTTCTATCCGCTGCCCAAAGAGGAGAAGGTCGAGGCTTTTTACTGCGAGGTCACTGGGCTGGCCGACCCGCCCGCGACCTACTACATGGCCTGCGGCTGGCATCGCGGCTACTTCGGGATGCAGGTCATCAATGACCGCGAGCGACGCATCATCTTCAGCGTCTGGGATTCAGGCGGCGAGGCCAGGGACCGCGCCAAGGTGGCCGCCGAAGACCGGGTCACGCTGCTGGCCAAAGGCCCGGGCGTGTACGCCGGCGACTTCGGCAACGAGGGCACCGGCGGGCACAGCCATCTCAAATACATGTGGAAGACGAACCAGAAGCAGCGCTTCCTGGTGACCGCCGAACCCACCGATGCCACCCATACCGTCTACACCGGTTACTACTTCCATCCGGAAAAGAAGGAATGGTTCCTCATCTCCTCATGGAAGGCGCCCAGGGAGGGCGGATATCTGCGCGGGCTCTACAGCTTCAGCGAGAACTTCAACGGCAGCACGGGGCACATGGTCCGCAAGGCCTTGTACGGGAACCAGTGGATCCGCACCGCCGCCGGGCGCTGGCTCGAGCTGACCACCGCCACGTTCAGCCATGACGACACCGGGAAAAGCGATCGGCTGGACCGCTGCATGGGCCTCGAACAGGGCGCGTTCTTCCTCGCGCACGGCGGTTTCGTCCCCGGCTTCACGCGGTACGGCGAGCGCTTCGTGCGTCCCTCGGCCGGCCGCCCGCCCGTTGAGGTCCACCGCCCGTTGCCGCCCACGCGATGATCGGCTTCATGAGCCCGTCGAAGGGCGTCACCGGATCCGCGCCCGCAGCCATTCGACGCTGCGGCGGATGCAGGCCGGCGTGCCCTGGCATTCGATGCTGAAGACGCCCTCCCAGCCGGCCTTCTTGAACAGGTCGATGATCGCCTCGATGTTGGCGGCGTTGACGCCGTCGCCGATGCCCACCTCGCTGGTGGCGATGCCGGTCTCCTCGCCGCGGGCGGCGGCGGCCAGGGCGGCGCTCACGTCCTTGCAGTGCACGTGCGCGATGCGGTCCAGGAAGCGCCGGGCATAGGCCACCGGGTCCCGGCCGGCGATGAAGGTGTTGCCGGTGTCGAAGTTCATCCGCAGCCGGGGCGAATCGAACATGTTGAGGATGCGCTCCATCGTGTCGGGGTCGGTGGTGTACGGCCCGTGCGGCTCGACGTTGACGATGACGTTGTAGTCGTCGGCCCATTCGAGGATCTGGCGGTAGTTCTGGCGGGTGATGGCCATCACCTCCTCGTCGGAATAGCCGGCCGGCTTGGTGGCCCCGTCGGTGGTGTCCACGCAGGGGCAGCCGATGGCCGCCGCGAAGGCGATGGCCTTCTGCACGTAGCGCACGCCGAAGGTGGCCCCCAGCGGCCCCATGATCGGAAAGGCCGCGTCGATCTGCGAGACCTTCAGCCCGGCCGCGTCCAACTGGCGCTTCAGGCGGATGGGGTTGCTCTCCAGCGAGACCGTCGGAGAGTAGCCCAGCCCCTGGACGAATTCCTGCCCGTCCACCACGCCGAACTCGATGTATTCGAGCTGGTGCAGTCGGGCCGATTCGACCGCGGCGGCCATCGAGCCGCTCAGGGTCCGCCAGTTGTCGGTGTGCATGCCCAGGTGAATCATGGGTTCGGCTCCTTGTGTGGGGGTCTCAACGTCCATCCGCTGCCGGGATCAGCCGATCATACGCGCCGGCCTGGACGGCTCCAAGCCCGGGGAACGGGCTGCGTGACAGAATCGGCGGGCCGCGGATTCCGTTGCAACCGGTGAGTGAGTGCCGGTCGTGGAGTGGTTTGCGGCCCGCACGGGAGCACGGCCGCTCCATTTCTTGCTGCCCCCGCCCAAGGTGTCATGCAGGCGGGGGACCAGGCCGGTGGCCGGCGGGCTTGCGGCCGGAACCGCGGCCGCGTAGGTTGATCGTGGTGCCGGCCGGTCGAAGCCCACGCCGGCACCGCGGCGATTCGATCAGGATGACCGTGCGCGAACTGGTGACGAGGCCGGCTCGGTCCGGACGCGCGGGCCCGATGCCCGCGGCTCCTGGTCGTCTCGCAAGCGCGCACGGTCCGGAAGATCATCTCTTGGAAGGGAGGTTCGTCATGGGTCATCACGTCACCCGTCGCTCGCTGCTGCGTACGTCGGCGGTCGGGGCGTCGGCGGTGGCGCTGGGCGCCGGCAGCGCCCGGGCCTTCGCCGCCAACGGCAAGGTGGAACTCGGCTGGATCGGCTACGGCGGGCGGGCCGTCGGCCTGATGCAGAAAATCCTCACCAGCTGCCCGGACGCCCGGGTCCGGGCCATCTGCGACCTCAAGCCCGACCGCGTCGAACTGGGCCTCAAGGCCGCTCAACGCGACAAGCCCAAGGGCTACCGCGACCTCCATGAAATGCTGGACAAGGAGAAGCTCGACGCCGTTCTGGTCGTCACCCAGCCCAGCGTCCACGCCGACACTATGGTGCCGGTGCTGGAGCGCCACATCCACTGCTTCGGGGAAAAGCCGATGGACATCAGCGTCGAGGCCATCGACCGGCTCACCGCGGCGGCCCGCAAATCCAAGGGGATTTACCAGATCGGCACCCAGCGCCGCTATCACCCCACGTACCTGAAGACCATGAAGGCCATTCACGACGGGTTGATGGGGCGCGTGACCTTCATGCAGGGGGGGTGGCACTGGTCCAGCGACCCCTCCGGGGCCCCGGTCTCCTACGACGGCGGACGCTTCATCGAGCAGGCCAGCCACCACATGGACGTGATGTCCTGGGCCATGAAAAACCAGCACCCCGTCACCTGCGTGGCCATGGCCTACCAGGACAAGGAGCCCAAAGACCCCAACCAGTTCTCGGAGACCAAGTCGGCCACCATCTTCCAGTTCCCCGACGGCGTGCTGTTCTCCTATACGCACCTGTGGATTCTTCCCGGCAAGTACGACGATGAGATTCTGCTGGCTTTCGGCGAGAAAGGGGCCATGGACTTCAACGAGGCCCTCTACACCGGGCGGGACGAGAAGGAGCAGCGCTTCGGCAAGGCCATCGGCAAGGGCTGGGACGAGGGCTCGACCGAGGAGCTGATCGACTTCATCGACAACGTGAAGACCGGCGGGCGGCGCGTGCCCAACGCCAACGTCGAGACCGGCCGGATCTGCTCGCTGATGTGCGTCATGGCCCGCATGGCCATGGTCAACAAGGCCAGGAACGCCTACGAGCCGTCGGTCGTCAGATGGAGCGACCTGAAATCGACCACCGAGCCCCAGGCGGCCAGCGTGTGACGCGGAGCGAGAGAAGCCTCGGCGCACGGGCCCGGCGGCGGGCGAGGCCGGGTCAGGGATAGATCAGCGAATCGGTCTCGCCCAGCGGCGTTTCGGTTCCCGTCGGCGGCGCGCCCTGGGACCAGGCCGTCGGGTCATGAGCGGCGACCTTGGCCAGGTCGGACCAGCGCGTGTAGATGTTGTCCTTGTTCGCGCCGGCCAGGGGCGTTTTGCGCTCCTCGGCGTGAGCGTCGAGATAGATCACGTTCTGGCTCTTCTTGTGATTGACGTTGTTCCAGGGGCGCCAGCTCTTGTTGGGCCCCTTGTAGTCCGCGGAGGGCGCGCCGGGGTGGGTCTGGCCGGTTTCCAGGGCCAGGCCGTAGGGACCCTTGTCGGCCACGATGGCCACGCGGGGGTCGCCCTGCTGGCGCGGCTTGCCCGCCGGACCGTAGGGCACCTGATAGCCGTAACTCACTTCTTTGTAGCTGGAGAAGTCCCATTTGGCCTCCGGCGACGGGACGGCGCTGGTCCGATCGTCGCTCGAGGGGCAGATGAACTCCTCCGGCCGGGCCCGCTTCTGGCGGATCAGCAGGTAGAGGTTCGCCGTGGTGGAGAGTTCGCGGGCGTCGGCGGGCGGCGCGGCGTCGCGGTAGCGGCCGATCTTCCCGGGGGCGTACGACACCAGCCCTTTGCCCGGTTCGGCGGCGGAGGCGTGGGCCATCACGGGGAAGCAGCCGTTGTTCTCCGCCGCGTAGGTGCCCAGGGCCTGGCCGATGGCCCCCAGCCGGCCTCTGCATACCGTCTTGTTCCCCGGGCCGCTGAGCGCCAGGGGCAAGGCGACGGCCACGACGACCAGCGCCGCCGCGATCAGCGAGATGAGTTCCCGGCGGCCCAGACCCAGGCGTTGGTGCGTCCCCTGCGGCATGGCGCGTCCTCCGCGGTATGCCTCATCCTATCACCCCGCGGAACACCCGCCAAGCGAAAGCCGTCCGATTCGGCGATTCCGCGAGCCGTGGCGGGGTGCTTGCGGCATGGCCGGGCCAGCGGTGAACGGCTTGAAGACGGGCGGCGGGTTCATAGGATGAAGGGATGCGCATCCTTTCGGTAAACGTCGGGAGGCCGGCGCTGGTCGCCAAGGGCGATCGGACCTACAGCACGGCCATGAACCGCCGGCCGGCGGAAGGGTCCGTCTGGCTCGCGGAGCTGGGGTTCGAGGGCGATCGCGTGGCCGACGCCGAGAACCACGGCGGACCCGACCGGGCGGTCTGCTGTTACGCCCACGAGCACTACCCGCACTTTTCGGCCAAGCTGGGCGTGGAATTGCCGGTGCCCTCCTTCGGCGAAAACCTCACCACCCGCGAGCTGCTCGAATCCGAAGTGTGCATCGGCGACCTGTACGCGCTGGGCGGGGCGGTGGTGCAGGTCAGCCAGCCGCGGCAGCCCTGCTGGAAGCTGGCCGACAAGCATGGCGAGCCCCGGCTGCCCCAGTGGATCGTGGAGGCGGCCTTCACGGGTTTCTATCTGCGCGTGGTGCGGCCCGGTCCGGTGGAGGCCGGCGTGGAAGCCAGGCTGCTCGATCGCCCGCATCCCGGGCTGAGCGTGGCGTTGACGGCCCGCAGCGTCCTGAGCGCCGCCGGGCGGCGCGAGGACCTGGCCCGCCTGGCCGAACTGCCCGAACTGTCCGCCGGTTGGCGAAGCCGGGCCGCCAAAAGGCTGCGGGGGTTCTGACCAGTGCCCGTGACCTGCAACATCGATCGGAAAGGGCGCCTGCTCCGCGGGATCGGCGGAGTGCTGGCCGCGACGGGCGGCACCGCCTGGCTGGTGCTCGGCTGGCCGCCCGCTTGGTGGGAGGCGCTGCTGGCGGTCGGGCTCGTCCTGCTCGGCGGCTTCATGATCCTCGAGGCCCGGCTGTCCTGGTGCGTCGTCCGGGCCCTCGGGTTCCGTACACCCATCTGAAACCCGACGTCGCGCGCCCGGGCGCCGCATTCCGCAACGCCGGTACCGAGTAAACAACCGCAACGACGGGGCCCTTTTATTCCCGCAGATACGCGCCGATGGGGGGCGAGAGCAGGGTCCTGATGCGTTCGTCGTTCATGTTCTCGGGCGTGGCCACGGCGCTGCCCGTGTCGATACGGGTGGGCACCTCTTCGCCGCGAAGATAGGCCACCAGCGTCTTGACCGCCGTGTAACCCATGTTGAGCGGGTCTTGCAGCACCAGGCCGTGAATCTGCCCGTCGCGCAGGGCCTGGATGAGTTTATCTGAACTGTCGAACCCGACGAACTTGAGCTTGCCGGCCCGGCCCGACTCCTGGAGGGCCCGCAACATCCCGAAGGTGGTGGATTCGTTCGGCGTGAAGATGCCGTCGAGCTCGGGGAAGCTGTTGAGCAGGTTCTCGCCCTTGGCGAAGGATTCCTCGGTGGTGGCCCCGCCGCGCTGGTTCTCGGAGACGATCTGGATGTCGGGGAACTCGGAGCGGATGACGTCGAGGAAGCCCTGTTCGCGTTCGGCGGTGCTGGCCGAGCCGGCCTGGTAGCGCATCATGAGCACCCGGCCCCTGCCGCCGAGCACCTCGCCGAGCCGGCGCCCGCCGCGCTGCCCGCCCACGTAGTTGTCGGTGGCAACGAAGCTGGCGTAGTCGAGGCAGGCCTCGGCGCTGAGGGCGGAATCCATGATGACGACGGGGATGCCGGCCTTGGCCGCCTCGCGCACCGGCTTGGCCAGGGCGGTGTCGTCCAGAGGCGCGAGGACGATGCCGGCCACCGCCTGGTTGATGAAGCTCTCCACCACGTCGATCTGGGTCTTGCGGTCGTCCTCCTTGACCGGCCCTTTCCAGATCACCTGCACGCCCTTGAGTTCGTCCTGGGCCTTGATCGCCCCGGCGTGGATCGACTTCCAGAATTCATGGGTGGTGCCCTTGGGGATGACCGCGATCCGCAGCAGCTCGTCCCTGGCCGCCGCGTCGCGCTTGCAGACCGCCGGGCCGGCCGGCCGGGAAGCCGGAGCCCCGGTCGAATCCCCGCCCGGGCCCTGCTCTCCGCTCCTGTTGCACGCGCAAAACAGCACGACGACGGTCATCGAAACTCGCATCATGCTGGTAAGCCGTCTCATGCCGCACCTCGCTCTTCAACCAGACGTGTTCTTGCATCACCGGCCGCGCGGAACCCACGCCCGGGCTGCCTTGGCTTTCCGGGCTCGGGGCCTCGTTGCCGCGATCGTCGGCACCGGCGTCGGTTCCCTATCCCTCTTTCAAGAACCCAGTTCTCTTCCGCGTTCGAAGGCCCTCCGCACCGCTTCGCGCAGGGCCGCGCCGACGCCGGCCGCGTCCATGTATTCGAGGGCCGCCTGCGTCGTGCCGCCCTTGCTGGTGACTTTCCGGCGGAGTTCGGCGGGCGGCTCGCCCGACTCGATCATCATCCGGGCCGCGCCCAGGCAGGTGTGCTCGGCCAGCTTGAGGGCGTCGGCCTCGCTGAGGCCGCAGGCCACGCCGCCGGCCACCAGCGACTCGACGAAGTAATAGAAATACGCCGGCCCCGACCCGGAGAGGGCCGTCACCGCGTCGAGCAGCCCCTCCTCTTCGACGACCACGGTGCCGCCGCCGGCGTCGAAGATCGCCCGCGCGTCGGCCAGGTCGTCGCTCCGGGCGTGCGCCCCGGCGAACACGCCGGCGATGCCCGCCCCCGCGCGGATCGGCAGGTTCGGCATCACCCGGACCACGCGGGCCTGCACCCGCGGGAACGCCGCCGCGATCTTCCCCGTGCCGATGCCGGCCATGATGCTGATCCAGAGCTGGTCCGCGCGGACCTCGTCGGCGAGCCCGGCCGCGACTTCGGCGAAGCTCTGCGGCTTGATCGACAGCACGACCCGCCGCGATTGCCGGACCAGGAGCCGGTTGTCCTCGGCGACGGCCGTGCCGAACCGCCGCGCGAACAGCTCCCGACGCTCGGGCACCGGATCGGAGACCACGATCGCCCCGGCCGGGTAGAGCCCCCTGGCGATCACCGCCGCCACGATGCCCTCGGCCATGTTGCCGGCGCCGATGAAACCCAGCTCGAACGCATCGGCCATCAGAAGCTCCACCCTTGGGGGTCGGAATCGCCCGCGGCGGCGGGTTCGGTTGCTGCCCAAGGCCGCCGGACGTGCCGGCATTCTAAAGGCACTTTGAGGCCCTCTCAATGCCGCCATCCCGCCGGTCGTGGAGGAGGTCGTCTCGAGACGCGGCCTGGTGGTTAAAGCGGGCGATCTGTTCGCGCCCCGTTCGTACCGTCGCCACGTCCCTGGCGGAGTCGTGGAGGCACCGCCTGATTCTCGCCCGGGCGCGGGGTTTACGCTCCACGGCGGCGGCCTTCCCATGTGGACCGCGGGGTCGGCGTTCGCAAGCCTTGTTTCGGGCTTGCACGGCGCATGGACCCCCATGAGTCACCTGCCCGGACGGCCGGTTGACGGTCCCGTCCGCCGGCGGTAGCGTGCGCATGGTCCAAGCACAGCTCATAGGAGGTTTTTTCATGCACGTGCACACGCTTCTGCCGTTGGGTCTGGCGGGATTGTTCGCGCTGGTGGTGGCCGCGGCCGATGAGCCCTCGGCCCCGCCGGTCGGCCAGCGCGCCCAGGTGCTCGAAAAGCAGGTCACCGTCCGCTTCGACTACCTGCTGTATCTGCCCAAGGACTACAACGAGGACGCGACCAAGAAGTGGCCGATGATCCTGTTCCTGCACGGCGCCGGCGAGCGCGGTCGGGACGTCAATCGCGTCAAGATCCACGGCCCGCCCAAGCTGATCGACAAGGGCAGGGAGTTCCCCTTCATCATCGTCTCGCCGCAGTGCCCGCCCGACACCTGGTGGGAACCGTTTTCGCTGAAGGTGCTGCTGGACGAGATCGAGGCCCGCTATCGGGTCGATCCCGACCGCGTGTACGTGACCGGGCTCTCCATGGGCGGTTTCGGCACGTGGGACCTGGCCGCGCGCTTTCCCGAGCGGTTCGCGGCCATCGCGCCGATCTGCGGCGGGGGCAATCCGGTGGTGGCCGGGCGGATCCGCCGGCTGCCGGCCTGGGTCTTCCACGGCGAGGCCGACCCGGTCGTGCCCTTCAAACGCAGCCAGGAAATGGTCGATGCCCTCAAGGCCGTCGGCGGCGACGTGAAGTTCACCAGCTACCCCGGCGTGGGGCACGATTCCTGGACGGCCACCTACGAGAACCCCGAACTCTACCAGTGGTTCCTTTCCCACAAGCGCGGCGACCGTCCGGCCACCCGGCCGGGACGATAAGCGCCCGCCGCCGACGCCGGTCGGCGGCCCCGGCACCCGCGTCGATTATCGCGTCACGATTTCATACCACAGCGTCGGCGGTTGACCCAGGGTGATGAGGCTGCCACCGTCGGCGGGTCTGGCGGGCAGGGCGTCGGTCCGGCGGCCTCGCTCGTCGAGCGGCCAGGCTTCGAGGCGGTTCGGCGGCACCGGCAGACGAATCACCGCCGGGATGACCTCCACGCGCGAGGGGGCCTGACCCCACTGCCGCCCCACGCTGGAGCGCTCGGCGTCTTTCCAGACCATGCCGGTGTTCTCGGCGTCGCCGGTGGCCACGAGCAGGGCCCGGCCGGGCGCACTGAACGACTCGCCCTCGATCAGCGACAGGCACAGTGTCCGCCAGAGGGGCGGTGCGCCGTCGGCCGGCGCGAACGTCACCGGCCCCAGCGAGACCGCCCGGTCGCCGAAAAAGCCGATGGCGGCCTTGACGCGCGGCGCGTTGATCGTCACTACGCCCCGGTCGCGCTGCCGGCGGTCCCACTCGATCTCGCCGGTGTCGGAAACGAACCGAGAGGCCCTTTCAGGTCCGCGCCCGTCGGGAGCCGGCCCGGAAGGCTGGTTGCTCTCCACGCCTTTGCGGTCGCGGCTCGGACCCGTGATACGAATGGCCGTGCGGTGCAGCAAGGGTGTCGTGGGAGCCACTCCCAGGTCCGCAAGCCCCAGCATGTTCCAGGCGCGCTGAGTTCGGGCGAGGATGTCGAGTTCGCGATCGACCGTCAGGTCGCCCGTGACCAGCTCCCGACCGGGGCTGACCTGGCCGGTGCGGAAGATGAGCGCCGCGGCGGCGAAATTGGCCATCTTGGTGGGATGCTGCCCGATGTCGAAGAAGCTGTCGAAGTGGCCCGCGTCCCAGCGCGCGTTGTGGCTGTAGGCGAAGAGGAAGATGCCGTCCCAGTCCTGGAAGGCGGCCTGGGCGGCCAGCAGCAGCGGCCCCTCGCTGCCGAAGCTGTTGGGCGAGGGATGGTTGTACTCGGTGACGGTGTAGGGCTTGCCGGCCACGCGCTGCATGGACAGGTTCGCCAGCACGCCGCCGGCCTCGTTAACCATGCTCACGTTGCGCACGATCCAGTCCTCGGGGTCCCACGGGCGGCGCGGGAAGTGCGGATGCTGCCAGTAGGCGTGCCCATCCACCGCGTCGAACTCGGCCTGCACGGTCGGCGGGCTGCACGCCACGATCGTGCCCATCACGATGCCGCGAAAGCCGAGGTCCTGCTTGACGAACCGCCGCAGGGTCCGCCAGTAGTCGGCTTCGGCGTCTCGCAGGAAACGCAGGAAATCCCTGCGGGCCGGTTCCGGCCAGGCCCGCCCGCCCGACCGGGCGATGATCGGCACCGAAGCCCGCTCGAGGGTCTCCGCCGGGGCGGGGCTGATCTGGCCGCCGGAACGCAGCGACGGGGCGGCCAGCCACAGCGTCCCGGTGTCCCGGCCCAGCTCGCCGAAGCGCAGCCGGGCCCGGTCGTCATCGGCCGTGGCCGTGAAGGTGAAGCGGTGCTCGCGCCATTCGCGCGTGAGCTGGACGCGGCGGTCGGGAACCAGCGTGCTCCAAGGGTCATGGTCCTGTTGGACGGCCACGGTGACGGAGCGCGGCGGATCCGCCCGGCCGCGGAAGACGAGCGTGTAGGGCTTGCCGGCGATGATCTTCAGACCCGGATGCGTGAGCTGGACGTGCCAGCTCTCGCGGCCGAGCCGCCGTACGTCGGCGCGCAGCGCGACCGGCTGGCCGGCGACGTTCTCCTCGATGCGCAGCTCGCCAGCCGAGCCGGCGTGCCGTTCAAGGTTCCAGGCTCCCAGCCCCTGCCCCGGCACCAGCGGCGAAAGCATTTCCCCGCCGGGCGGCTCGCTGAGGGCCCGCCAGGCCCGGCGCATGGCCGGCGTGTCCGCATAGGCGCGCTTGAGCCACGCGTTCCACTGCCGGGCCAGCTCCTCGGCGAAGGGCGCGGGCAGGTCGTCGAAATCGCCCTCGAAATACTTCTGCAACAGGCCGTTCTCGTTGTTGATCTCGACGAAAGCGACGGCCGGATCGGCGGCCAGCGTCAGACCGGTGTGCGGGTTGCGCCAGCCGAGCAGATCGCGGGCGTACTGCTTCTGAAGATCGATCATCGCGGGATGATAGATGGCGATGGCGTGGCGGAGCTTGGTGTCCAGGGCGTCGATCTCGCGGGGCAGGCCGTCGCCCGAGCGGAACCGCCGGCTGACCAGCAGGTTGATGTTGGCATAGATGCCCCGGGCCTTGAGGCGGCTGATGAAGAAGCCGAGCCGGTCGAGGGCCTCGCCGTCCAGGTCGCCGCTGCGCTGCGACCGTGGCCGGATCAGCCCGCCGGGAAAGAAGCCCGCGTCCATGTGGTGAAAGCGCACGGCGTTGACGCCGAACTTGGCCATGCGGGCGGCGATTTTGTCGGCGGCGTCCTTCTCGGGCAGCGTGCCCGCGAAGCAGAGGTTGACGCCCATGAAGCGGATGCGTTGCCCGCCGGCCTGGAAGTGGCCCTCGGGCGTGGCGGTGATCGGGCCGAACCGGCCCGCGGGAACGTGATTGAGGCCGGAAAGGTCCGTCGGCCCGGGCGCGGCGTCATCCCAGGGCAGCACGAACGGAACCCACGTCGGTTCCGCAGCCAGACCCCCAGGCACCTCAACACCCATCACAAACGTCAGAGCAACGGCGACGGCCAGTGCGGTTCTCAAGGCGTGCGTCATGGGAAGTCCTCTGGTTGAAGGGTTGCGCCGCGGCCGGTCATCCACCTCCCAGGAGTTTCGGGATCACCTTGGCCCCGGTGGCGCTCATGGCCATCAGGGCCAGGATGATGGACTCGCCGGCGATGAAGCCCGCGGCGATGGGGAAAGTGTACACCTCGGCGGTCCGTTTGTGCAGTTTGCCCCACAGCCAGGCCGACAGGGCGCCGATGGTGAAGCCGACACTGGTGTAAAACGGCACCACCCAGGCCAGTCCCAGCCCGACCCCGGAGGGCAGGAAGCGGGCGGCCCCGGGGAAGAGGGCCCCGACGACCGGCAGGGCCGTGCCGATGATGGCCCCGACCACGACCGCGTAGCGGGCGCTGGGGGAAATCGTGTCCAGCCCTTTGGAGAGGGCGACGGCCACGGCCCTCCACATTTCCGTGGCCGGCAGCGGGAAGGTCTGCAAGGCGTCCTTGTCAGGGACCATGAGATACCAGGCCGGAACGATGGCCAGGACGCCGAAGAAAATGCCGAAGAACTGGGCCAGGAATTGCTTGCGCGGGTTGGCGCCCAGCAGGTATCCGCTCTTGAGGTCGAGCAGCAGGTCGGCGCCGGCGGCGCTGGCCGCCGAGGTGGCCCCCGCCGACATCAGGTTCACCACCTGGTCGCCGCGGGCCAGGACGGCGTAGAGCAGTTGCGTGATCTTGCCCATCGCGCCGGTCGGCGTGAAGTCGGTCTCGCCGGTGGCCCGGGCCGCCACCAGCGCGGTGACGAAAGACATGCCCACCGCCACCAGGCCCAGCAGCCAGGACATCCGGAAAGCCAGCATGTTGACGATGATGAGCCCCAGCCCCACGGGCACGAGGCCGATGACCATCCACGAGAAGGGAACCTCGATGCGGGCCATCTCGCCTTCCAGGGCGCTGGTCTGGCCGCGCTTGAAGATGTTGAAGGACCGGGCCAGCGTCCGCCACTGCACGGCCAGGGCCGCCAGGCTCGAAAAGAGCATCACCGACGTGCCGCCCCACAGCGACCACTTGAGCGGCAGCACCAGTGAACCGGACGGGACGGCCGTGCCGGGCAGCGGGTCCTCCAGGCCGTTGATGAACACCGGCCCGTCGTGGGCCAGGAACAGCGGCGTCACCACGTAGAACAGCAGCACCGAGGAGGCCAGCATGGACAGGGCCACGCGCAGGCCCATGAAGGCCCCGGCCCCGATCATCAGCAGACTGGGCTCGAAGCCCAGGCTCTTGAGGCGCAGGGCCCTGCCGGCCACCGGATTGAGCCATCCGCCGAACCAGACGATGTCCGGGACGTGAAAGGTCCAGCGGTAGATCCGGTCCGCGAACGAGAGCACGCCCTGCTCGAACTTGTAGAAGCCGATGAACGCGCCGGCGCCCAGCCCGCACAGCAGCGAGATGGCCTTGCGGATGGCCTCCCGGCCGTGGGCGTGGAGGCTGCGGAGCGTCTCGGCGGCGGCGATGCCGCTGGGGAAGGTGAGCTGCTCGACGTTGATCATCTGCCGCTTCATGGGCACGGCCAGGAACACGCCCAGCGCCGCGGTGAAGAAGACGAACAGCGTGAGGTAGAGCCAGTGCGGGCGGTGGTCCTGGATGAGCATCAGGGCCCCGAAGGCCAGCCCGACGGTATGGCCGGTGGAGGAGCCGGCGGCGGTGGCCGTCGACTGCATGCAGTTGTTCTCGAGGATGGTCATCGGCGTGAGCCGACCGCCCGACAGGCCGCGGACCACGTTCCAGATCACGTAGGAGAGCACGCAGGAGGTGATGGCCACGCCGAACGAGAAGCCCAGCTTGAGGATGGTGTAGAGGTTCGAGATGGACATGAACATGCCCAGCACGCCGCCCATGACCACGGCCCGCAGGGTGAGCTGCCGGATGCGGTCGCCCTGGTAGACGTACCTGAACCAGTGAGCGTCTTTCTGTTCCGGGGTGGCGTCGGGAGGCAGCGGGGGGATGACGGCGACGGTTTCATCCGGCCCGGCATTGGGGAGCGCGGGAGTCTCAGGCACAGCGAGGTTGTGTGAACGGCTGTCGCCTGAGGACATGGGTCCGGCCTCGAACACAGGCACTGCCCCGGCAGGCCGCCATCGTGCACAACGCCGCACCGGCCGGACCAGGGTATTCTAACGGACCGTCCGCGATGGTGCGAAATAATCCCTGCCGCGCCGACGGGTCGAGGGGCTTGGGCCCGCCCGGCGCCGATGGGCCGTGGAATGCTCCGGATCGTCGCGGAGGGGCACGCACTCGACGAACCGCGCCCCTCAGGCTTCGGCAGTGACCGGGAACGCGCCGGGCGGGGGCGGCGCCTCCTCGACGACCTCCACCCCCACGTGCATCCAGCGCTTCAGCAGCGGGGTGAGCGCGAAGCAGATCCCCGCGGAGGCGATCGCGGCCACGGCGATGGCGCCGAACACGCCGCCGTAGACGTGTACGGTCTCGATGGGCGGCGGAATGATCTTCTCCGCGCCTTCCTCCCCCCCCACGGCGGTGAACTTGGCGATCTGCCCGGCCAGAAACGACGAAAACGCCGTGGCCAGGAACCACGCCCCCATCATGGTGCTCACGATGCGGACGGGAGAGAGCTTGGTCACCATCGACAACCCGACGGGCGACAGGCACAGCTCGCCGGTGGTCTGCAGGAGGTAACTGAGCAACAGCCAGGTGATGGGGACCATCCCGCGGTCGTCCGCCATCCGCGACCCGTACCAGAGCACGCCGAAGCCCAGACCGAGCTGGAGAAGCCCCAGCCCGAACTTCACCGGCGTGCTGGGGTCGCGCCCGCGCCTGGCCAGGACGCCCCAGAGCGCCGAAAAGATCAGGCCGAACAGCAGAATGTAGACGGGATTGACGGCCTGAAACTCGGAGGCGGGTATCTCGTTGCCGCCGATGGCCATCCCGCCGTGGCGGGTGTGTTCGGCGGTGATCGGCCAGGAGAGGACCTTGTCCTCGGGGCTCGCTCCCGCTTTTGCGGCCTTCTCGCGAAGATCGTTCAGCTCCGTGATGGTGAAGACCTTGCCTTCGCGCGGATAACCGAGCTGGGCCTGGGTCAACAGCGGCAGGGCGGCCAGCGCCGGGTCGCTGGTCCGCGGGGGGACGCGGAACCGCAGCGTCGAGCCCACCTCGGCGTCGGTCACGCGCCGATCTTCGCGGACCCGCTCGATGTTGCGGTCGGTGAAGTTGTTGAGCGAGCTGCCGGCCTGCTCGAAGAAGGCCCAGAACAACAGCGAAAAGACCATCAGCACCAGGACCACGAAGATGCGGTGGCGCTCGATCGTTCCGCAGTGCTTGAAGGCGTCGTACAGGATGTAGATCAGCGCCGCCGCGCCGGTGAGGCTCAGGGCGGCGCCGGCCACCAGGTGGTATTGAAGCAGCAGGGCGATGCCAGGCACGGCGACGGCGATGCCCAGGTAGACGGCCACGTCTGCGCGGAGCACCCCGCCAAGCCGGCGCCGACGGGCCTCCGGGTCGCGGGGAGCGCCAGCCTCGACCGGCAGGCCGCCACGGTTCAGGGCCAGCACCGCGATGGTCCCCGCGATGCCCAGGGCCCCGGCCAGAAACACGCGCGAAAGCAACTGAAGCAGGCTGTCCTGGAAGAACAGCATCCCCACCGCGCCCGCCGCCGCGCCCGAGAAGATCAGGACCTGGGTCAGCAACGTGGGCGCGGCGAAGATGGCCACGCCGATGAGCATCCCGACGGTGGCCAGCCCGAACCCGTAGTGCCAGCCGTAGGTCTCCCCGATGTACCCGCAGAGAATGGGGGCCATGGCCGCGCCCAGGTTGATGCCCATGTAGAAAATGGTGAAACCGCCGTCTTTCCGCGGGTTCTCCTTGGTGTACAAAGACCCCACGATGGTGGAGATGTTCGGCTTGAAGAAGCCGTTCCCGCAGATCAGCAGGGCCAGGGCCAGAAAAAAGGCGCTGGTCATCTCGACGGTCATCATCAGGTGTCCGGCGGCCATGAGCAGCCCGCCGATGATGACCGAGCGCCGGGCGCCCAGCAGCCGGTCGGCCAGCAGCCCGCCGATGAACGGCGTGGTGTACACCAGGGCCGTATAGGCGCCGTAGATCGCGTAGGCCTGGTGGTCGCCGTACTTGAGGAAGCCCTTGATCATGTACAGCACCAGGAGGGCCCTCATGCCGTAGTAGGAGAACCGTTCCCACATCTCGGCGAAGAAGAGGGTGAACAACCCGGTGGGGTGGCCCAAGAGCGTTCGCTGCGCGGTGGGGGTGAGGGCCCCGGCCGGTCCGTAACCGAGTGGTTGCGCGTGGCTTCGTGACATTCTGTTCGCACTCCCAGGGTCTTCAAGGAAGCGCAAAGACTAACCGCTCGGCCTTGCGGTTTGAAGGGCGGCGACGCGGGCCGGACGCCGGGCAGACGCGGCGGCGTCTACAGCGGGGCGGGAACGATCAACCGGATGTAATCCGGGTCGTCGGTGCCCAGGCCGCGTTCGGCGGCGGCGCGGAGATGGGGGATCAACGCGTCCGGCCCGCCGATCGGCGCGAGGTTGGAAGCCTGCCGCCGCTCGTTGATGACCTCCAGCCCCACGGCGTCGGCGGCCACCGGGTCGGTGCTGACGATCAGCCCCGCGTGCGTCCAGGTGTTGTCGGCGCCGGCCGCAGGCCCGCCGTCGTACACCGCCCGCAGGGCGTTCATCAGGTGCAGCCGGAGCTTCGAGCGAATCTGCGGCAGGGCCACGATATCGCCCACGAAGGGGGCGCAGCCGTTGGCGTGATAGCGCCCCGGCCGGCGTATCAGCGCGTGCGAGAGGTTCTTCAGGCACCCGGTCATGCCCGCGATGTTGTGGGTCTTGAGGAAGGGCACGTTGATGATGGCGGTGGCCTCCTGCAACACCGCGGAGAGTTCTTCGGCCCCGCTGCCGAAGGACACCTCCGGGCCGCTGAAGCCCTGGACCGGCGGACGGGTCTTGAGCGTCCGGGTGGATGACGGCGGGGCCTCGACCAGCATGACGCGGCCCGGCCCGAAACCCGCCCGCTTGAGCGATTCGACCAGCGCCGAGGCCATCGGAAACGTGGTGTTCAGCGTC
>JABRVU010000562.1:0-9913 GCA_039961895.1 Phycisphaerae bacterium | reverse complement strand
GCGTTCACGTCCACCAGCAGGCGGTGAAGCTGCCGGAGGGTGATGGTCTTGCCGGCCAGGTGGGCCTCGGCCATGCGGATGAGGGCATCTTCACCGATGATCGGGCGATGCGGAGTCGGACCGGTCTCGCCGGCGCTGGCGAAGTTGCGGTCCGGCTCGGCCACCGTGCTCTGGTAGAGCGTGGGCGGAACGAAACCTGGCGGTGGGCCCCCCGCCTCTTGTGCCGAGGCGGTTTCGCCGGCCCGTTGTTCCTGGAAATACTGCTCGAAGCTGATCGTGCGCACGTTGGGCAGGCTGCCCAGGGCCGATAGATCCACGCCGCCGGGGTTGTCGGCGACGACGAAGCCGCCTTCCAGCAGGATGGGCGCGACCGCTTTCACCACGCCAGCCACGTCGGCGGCAACGGCCAGGGCGATGTTGCCGCGGAACATGCGCATCCCGCGCTGGGCGCCCTCGGGGATCAGCCGGTCGAACAGCGCCGACTGCTCCTCCGGCGTCATGGCCAGGATTTCGCCGAGGGTGATCTCCAGGTCGATGCCCGAATCGACGGAGAGGTTCTCGAAGGCGTCGCGCGTGCGCTCGATCAGGGCGGACAGGCTCAATCCCAGGTTGGCCGGGTCCGCGCCGGCTTCCTTGAGCAGCGCCAGCAGCTTGGCGTAAGCCAGCGTGCTGAGCGGATCGACGATCACGCCGGTCAGTTGCCCGCTGGTGCCATCCGCGTCCGCGGGGACGTTCACGATGGTCTTCACGTCCGCCGTGCCGTCGCCGTCGATGTCGATGTTGATCACCAGGTCCACCCCGACCGGGATGCCGGTGAGGTCGAACGTTCCGTCGGGGTTCACCGGGAAGGGGGCATATTCGTTGCCCTGGGCGTCCTTGATGGGATTGCCGTCCAGATCGGTGATCCAGACCATCGAGCTGGCGGCGACCTCCAGGGCGCTGGCCAGACGGGTCGAGGAGCCGGTCGTCGAGGCGGCCGTCGAGCTGGCCCCGGACACGCTCCCGCTGAGAGAACCGGCGTAGTTGAGGGCGTTCACCGCGCCGGTCGAATCACCGGCGCCGCCGTCCGACGTGCCGGGATTGACGCCGAGCACGTCTTCGCCGCCCGGCGTCGGGTTGCTTCCGCAGCCGGACATCATTCCGATCGCGCAGGCGATCCACAGACAGCACAGCCATGATGGTTTCATGTCGCATCCCCTTTGTTGTGAGGCCCAACCCTGAGCGCATGATCCTGTCGTCGAGAAAGGACTGGCGCAGGCCATATCGGTTGTATCCGGAGGGTCTTTAGGCGGAATGTCTTTGAGCCGAAACGCGGATCACGCGGGCCGGTTGGCCAGCCGTGGCCATCGGCTTCTTATGGGGCGTATAGGGTGAAAACGGGGATGGATGGGCGGCCGCGCCGGCTCTTCAGCCGAGCCGCAGATCGAGCCGGCCGTCGCGGCGCTGCACGACCACGTGTTTCTGATCCAGGGCGGCGCGGGTTTCGGGGAAGTCGGCCCGGGCGTGCACGCCGCGCGACTCCTCGCGGGCCCGCGCCGAGGCGGCCATGAGCCGGGCGACCATCAGCATGTTCTGAATCTCCCAGCCGGCCCGGTCGTCGAAGAGCTTGTCCAGGACGTAGCGGCCCCAGAAGCCGATGATCTCCAGGGTCTCATCCAGACGGTCGCCGTGCCGTTCGATGCCCACGTTCCGCCACATCAGGCTGCGCAACGAATTGCGGACGTCGGCCAGGTCGAGCATGGTGCGCGAGGAGGGCTCGATCGCGCTGGAGACCCGGACCGGCTGGTGCGGGCCCTTCTCCGCGGCGGCGGCCTGACCGGCGTTCCGCCCGGCGATGGCCCCGAACACCAGCCCCTCCAGCAGCGAGTTGCTGGCCAGACGGTTGGCGCCGTGCACGCCGCTGCTGGCCGCCTCCCCGCAGGCCCACAGCCCCGGCAGGCTGGTCCGCGTCTCGGTGTCCGCCACCACGCCGCCGATCATGTAATGGGCCGCCGGGCGAACCGGGATGCGCTGCGTGCCCACGTCGATGTCGAACTCCTCGCACAGCCGGGTGATGCCGGGAAAGCGCTTGCGGAACTTCTCGGCGTTGAGGTGGCGTACGTCGAGGTACATGCAGGTGGCGTTCTGCCGGGCCATCTCGCTCAAGATGGCCCGGCTGACCACGTCGCGGGGGGCCAGCTCCGCGGCGGGATGATATTCGGGCATGAACCGCCGCCCGCTCTTGTCCACCAGGTGAGCGCCTTCCCCGCGGACGGCCTCGCTGATCAGCGCCCGGGTGGCGCCGGCCACGTAGAGCGTGGTGGGGTGGAACTGCACCATCTCCATGTCGCGCAGGGCCACTCCGGCCCGATAGGCCATGGCGTGGCCGTCGCCGGTGGCCACCTCCGGGTTGGTGGTCTCACGATAGAGCTGGCCGGTCCCGCCGCTGGCCAGGATCACCTGCCGGGCCCAGAACATCTGGTGGCCGAAGTGGCGGTGATAGGTGGTCGCGCCGGCGCAGCGCCCGTCCACCTCGACCAGGTCGATGACGAAGCAGTCCTCGAAGATGCGCAGCCCGCGGGTGACGCGGGCCACGCGGATCAGGGCGTCGGCCAGCTCCCGCCCGGTCGCGTCGCCCAGGGCGTGCACGATGCGCGGGGCGGAATGTCCGCCCTCCAGGCCCAGCAGCAGTTGATCGCCGCGGCGGTCGAAGATGGCGCCCCACTCGATCAGTTCCCGGACGCGGTCGGGACCCTCGCGCACCAGCCGTTCGACCGCCGCCCGGTCGCACAACCCGCAACCGACCCGCAGCGTGTCCTCGACGTGGGTCTCGAAGCTGTCGTCCGCGGTCATGACCGCGGCCACGCCGCCCTGGGCCCAGGACGTGCTGGATTCATCCAGCCGGCCCTTGGTGACCAGCAGGACGGAGCCGTAACGGGCCGCCTCGATCGCCGCCCGCAAGCCGGCCACGCCGCTTCCGATAACCAGCACGTCGGTGAACAGGTTCGGCTGAAGATGCACGTCGAAGCGGGTCAGATAGCGCCGGGAGTCATAGGGTTCGGTCATCGCGGCAGATATGATAGTCGCCCGGACCCGGCGTGCCAACCGCCGATCTGATGGCGGGGCGGACGAGAACCGATATTGTTTTGGATGGGGCGCTCGACGGTTCGGGATCACGGGGATGAGGGACGAAGGGCGCGGGGCGAGGGTCCGCGCCCCGACCGGTTCGATGAGCGCCGCCGCCCGGCGATCCAAAATCCGAAATCCGAAATCCGAAATCCTCCGCCGCTGGCCCTGGTTCTCGGCGTGGCCTTGGCCGCGGCTTTTTCAGACGGCCCGATTCAGGCCCAGTCCACTCGACCCGCCATCGCCGGGCGGCGGATCGTCAAGCACTTCGACTTCAACGAAACGCCGCTGGGCAACTATGAGTCCACGCCCATGTTCTGGCGGCGGCGGGCGGGGGCGGGCTTCAGCCTTTTTTTAGAGGGAAAGTTCGATTACCAGGTCTATCACACCGCCGCCCCCAGCTTCCGCCTGGACCTGGACGGCGGATCGCTGGCCTATGAATACCTGGGCGGCGACATCGCCGTCCGCACGCACAGTGACTACCTCGTCTCGGCCTGGGTCCGCGCCAGCGGCCTGACATCGGCCCGCGCCTACCTCACCGCCTGCTACCTCGACCGCAGGAAGAACCCCATCCCCGGCACCCAGCGGCGCAGTCCGCTGATCGGCGGCCCGGGCTCCAGCGCCGAATTTCAGCCCGTGACCATCGGCCTGCCCGGCCATGAGCCCAACGCCCGCTACATCGGCATCGGTCTGTGGCTGGCCCAGGAGCGCGTGTGGAACACCGGCCCGCGCCTGCCGCGCGGCGTCGATCACGAGGACGTGAGCGGATCGGCCTGGTTTGACGACGTCACCGTCTGCCGGCTGCCGAGAGTAACGCTGAGTTCGGCCGCTCCGGGACAGGTCTTTGCCGGCGACGTGCAACTGCTGGCCGAGGTCGGCGACCCGGACGGCTTGAATCTTGCCGCCCGCCTGATCGTGCGCGACGCCCAGGGCGGCCTCATCCGACAGGACGCGGTGCCGGTGCAGTCGCTGGAGGAAGCCGGGCGGGCCGCTTTTGAATACCGCGATCTGCCCGTGGGGCTCTATCGTGCCGAGCTGCTCGTGGATACCGAAGGCGTGCCGCTCATCCGCCGGGAGCTGTCGTTCCTGCGCGTGGCCGGCCAGGTGAGCCGGCCGGCGTCGATCGGGCGCGGCTTCGGCGTGATTCTCGCCGATGCCGATCCGGGCGCGCTGAACGCCCAGCTCGATCTGATCCGCGACCTGGGGGCCGAGTTCGTGAAGCTTCCGGTGTGGAGCGTCGAGGACGCCGCATCCGGCAACGCGGAGAAGGATTCAGTGGTGGCCCGTTATCTCCAGGCCATCGTCGAAAGCCGGGCCGATCCGGTCGGCATCCTGACCGATCCGCCGTCATCCGGGCAGGCATCCCCGATCGGCCGCGTTCGCTCGATGCTCGATCTGTTCAGCGAAGACCCCGCCGGCTGGAGGCCGCTGATCGCCGGCGTCTGGTCGCGTCACGCGGGGTTGATCCACGTCTGGCAGATCGGCGGGGACGGCGATGCCGGCCTGGCCGGCGACGAGCGGCTGGCCGAGGTCGTGCCGGCGCTTCGACGCGAGATGGCCGGCCTGGTCGGAGACCCGTTGCTGGCGACGACGACGCGCCTCGGGGAAGCCGAGCCGACCCGGTCGCCCGGCGATTACCTGAGCCTGGTCCTGCCGGCCGATCTGCCCGTCGAATCCATCGCCGACTACCTGTCCCCGCGCGTGGCCGGCGACCCGGGGCACACCTGGATCACCGTCGAGCCGCCCACGGCCGACGCCTATTCGCCCGAGCTTCGCCTGGCGGACCTGGCCCGTCGGCTGGTCGAGGCAACCTGGCAGGCCCCGGGAGCCGTCTTCCTCGCGGCACCCTGGAGCCCGCGCGACGACGGCGCCGCCGTCGGACTGGAGCTCACCGAAGACTACCTGGTGCTGCGGACGGCGGCCGACGTGCTGGGCGACGCGCGCCCGGTCAGCCGGCTGGACCTCGACGGCGGGGCCCGGGGAATCCTGTTCGACCGCGGAGGACGCGCGGTGCTGTTCGCGTGGGACCCGGCCGCAGGGCCCGCTGGCCGGGAGCACGTCCTGCCGCTGGGAGACGAGGCGAGGCAGATCGACCTGCGCGGCCGGGAACTGCCCGTCGGTCACGCCGGGAGGCAGCGCGTCGTGAAAGTCGGTCCGCTGCCCACGTTCATCCTCGACGCCCCGACCTGGCTGCTGGACTTCCGCCGGCACTTCGCGGTGCAGCCGGCGATTCTGGAATCGAGTCTCGAACCGGCCGAGCCGGTCATCCACTTTCGCAACACCTCGAACCAGCCGATCGCCGGCACGCTGCGCCTGGTCGCCCCGCCCGACTGGGACGTCCGCCCGCCGCGGATGACCTTCGCCCTTCAGCCCGGCCAGGAGTTCCGCCGGCCGATCAGCCTGCGGTTCCCGCTCAACGCCCCCGCCGGGCCGACGCCTCTGGTCGGCGAGTTCGAGATCGACGCCGATCAGCGCCACCGCTTCCTGGTGCCGGCCTGGTTCGAGCTGGGCCTGCGCGACGTCGAACTGGACGGCTACACCTACCGCAGCGGCGACGCGCTGATGATCTGCCTTCAGATCACCAACCGCGGCCGGTCGCCGCTCCATTTCGAGGCCCGCCTGCTGGCCCCTGGCCGAGACCCGATCGAACGCCTGCTGGCCAACCTGCCGCCCGGGCAGCTCATGACCAAGACCTTCCAGCTCGATGACGCCGACAAGCTGTCCGGGAGATACGTCCGGCTGGCCCTCAAGGAAATCCGCGGCTCACGCATCTGGAACCGCATGTTTCAGGTGCCTTGAACCGCCTGGTTCACTCTCAATGCGCAAGGTGTGAACTGAGAACTGAAAACTGTCCTCCCGGTCATTCCGCCTTGCGGAACAGGTCCAGGAATCGGTCTTCATACTGCTGGAACACGCCCAGTCGGTCGAGTTCCTGCTTGAGTTCGAGTGCCTTGGACCGGTCGCGGGCGGCCCGCTCGAAAAGCCTCTCGATCCTCTGTTGCAGACGCGGGTCGAGCCGGTTCTCGCCGGAGGAAGGGGGCTCGGATTCGTCGGGCTCCTCGTCTTCCTCGACCTTCCATTCCTCGCCGGCCTCGGGGTCCGCCTGACCGGCCGCGTGGCTCATCTGCTCCAGCAGTTGCCGCAGGTTCTTCTCGACCGCCCGGGCCTCGCGTTTGAGCTGCGTGAAATCGAGCGGAATCCCGGTGATCCTGGAGAAGGGCTCGAGCACGGCCAGGGAGGCCCGCGGGTTGGGCACCCCGACGGCGAAGAAGGGCAGTTCGCCCAGCAGGCAGATGCCCTTGAGGCCGCGTTCGGCCCCGGCGGCCAGCAGCACGCCGTTGAGACCGCTGATCTGGCCTTCACTCATGATCTGCACGCCCACCCGGCGCAACTCGGCGAGCCCCTCCGGGTCGGTCGCCGCCGCGAACACCTTGGGCCTGGTCCCCAGTTGAAGCTGCGTGGCCATGGCCGCGAAGGTGAACAGCCGCCGGACGCCCCGGCTGGCCGCGTACTCGATCACCTTCTGGCAGAGCAGATAGCCCGAATGCGAGGGCTGCTCCTCGCCGACGAAGATCAGCAGATCATGACGCAGTTGCGGATCGCGCCATTCGAAGAACAGGCTGCGCGGCAGGGGGGCCGGCGAGGCCAGGCCGTCCTTGACCTGCACGCTCTGAAGCTCGAAGAACTCCGAGGCGCTCAGAGCGGCCACCGGCTCGGCGCCGAGCTGCTGCACGAGGTGACTTCCGGCCAGGACGGCGACGCTGCCCATCCCCGGCCAGACCGCCACCAGCCAGGGATCACGCAATTCGGTCGTCTTGGCCATGACTCATGACTCCCTCAGCTCCTCCACCGGCCGACCCTTGGCGGGCGGCGGCTTCGGTCGGCTTCATCCTCAGGATCATAGTCTACTTCAGGCTCCAAAGCTCGCCCGACGCGCCTCGTTGGCGCCAAGCGGGTTTCAGGGCGCCCGCTCATTCGATGCCGAACTCCGGCCAGCGCCGGGCCACCCGCTCCAGGATTTCCTTGCTCATGCGCAGCTCGGCCGGCCACCGGCGGATGACGCCCTCCCCGGGAATCTTCCGCGTCGCGTCGATCCCCATCTTGCCGCCCGCCCCCTCGAACGGGGCCGCGTGATCCAGGATGTCCAGCGGACCGTCCACGATGACCACGTCCCGACGCGGGTCCACGTTCGCGCCCACCTGGAAGAGCACCTGCTGTTCGTCGTGCACGTTCACGTGCTCGTCCACCACGATGATGAACTTGCTGAACGTCATCTGCCCGGCGCCCCAGATGGCGCTCATCACCTTGCGGGCCTGGTAGGGATATTCCTTGCGGATCTTGACGAACACGAAGTTGTGAAAGGCCCCGAACATGGGCAGGTGATAGTCGATCACGTCGGGCATGATCATCTTGAGCAGCGGCAGGAAGATCCGCTCGGTGGCCTTGCCCAGAAAATAGTCCTCCATCGGCGGGTAGCCGACGATCGTGGCCGGATAGATCGGATGGCGCCGATGGGTGACGGCCGACACGCGGAAAACCGGATACGGGCTGGACAGCGAGTAGAACCCGGTGTGGTCGCCGAAGGGGCCCTCGATGTATTTCTCCTTCGGGTCCACCCAGCCCTCGATGACGATCTCGGCGTTGGCCGGCACTTCCAGCGGAATGGTCCTGGCCGGCACCAGCTCGATGCCGCCGCCGTTCAGGAACCCCGCGAACAGCAGCTCGCTGACCGTCGGCGGCAGCGGGCAGGTGGCGGCATAGGGCAGCACCGACTCGCCGCCCAGCACGATGGCCAGCGGCATGGGCTCGCCGCGGGCCGCCCAGCGCCGATGATGGCGGGCCCCGTCGTGATGCACGTGCCAGTGCATGGCCGCCAGCTTCGGCCCGAAGACCTGCACGCGGTACATGCCCACGTTGCGGTCGTGGGTTTCCGGGTCCTTGGTGTAGATGCCGGCCAGGGTGACGTACCGGCCGGTCCGGCCCTCGGCGCCGGCGGCCTCGGCGATCGGCGGGCGCGGACTCAGTTCCGGCGGCTCGGAGGACGGGTCTCCGTCCGCCGGCCAGCACTGGATGATCGGCAGCGCGGTCAGATCGGCGTCGTCGGTGTGCACCTCCTCCTGACAGATGCCTCTTTTCACCACCTTCGGGCCGTAGCCGGCCATCTTCACCAGGTCGGGAATCTTCTTCATCTTCTCGATCAGCGTGGTGGGCATCTCCGGCCTGACGAGCTGCTGGACGCGCTCGGCCAGCTCCTCGAGATCAGCGCAGCCCAGGGCCAGCTTGACGCGGGCATAGCTCCCGAAAGCGTTGATGAGCACGGGAATCGACGAGCCGATCACGTTCTCGAACAGCAAAGCCCGGCCCCCGGCTCCGCCGTGAACCGGGTCGGTGGGCGGGGCGCCGGCCGGCCCCTCCGGACAGGGCGATTTCATGACCCGGTCGGCGATGGCCGACAGCTCCAGGATCGGATCGACCCGTGCCCGCACACGACGGAGCTGGTCGCGCCGCTCCAGTTCGGCCACAAACGACTGAAGGTCCGAAAAAGGCATTTATTCACTCCCGGCGCCATCGCTCCCGGCGCCATCACCGTACCGTGAAACGATAAGGGATGGCAGGCGAAGTGAGAAGCCGAGGCGGCGAGCGGTGGATGAGCGCCGGACGTGGAGCGGTTTTCAGCCTTCCCCGGCCCGCGCGCACGGAGGGTCGCTCGCTTCGCGCCGCCTGGTGTGCCGCGCGCGCTCACGCACTCTGCGCGGCGAAAGCCGCTTGAATCCCCCGCGGTCCGCGACTAGCATAAGGAGGTTGTCGGTGAGAGCACTCATGACCTTGGTGAAGAGGCCATGTTTACGGGCATCGTTCAAGCCACGGGCACGGTCCGTTCGATCCGCGCGGGATCGACGGCTGCCCGGCTCGCGCTGAACGCGCCGGCCCTCCCGCGACCCATCCCGGCCGGCTCGAGCCTCGCGGTCAGCGGCGTCTGCCTGACGGTCTGTGCTTCCGACGATACCCTGATCGAATTCGACGTCGTCCCCGAGACGCTGGCCCGCTCGACGCTGGGGGCCCTAGCCGCCGGCGCGCGGGTCAACCTCGAGTGTTCGCTGCGCGTCGGAGACCCGCTGGACGGCCACGTCGTCCAGGGCCACGTGGACGGCGTCGCCCGCGTGCTGGCCGTTCGCAACGGCACGCAAGGCCACGTCGTCACCTTCCACGCCGGCGACGAGCTGATGCCCTTCATCATCCCCAAGGGCTCGATCGCGCTGGACGGCGTCTCGCTGACCATCGCCGGGGTCTCCGGCGACACCTTCGATGTCGCCCTGATCCCCACCACCCTGGCCGTCACCACCCTGGGCGGGCTTCGGCCCGGCGATCGCGTCAACGTCGAGACCGACGTTCTGGCCCGAACGATCGTGACCACCCTGGGGCGCTGGCGGGCCCGGGCCGGGCAGCCCCCCCTGACCGTCGAATCCCTTCAAGAGAACGGCTGGTGACCAGGTGAGCACTTCATCGAACAACACCGGCCGGCTCCCGTTCAACGGCGCACGGAAGGATGGCAAGCCGCTGGTCGCCATCAGCATGGGCGATCCCGCCGGCATCGGCCCGGAGGTGATCGTCAAGGCCCTGGCCGACCCGGAGGTCCGCCGGCTGGGGCGGTTCATCATTTACGGCCTCAACGAGGTCCTCGAATACGCCGCCGACTTCGCCGAGATCAACCCCTTCTGGTTCCGGCTGCCGCACGAAGCGGTCGGGCGGATCGAGAGCGGCGTGATCGTCGCCGACTTCGATGAATGTTCGGTTTTCGGGCCCACCC
>JABRVU010000561.1:0-4264 GCA_039961895.1 Phycisphaerae bacterium | reverse complement strand
GCGCCACCACCGAGCTGGTCAGCAAGCTCCGCTGCAACTGCACCGGCCAGCAGTTCGACGGCAACTCCCACGACCCGGCCATCTCCGGCACCGGACGCTACGTGGCCTTCGTCACCGCCTCGGAGTACCTCGACTTCGACGTCGTCGGCGACTCGGACAACATCAAGCAGGAGAACGTCTGGGTCCGCGACATGACCTCCAACAAGAGCATCCGGGCCAGCGTCGACACCGACGAGGACGACACCAACAGCAACAGCGGCAATCCCTCGATCTCGGATTCCGGCCGCTACGTCGCCTTCACCACCGGCGGAAGCCTGCTGATCCCGCGGAGCGCCGACGACAATAACACCACCGACGTGTACGTACGCGACATGGGGGCCTCCATCAGTTGGCAGGGCACCACCGCGCGGGTCAGCGTCGGTTCGTCGTTCTTCAACAACGCCGTCCAGCTCAGTACCTTCTCCGAAACGCCCTTCATGTCCGCCGACGGCACGGCGGTGGCTTTCGTCACCGCCCAAGACGGCGTCAACTGCGGCCTGCTGCCCCCCTGCCCGGACCAGAACGGCAAGAAGGACGTCTACGTCCGGTATCTGACCAGTGGAGACAGTTGGACCTCCAGTAACCAGGCCACCGACCGGGCCACCCGAAACCAGAACGGCGCCGACGCCAACGGCGACTCGACCTTCCCGTCGCTGACCCGCAACGGCTCGGTCGTGGCCTTCGCCAGCCTGGCCTCGGACATGATCACGCCCGACGTCAACGGCGTCCTCTCCGACGTGTACGTCAACGCCGGCTTCCGCTCCGGCACGCCGGTCCTCCAGTCGGTCGTCTCGCGCAAGACGCACGGCCCGGCCGGCGACTTCGACGTCCCCCTCAACCTCACCGGCTCGGTGCTCAACGTCGAAGACCGCGCCGGCGGCCCCACCCAACTGGTCTTCACTTTCAACGAACCGGTGCAATACGCCGGATCAGGCCCGGTCTACGCCGCCTCCGAACTGATCGTCGATTCCTACATGCCCATCGGCAACGACCTGATTTTCAACGTCCACGGGGCGACCAACCAGAGCTGCGGCTGGTTCCAGATCGGCAACTTCGTCGACGCCAGCGGCAACGCCGTCAACGGGCTGAACACCGTCTATTACCGCAGCCTCCAGGCCGACAGCACCAACAACACGCTGGTCAATTCCAACGACGTGCTCAACGCCAAGCTGGTCAGCGGCCAGGTCGCCAACGGCGCGAACTTCCGCACCGACGTGAACCTGGACGGCGAGGTGGACGCGGCCGACATCCTCCGGGCCAAGGCCCGCATCAACCACTCGGCGCCGAGCTGCCAGTAAGCCCCAAGCCAGAGAGGCGCAATGCGAAGGGACGCGAGCGGCGAGCCTCGCGTCCCTTTCGTTTGAGGAGCCGGATGCGGATGAAGCCGGGCCGCGTCCGCCGTCGCGGGGAAACGGCCCGCGGAACCGCTTTCAGACCAGGCTGCCGGGCAGCTCCCAGCCGCTGCGATACTGGCGCTTGATGAAGTTGTTGGGTTCCTTCATGTTGGGGATCTTCATATTGGGGCCGTCCCACTCCAGCTTGCGGGGCGCGAAACGCTGGGCGATGCAGCCTAAGACCACCGTTTCGGTCAGCGGACCGGCGTAGCCGAAGTTGGACAGGGCCAGCTCGGGCTTGCCCGCGTGCATGGCCTTGAACCACTCCTCCATGTGCTGCCCGTGGGCCCGCGGGAGCTTCTCCTCGACCTTGAAGTCGTCGCGCTTGATCTCCCGGCTTTCGCCCTTGGGCAGGATCACCCAATCCTCGCCGTAATCGTTCGGCGAGAACAGCGTGGCCTTATCGCCGATCAGCAGCGATCCGCTGCCGGGGATGTCCCGTCCGCCGGCCAGCTCCTTGAGCTTCTCGTTGATCCACCGCGGCTTGTCGTTGCCGCCGTCGTACCAGGTCCACTTCAGCGGCGCCAGCGTGCCGCCGCTCTGGCTGCGGCGCTCCGGGAAGTCGTAGCGGACGATGCTCCAAGTCGGAAAGGTCTGGTTGTTGAACTCGGAAGTCTCCGCTTGCAGCAGCGTGGGATACCCCAGCTCGCAGGCCATGAAGGCCATGTTGGCCGTGTGGCAGGCCATGTCGCCCAGGGCTCCGGTGCCGAAATCCCACCAGCCCCGCCACTTGAAGGTGTGGTAGGTGTCCGGGTAATAGGCCCGCATGGGGGCGGTGCCGATCCATTCGTCCCAGTGGAGCGTCCTGGGCGGCCTGGACGCGGCGGCCTCGCCCTTGTAGATGGCGTCGTTGACCCCCGGAATCCCCAGGACGGCGTTGGTTCCCTGCGGCCAGACCGGCCGGTTCGTCCACACGTGCACTTCGCTGACCTGCCCGATCAGGCCCGCCCGCACCGCGTCCACCGCCTTGCGCAGCCCGTCCGTGGACGTGCCCTGGTTGCCCATCTGCGTGCAGACCCTGTGCTTCTTGGCCGCCAGGGTCAGCGTCCGGGCCTCCCAGACGTCGTGGCAGAGCGGCTTCTGGACGAAGGCGTGTTTGCCCATCGAGATGGCCAGCAGGGCCGCGAAGGCATGCTGGTGGTCGGGCGTGCTCACCGTCACCGCGTCGATCTCCTTGCCCATCTCGTCGAGCATCTTCCGGAAGTCGGTGTATTTCTTGGCCTTGGGGAACTTCTCGGCCTTGCGGTTGAGGGTGTTCTCGTCCACGTCGCAGATCGCGACCAGGTTCCCCAGTCTTCCGGCATCGTTGGAATCGCTGTCTCCCTTCCCGCCCACCGCGATGGAGGCGACGTTGATCCGCTCATTGGGCGAGCGGTTCTGTGCCAGGCCTTCGCGGGTGGCGATCCAGAACCCGGCGCCGACGGCGGCGCTGGCCTTCAGAAAATCACGACGGTTCGACGGCGTAGCCATGAGTGGTTCTCCTTCCTTGCGGCGAGTGATCGAAATGAACGGCTGGCCGCTTCGGCTCCTGGTGGTTCCATTCGTCCGTTCGGACGGCTCCGCCTCCAGCGAGGTCGGGGCGACTTGGAACCAGATCATACCCATTTGTCCCCGGCGCTCAATCCCCCGCCGTCGTGACCCGGCCCCGCCGACGGGACGCGGCGGGAATTCCGGTCAAACAGCGTTGCTTACGCCGTCCGAACCCGGGGCGTGGCGAGGTGTGGTGTGGCCTGGCCTTTGGCTGGCGTCGTGGGTGGCATGGCCACGGCTTTGCGTGGCAATGTTGAAAACCATCGACGCAGCACCAGGCACCGGGCGCTCGAGCAGCCGGAGCCCCGCGATGCGCGACTCGGCCATTCGCATGGCCACCCACGCGGAGTACCGTGTGGCCATGCCCCCCCCCGCGGCGCAGCGGGCTGCCCCGCCGATACGGTTATCTGTCCGGCCGATACGATTATTCGGCCGGGCGTTTGCGGAAGCCGGCGGTTTCGGAGATAAGAGGCACCTGAAGCCCATGCGGGCCCGGCTTCGGCCGGCCGATACCCGCGGCCTTATGATGCACGCTCACCGACCGGCGACGACAGGCCGGTAGCGCCGTCGGCGTCGGGCGCTTGGACCTGGAACTCGAACCCATGCTTGCACACGTTCGCCGCTTGCTGGGGGTCGCGATCTTTACCGCCCCCGCGCTGGCCGGGCCCCTTTCGACGGGTGAGTGGCTGGTGCACCTGGGGCGCGATTATCCGCTCTCGGCCCAGGCTTCGCTCACCAACGCCGACGCGCACATGACCCTGCTGCTGATGCAGGCCGCCGGCCGGGTCGAACCGGCCCTGCCCGAGGCCTGGTACTGGCAGGCCGACCTGCTCTTCGCACTCGATCAGCCCGACCAGGCCCGGGCGGCGCTGGCCGAGTACGTCCGCCGGGCACCCGATGACGTGGCCGCTCACCTGCGGCTGATCGAACGGGCCACCGACGCGCTCCAGACCGCCGAGGAACGGGCCGTTGCCTGGCGGCAATCGCTCAAGGATGCCGCGGCCCTGCCCCGCGAGGTGCGCAGCGACCTGCACCGGCGCCTGGCCGAGTTCCACGCCAACCGCGGCGAGCGGCAGCAGGCCCTGGCGGAGGCCCAGGCCGCCCTGGCCGACTTCGGCATGAACTTCGCCGCCCGCCAGCTCCTGGATCAGCTCCAGGGCGTCGAGCAGACCCCGGCCTGGCGCCTCGAATGGGCCCTGGCCGAGATGGTCGTGAACCCCGCCGACGCGGCCCAGGCCGTCGCCATCGGCGATCTGCTGACCACCCTGGGGCTGGCGGCCGACGCCGAGTTCTGGTATGGC
>JABRVU010000560.1:0-6200 GCA_039961895.1 Phycisphaerae bacterium | reverse complement strand
GGGCGTGACCGTGCGCGAGAACGGCCTGCGCTTCCGGGTGGACCTGCGCGCCGGACCCGGAAGCCCTCGAGCTGTTCGACCCGCTCGTCGGCCCGGACCACGAACCGCGAAAGGCCGGTCAGTTCGGTCAACAGCCGCTGGAACAGCTCCAGCCTCCGATAGACGCCCAGCGAAAAGACCTCGATGGCGATGGCGTCGGCGTAGCGCTCGGCGACCAGGCCGCTGAGCCAGTCGCCCTCCGAATGCACCAGGCGGTAGACGTCGGTGGCGGAGTCGGCGCCGAAGAGCCGCCGGCGCCATTCCAGCGCCGTCTCCAGCCGCTTGCGGAAGAAGGCCTCATCGACCGCCGCGGGCTCGTGGGAGAGTACGCGCAGGGCGATCTGCGAGCGGTCGTGATAGAAGGCGTGGCCGAAGAACGCGCCGTCGCGCTTGTAGACCGCGACCACGTCGCCCGGCCGGGCCTGCGGATCGACCTCGGAGATCATCCGCCGGTAGATGAACTGGTGGGCGCTGCCCGATCGAAGCCGGACCCAGGGATAGTGACAGGCGTGTTCCAGCGGCGCCGGCGAACCGGCCGAAACTGGCGTACGTCGTTGACGCGCGGAGGCAGCCATGGCTTCATCTTCAGGGCGGCCGGCGATTCTGTCACGCGCCGCCTCACGCGCCTGGTGGGTCACAACTCTCGGGCGACGGGGGGCTCGAAAGCCGATCGCTCCGGCCTTCGGCCCGGCACCGGGGCTAGGACGGCGCCTGGGCGCGGGTTTCGTCGCGCGGCCGGATGCCTGATGGAAGAAAACCGCCGGTCTCGGTAAGCTCAACGGCCGGTGCGGAGCCGGCGGCGGCGCCGGAGGATGACCTCGGCGGTTTTCTCAGAAAAGGAGCGACCATGATCTCGTCATTCGGAACCCCCCTTCTGGCGGCGTGTCTCTTCGCGGGCCTGCTGGTGACGGGCGCCTGTGCCCAGCCGTCCGGTTCCGCCGGGGGGTTCAACGGCCTGCACATGAACATGGGCAACCTCTCGCGGCTCTCGAACGCCAGGACCCGCTCGATCTGCCCCGAGAACTTCACCGGCGAAAAGGGCAAGGCCGGCATGGCCACCACCGGCACCGGCCAGGGCGCCGCCCGCGACCTGGGCCTCGGCTGGAAGGTCTCGCCCTCCGTGCGCATCAAGGCCGGGCAGAACTTCACCATGGGCGAGATCACCGGCTCCGGGGCCATCCAGCACATCTGGCTCACCCCCACCGGCAACTGGCGCTGGCTCATCCTGCGCATGTACTGGGACGGCGAGGAGAACCCCTCGGTCGAAGTGCCGGTGGGCGATTTCTTCGCCTGCGGCTGGGGGCGGTTCGCGCCGCTCAGCTCCCTGGCCGTCTGCGTCAACCCCGGCAGCGCCTTCAACTGCTACTGGCCCATGCCCTTCCGCAAGTCGGCCCGAATCACCATGGAGAACATCGGCGAGGAGGACGTGACCGTCTACTACCAGATCGACTACACGCTCACCGACGTCCCCGCGGACGAGGCTTACTTCCACGCCCAGTTCCGACGGGTCAACCCGCTGCCCTACAAGGAGGTGGTCACGCTGCTGGACGGCGTGAAGGGCAAGGGGCACTACGTCGGCACGTACCTGGCCTGGCAGGTCAACAACAACGCCTGGTGGGGCGAAGGCGAGATCAAGTTCTACCTGGACGGCGACATCCCCGAGAACGTCAGCACCAAGGAGGGCGTGGCCGAGCACGGCGGCAAGTACTTCCCCACCATCGCCGGGACCGGGACGGAGGATTACTTCTGCGGCTCGTACAACTTCGAGAACAAGGCGACCCGCCAGTACCAGGAGTTCACCACGCCGTATTCCGGGCTGGTCCAGGTGATCCGCCCGGACGGCGTCTACCAGGCCAATACGCGCTTCGGCATGTACCGCTGGCACATCATGGACCCGATCCGCTTCGAGACCGATCTGCGCGTGACCATCCAGGCGATCGGCTGGCGCAGCGGCGGGCGCTATCTGCCCCTGCAAGACGACATCGCCTCGACGGTCTTCTGGTATCAGACCGAGCCGCACGCGCCCTTCCCCAGGCTGCCCGGCAGGGACAAGCTGGAGATCCAGTGACGAAACGCCCGGCGTTGCATCATCTCCGGCGCGGCAACCTTCAACGCCGGGGTTGGCTTTCGGTCAACGCCGCCGCCCGTCAGGGGCGGCGACGTGAGACCCGGGCTCGACCGTCACTCATGAAAAATCGTGCCCCAGACTGTCATAGACCGTCTTGGCGCCTTCACGCTTACCGGCCTCCTCACGCCTGCGCGGCCTTCCAGCCGTAGGTGAGGTATTGGTGCTCGAAGCCGCCGTCGGGCTTGAGATCGACCACGCCGAAGCCCTCCGGCGAGAGCCGCTGCGGCCCCTTCCACCAGGCGCCCGAGACCGCCCCCTCGCCCACGTGCGTGGTGTACTCGTAGCGCAGGACTTCGTTGTCGTGCAGGTGGCCGGCCAGCACCAGCTTCACCTTGTGCTTGCGCAAGAGCCCGTAGATCGGGCCGGGGTTCTGGCACACGGCTCCCCTGGGCATCTTGACGTCGGCATCCTTGGTGGCATCGACGTTGCGGAAGATGACCACGCTGACGATGGGGATGTGCGTGACGATGAGCTTGGGCTTGTCGCCGGCCGCGGTCAGGTCGGCGTCCAGCCAGGCCAGATCCTCCTCGCTGATGCCGCCGATGTAGCCGTTCTCGGCCGGCAGGATGTCGTCCACCATGCAGATGTGCCAGCCCTTGTGATCGAAGCTGTAGGTGGTTTGAGGCAGATCCAGACGCTCCTGGGCCATCTTCTTGCCGTACTGGGGGTGCTCCTTGCTGACTTTGCCGTCCGAGGACCAGCCGAACACGTCGTGGTTGCCGATGCAGTGGCGGATGGGGATGTCACTGTCCTTGCAGATGCTCGTATAGAGGTCGAAGAGCTTTTTGACTCTTGCCTCCGGTGTGGCCAGCGAATCCATGACCAGGTCGCCGCCGGTGAGGATCAGCTCCGGCCGGGGCTTGAGGTCATGGACGGCCGCCAGGCACTTGCGGAAGCCCTCCTCGGCCTTGAGCTCCGGCTGCACGTGCATGTCGGTCAGGTGGGCGATGCGGAACCCGCCCGATGCGCCTGGCGCCGCTTCCTCCGACAGCCCGACCCGCGGCAGCGCCGCCAGCGCCGCCGCCGAACCGGCGGCGCGCAACAACCCGCGACGTGACATCCCGACTGATTCAGACCGGTTCGTGGTCATGCGACCGCCTCCCTGACGGCAATGAGGGGAAAGGGTTTACCCGTGGCCGCCACTATGTCCGCGAGCCTCCGCCGCGTCAAGCGGACCCGTCGCCGGGGGCGGATGTTCGCAGTGGCGGTCCAGGAGCGGCGCGGCCTGCATCGGTGCCCAGGGCCCGAAGCCCGCGCGGACGCGCGGAGGGGCGGACGCCTGCGGTCCGGTCCGGCGGCTCAAAAGATGTAATTGAATCTCATTCTCAAGAAATCAACGGGCTATTTCCCGCCCCGCATGCGGGATATCCCCCGCGCCGCCGTGCGAGTTGAACCTCGAAGATGCATCCGGTCCACCACGATGATGCCATACGACTTTACCCATCCGTCTGTCCTGTGAACAAGATCACAAACCCGCTGGCACTCGACGTGACTGGCGCACCGGTAGACCCGGCCATCGTTGTCGGCGATTCCCTTCGCCGCGATGGCGTTTCATCCGCAGACCTCTTCACCGCGGAGGCTCGCCGTGCCAACCGCCCTTCCTTCCCGCCTGCCGGTCCTGATGCTCATCGGGTTATGGGTCGCTCCCGGCCCCCCGGCGGCCCAGGCCCAGACCGGCAACCCGGTCGCGGATCAGGTCCACGCCAACATCGCCTCCTACGCCGGTCCGGCCACCTGCGTCCGCTGCCATTCCGCCCAGGCCGCCGACGTGTTCCACTCCGTGCATTACCAGTGGACCGGTCCCACTCCGAACGTCACCAACATCGACGGCGACTCCGGCAAGGCCGACACCGCCATGAACACCTACTGCGGCATGACCGGCAGCAGCCCATATGCGACCTGCTCGGGCTGTCACGCCGGCTACGGGCTCAAACCCACCCGGACCCTGACCCAGGAGCAGATGAACAACGTCGATTGCATGCTCTGCCACCAGGACAAGTACAAGCGCAAGTGGGCCGGCCCGTTCGTCCCCCAGACTTTCACCGACTATTCAGGCAACGTCCGCACGTGGCAGCTGCCGGTGGAAACGGCCGACGGCATCGCCTTCATGCCCGATGAGGCCGCCATGGGCGTCACCGCTCTGGAAGCCGCTCGCACCGTTCACCTGCCCACCCGGGCCTCGTGCCTGCGCTGCCACGCCAACGCCGGCGGAGGCGACGGAACCAAGCGCGGCGACATCTCCTCGGCCTGCAACGCCCCCACCACCACGGTGGATTTCCACCTGTCGCCCCAGGGGGCGAACCTCACCTGTCAGGCCTGCCACACGTTCGAACACCATCGCGTCCACGGCCGTGGGCTGGACCTGAGGGAGAACGACAGGCCCGGCTTCATGGATTGCACCGGCTGTCATCCGGCCGCCCCGCACGGCGACGCCGGGCTGAACAACCACGCCGTCCACGTGGCCTGCCAGACCTGCCACATCCCCAGGTACGCCAAGGGCGTGGATACCGAGATCGCCCGCGACTGGCGGGCCTCGATCTGGTCGCAGAGCCTTCTCGGCGGGCAGGGCGGGCTCAAACCCTTCGAAACCCGCGGCAGCAATCTCACGCCCAGCTACAAATGGTTCGACGGCACCAGCCGGCTCTACGCCACCGGCCAGGTCGCGCAGCTCAACGACCAGGGGCAGTACGACTTCGGCTCCCCCAACGGGTCGGTCAGCTCGAACGTCGCCAAGATCTACCCCATGAAGGAACACCGTTCCAATGCCGCCCGCCAGGACGCCACCGGCCGGATCATTCCGCACTCGACGTTCACGTTCTTCGTCACCGGCGATTTCAGCCGGGCCGTCGCCGACGGGATGGCCTACGCGGGCATGAGCGGATCGTGGACCCTCGTGAACACCCACACTTACCAGACCCTCAATCACGGCGTCGAACCCAAGAGCAACGCCCTGGCCTGCGGCAAGTGCCATGCGGCCCTTTCCGGCGGACCGACGGTCATGAACCTCAAAACCGACCTGGGCTACGCCGTCAAGGCACCCCTGACGACGATCTGCACGCAGTGCCACGGCATGGAGAACGAGGGCCAGGGCTTCTCCTCCGTTCATTCCCGCCACGTCGCCAGCAAGAAGTACGACTGCTCCTGGTGCCACAACTTCACCCGCCCCGAGCGCGGCCTGAAGCTCAAGAGCGGAACCGACGCCGACGCCGACAAGGTCGTGGATGCGTTCGACAACTGCCCGAGCCTCAGCAACGGGACGCAGGCCGACTTCGACCACGACAACATCGGCGACGCCTGCGACGCCTGCCCGCGCGTCTACGGCCAGGGCAGCGGCCCGGACACCGACCACGACGGCCACGCCGACATGTGCGACAACTGTCCGTCGCTGGCCAACGCCGATCAGCTCGACACCGACGGGGACGGCGTCGGCGACGTCTGCGACACCGACAAGGACGGCGACAACGTCCTCGACACGGTAGACAACTGTCCGATGGACGCCAATCCCAGCCAGCGCGACACCGACGGCGACGGCGTCGGCGAAACCTGCGACGCCTGCCCCGGCACCATGCCCGGCGCGTTCGTCGGACCGGACGGCTGCCCCGCGCCCATACCCGGAGACTTCAACCACGACGGCGACGTGGACATGGAGGACTACGGCCACCTGCAAGCCTGCATGACCGGCAGCGCCGCCCAGAACGACCCGGCCTGCCAGGACGCCAGACTGGCCGGCAACGCCGGCGTCGGCCCCGCCGACCTGACCGTGTTCAAGAAATGCTTCGGCGGCCCGAACCTTCCACCCCCGGCGACCTGTGGAACATAAACGGGGGGCATGGCCGCAGGGAACAGCCCGCAAACGGCGCGCCCGGCATGGGCGGCGTTAGCAGCCCGTGGTAAAATGGTAAATGTCGCTTCTTGACACATGCAGTATAGATACGGCCTGTATCTGAGCAGAAGCGGTCAGGGAGGGCCAGCCGATGGCGATGGGCAGGCGAGAGCGAGAGGATCAGCGCAGCTTCTGGATCGCCGCGCCGGA
>JABRVU010000559.1:0-4645 GCA_039961895.1 Phycisphaerae bacterium | reverse complement strand
CGATTATTCCTTCACGCCCGCCCACCCGGCCGGCACCCTCCGCGAGTACAAGTCACCCGGCGGCGGAAGCCCCGAGCTGCGCCGCCAGCTCGGGATTCTCAAGGAGTTCATGGACGGCTTCGAGTTCGTCCGCATGAGGCCGCGCAATGACCTGGTCAGGGGCGGCCAGGTCGCCGCGGAGCTGGGCGGTTCGGGCGGCGAGGCCCGGACCGCGCGGGCCAGCGTGCGGGTCCTGGCCGAGGAGGGCCGGGCCTACGCGGTTTACGTTCTGGGCGGCACGCGGGCCGAGCTGGCGCTCGAGCTGCCGGCCGGCACGTACCGCGCCGAATGGCTGAACACCCGCACCGGCCGGATCGACAAGGCCGAGGACTTCACGCATCAGGGCGGTGCGAGGAGCCTGGCTTCGCCGCCGTACACGCAGGACATCGCCCTGCGCGTGCGGAGCGCCAAGTAGCCCTACGGTTTCGGGGGATACCATCGGGGCGACGCGGGCCGTTCGCTTTGTTCCTGACGACGCCGGGAGCGTCACGATGATGATGCCGATGTTGTGGGTGGTGTTGTCTGTGCTGCCGGCGGCCGAGCCGTTGTCGGCCGGCGTGGCCTCGGTGGACATCACTCCGCCGGTCGGCTACCGCATGTCCGGGTATTTCTACGAACGACCCAGTACCGGCGTCCGCGACCCCTTGCAGGCCAAATGCCTGGTGCTCTCGCAGGGCGGGCAACGGGCGGCGGTGGTGTTCTGCGACCTGATCGGCGTCTCGCGCGAGGTGGCCGACGCGGCCCGCGAGGCCGCCGGCCGCAGGACGGGCATCCCGCCCGCTCACGTGGCCGTGGCCGGCACGCACACCCACAGCGGGCCGCTGTATTTCGGGCCGCTGCATGCGCACTTTCACCGGCTGGCGGTCCAGGCTCATGGCCGCGACCCGACTCAGACGGTCGATTACCCGGCCCTGCTGACCGAGAGGATCGTGGAGTCGATCGTCCGGGCGAAAGCGAACCTCCGGCCGGTCTTACTCTCGGCCGGTTCGGCAGAGGTCGCGCCCACCCCGGCGTTCAACCGCCGTTACCTGCTCAAGGACGGCTCGGTGCGGTCGCTGGTTTCGCCGCTGGACCCCAACGTGGTTCGGCCGGTCGGTCCGATCGATCCCCGTCTGGACATGCTCTTCATCTGCGAGGCGGACGGAGCGGCGCCGATCGCACTGCTGAGCAGCTTCGCCCTGCACGCCGCCGTCACCGGCGGGACGGCGTACTCGGCCGACTACCCCGGCCACCTGGAAAAAACGCTTCGCGGCGCGTTCGGGCCGGGTTTCGTCTCGCTGTTCGGCGCGGGCTGCTGCGGAGACGTGAACCACGTCGACGTCAGCCGCCAGGAGCAGCGCACCGCCGAGCAGATCGGCACGCAGTTGGGCGAGACGGCCAGGCAGGCGATCGGGCGGCTCGATCCGGTCCGCGGACCGCGGCTGGCGGTCCGGCAGGAACGGGTCGAACTGGCCCTCCAGCAATACAGCCCACAGGAGATGGCCAAGGCCGAGAAGGACATGGCCGCGATCGGCGGGAAGGACCTGCCGTTCCTCGAACAGGTCAAGGCCAGCAAGCTGACCGCCCTGCGGCTGCTGGGCCGGTCCACGCTGACGGTGGACGTGCAGGCCGTACGGATCAGCGACGACGTGGCCATCGTGACTCTGCCCGGCGAAATCTTCGTGGAGCTGGGGCTGGCCATCAAGAAGGCCTCGCCCTTCAAGACGACGTTCGTGATCGAGCTGGCCAACGCCGGTATCCATTACGTCCCCACGCGCCGGGCCTTCGCCGAGGGCGGCTACGAGACGGTGAACTGCATCATCGAGCCCGGCGGGGGCGAGAAGCTGGTCGAGGCGGCGATCCGGCTGCTTGAGGAGCTGGGGGGCTGAGACCCAAGCGGCCCGCATGGCCGGCCCGGGCGGAGGTCCATCAACGGTGAGCGACAGGCCGGTGGCATTCGCGGTGGGGGCCCACCCCGACGACGTGGAGTTCAACATGGCCGGCACGCTGGCCCTGCTGGCCCGGGCCGGCTTCGAGCCGCACATGATGAACCTGGCCCGCAGCAACCTGGACAGCAACGAGCTGCCCGAGGAGCAGATCACGCGGATCCGCCGCCGCGAGGCCGAGCGCTCCGCCGCGGTGCTGGGAGCCGTCTATCACCCGCCCATCGTCGATGACCTCATGATCTTCTACGACGACGCCCTGCTGCGGAAGATGTCGGCGGTGGTGCGCGAGGTGCGTCCGACCATCGTGCTGCTGCCGTCGCTCAACGACTACATGGAGGATCACACCAACACGGCCCGGCTGGTGGTGACGGCCTGCTTCTCCCGGGCCATGGGCCACTACGCCAGCGACCCGCCGCGCCCGCGCACCACCCAGGACGTTCATCTCTACCACGCCCAGCCGCACCTCAACCGCGACGGCATGAGGAACCTGGTGGTGCCCGAGCTGTTCGTCAACGTCACCGGCGAGATGGACACCAAGCTCAGGATGCTCGGCTGCCACGAGAGCCAGCGGCAATGGCTGGACGAGACCCAGGGCCTGGACGATTACCTGGAGAGCATGAGGCTCTGCGGCCGGGAAGTGGCCCGGATGACCGGCCGGGCTGACTGGCAATTCGCCGAGGGCTTCCGCCGACACAGCCACGTGGGCTTCGCCGCCCGGGACCGCGACCTGCTCTCCGAGGTGCTCGGAGATGACGTCCTGCGGCGCGACGATCTGACGCGGACCTGACCCGGCGGGCGAACGCGAACGCGGCCGGCGTTTACGCCTCGCCGTGCGGCAGCATCACCGCTTTCACGATCGGCTCGGTGCCCTCGACGATGCTTTGCAGGACCGCGCGGGCCTGGTCGAAGCCGAAACGGTGCGTCACCAGCAGGTCGGCGTCCACCCGCCGGTCGCGCAGCAGGGCCAGGGCCAGCGGGAAGTGGATGGCCGGCTCGGCGAAGGTGGGCACCAGCGTGATTTTGCGGAAGATCAGGTCGTTGACGTCCACGGGAACCGTGCTCTTCCCGCCGAGGTGAAGGCCGTAGAAAGTGATGATCCCCCCGAAGCGGATGATTGTGAGGGCGTCGACGAGGCTCTCCGGCGGGGACGAGACAATGACCCGGTCGACGCCCCTGGGAAACCTGCGCTTGATCTGTGCTTCGAGGTCCTGGGTTCCGATCTCGATGACCTGATCGCAGCCGAGCCTGCCGGCCAGCTCGAGCCGGGCGCGGGCCCGCGGCGTACGGGCGGGCGGGCCGGCGACGGCCACGTATCCGGCGCCGTGCAGCCTGGCCACCCGGGCCGACATCAGCCCCAGCGGACCGGGCCCCAGCACCACCACGCTGCCGCCGAGCGGCACCTGGGCGTTGAGCACCGAGGTGACGGCGACGGCCAGCGGCTCGGTCAGGCAGGCCGACACGTGGTCCAGCCCCTCGTACCGGTCCAGGCAGTTGAAGCGAACCGAGAGGTAATCGCCCAGGCCCGGCTGACCCTCCAGGTTGAACATGTTGCGGCAGAGCTGCGGCCGGCCGCTCTTGCAATCCTCGCACACGCCGCACAGCGTGCAGTCCTCGACGATCACCCGGTCGCCGGGAGACACCGTGACGACGTTCCGGCCCACCTCGACGACCTCGGCGGAAATCTCGTGGCCCAGCGGGTGAGGCTCGCCCGCCCAGTCGCGGAGGAAGTTGACGTCCGTGCCGCACACGCCGCAGGCCCGGACCTTGACCAGCACGTGGTCCTCGTCGAGCGGCGGAATCTCGCGTTCGCGCTGCTGGACGTCGAGCGGCTTCCTGCCGAACAAACCTCTGCTTCGCATGATTGGAGCCTCGCCGGTCACCCGCTTCCGCCGACGTCCCCCTTCCGTCCGGCAGGGAGATTCCATCTTCACCGCGCCGCGGGAAAAGGGTCGTCATGGAGTCGTCCGATCCGCTACCATAATGTGGGCCATGCCCGTGAGGAAGCGGACGCCAACCTCCTTGGCGGTGGCAGATCACCGACCAGCGACGGCCCGCGAGGGCCGCGAGGGCGCCGGGCAGAGCACCCTGTCCCTTCCCGCGGAAAGTTCCACGGGCTCACCTCCCGGAAGCGACTCATCCGTTTGACTTTTTCGCGGCGACGCCCCAGAATAACGGTTACGGCGTCAGTCCCGACCATGCACCCCAGCGTCGGGTACGTCTCACCGTGCGAGGCGCCTTCCGACCCCTGAGTGCCTGGGCTCATTTCGGTCGTACCTTCACATCCCTCGGGACCCGACACCGAGAGCGTGATGCTGCAATGGGCGCAGTCTTGACAAGCGTAGAGGTCGACACCCTTGAGTTACAAGTATCAGCGCGTGCGCGAGCAACTGCGTCAGGCGGTGGAAAAAGGTGAGTTGGCTGGAAAGCTGCCCGGGGAACGCGAGCTGGCCCGCCTGTATGACGCGAACGCCAAGACCATCAACAAGGCACTGACCGACCTGGCCACCGAGGGCCTGGTGATCCGCCACGTCGGCCGCGGGACGTTCGTTTCGGCTTCGCTGAAGAGCGCGTCGGGACCGCCGGGCCCACCGGGCGGCCGGTCACGCCATTTCGGTTATCTGCGGGCCGTCGAGGCGACACCTGCCAGCGGGAAGGTGCTGCTCGATCAGACCCGCGAAGTC
>JABRVU010000558.1:0-5502 GCA_039961895.1 Phycisphaerae bacterium | reverse complement strand
GGCTTACCCCGCCCTCGTCCTGTACGAGCGGGACCCCGCGCTTCGGCGTCTGTATCGTGAAAGTCTCGACCGCTGGTACGAAGGCATCCGGGCGGAGAAGAGCCCGTTTTTCAACTTCGTCTACGGCGGGCTGGTCGGTCGTGACCGGCAACTTGATGATTCAGTCGCTTTCCTGAGGGACGCTCCGCTGGACCTGGTTCGCTGGCGCGTGGACAACAGCCGACGCGAGGATCTGCGCGTGGTTCGCTTCCCGGAGCCCGAGTCGATGCAGACCGACCGGCTGCCGCCGCCCAGCGAGCGCGGCGTGGTGCGCTGGGACGACAACCCGTGGCTGGCGGTTCAGGGCGACGGCGGCGAAACCGAAAGCGACGGCGTCTACTGGCTGCTGCCCTATTGGATGGGACGCTATTACGGATTCATCGAACCCCCCGGCTGACGGGGCGGCGGACGGCGTTTCCCCCGGCGTTGCGGCAGGCAACGCCGGGATGCATGCACCCGGATGAGGATTGAACGCGGCGCCCGGCCGGATTACGTTCTCGTCATGGCCGATCTCAACCGCCCGCTGCTGGAGGCTGCCATGCTGCTGGCCGGCTGGTCGCCGCGCCGGGTGGGGCGGCGGATCATCACTCTGGCCCAGACCGACAGCACGAACGCGGTGGCCCTGGCGTCGGCCGCCGACCCCGACGCCGACGGGCTGGCGGTGTTCGCCGACTATCAGAGCGCCGGTCGCGGCCGATTGGGCCGGCAGTGGCTGGCCCCGCGCGGGGCGGGCGTCTTGTGCAGCGTGGTGCTCCGCCCGAGGAGCGGGCCCGGGGCGGACGCCGCCGGGGGCGAGTACGGCGGATGGCTCACGCTGGCCTCGGCCGTCGCCGCCTGCGACGCGATTCGCCGCTCCACCGACGTGGCCCCCGCGATCAAGTGGCCGAATGACCTGCGCGTGGGGCGAAAGAAGCTGGCCGGCATCCTCATCGAATCCCGGGCCGTCGAGGGCGGCGGCCGGGCCTGGGTCATCGGCATCGGCATCAACTGCTACCAGCGGCCCGGGCACTTCCCCGAGGAGTTGCGCGAGCAGGCCGCCTCGCTCGATCTGCTCAGCGACCGCCCGGTCGACCGCGTCGCCGTGGCCCGCGAGCTGCTCCGGGCCCTGGACGAAACGCTCGCGGACCTTGAGCCCATCCCCAGACCGGTGTGGGACCGGCTTTCGGCCGGTCGGTTGTCAGGGTTTGGGGATGGGCCCTTCGATGGCGATCCGCGGGAAGACCGGCCCTCGCCGGTCGGCCTGCACGCCCGCTGGATGGCCTATGCCGAGCCCCTGGGCGCGCCTGTGCGCGTGCGCAGCGGTGGATGCGAATACGCCGGCCGAACCATCGCCGTCGATCCGGCCGGCGGGCTCATCCTGCAATGCGACGACGGCCAGCGCCGCTGGTTCGACCCGCTGTTGACCTCGGTGTTGTAGACCAGGATGGAGCTCACAGCGCCCCTCCCGAAACTTCGACAACCGACCGGCTGACAACCGGTCCCACGCGGGTTGTCGGATGGGCTCTCAAGACCCCTCAGGGTGCACGTCGAAACGCTGGGGACTGAGGAATGGGAACTGAAGAAGTGAGCCAACGGCGCCCTGCCGCGGCCTCAGAACCGGATGGCATCGGCGGGCAACCCGCGCCGGCGGCAGTAATCGACCAGCAGGCCGACGTAGCTTCTGCGGACGACTTCGGCCCCGACCAGGTCGAGGTCCTCCTGAACCCGACGGATGCAGGCTTCATCGGGGCCCTCGATCTCGACGTACGCGCCCAGGTGGGGGATTTCGTCGAGTTCGACCTCGCAGCCGGCCAGCCGCCAGGATTCGCGGTATTTCTCGAAGTGGACGGCCTCGGTGTAGCCCAGGACGGCGAGCAGCTCGGCGGCGGCGGCCGGGTCATCGATGGCGAACTCGATCTCTTCCCGGCGTTTGACGTCCCCGGGGGCCTTGGGGCCCTTGTAGGTCAGCGCCGCCCGCAGTCGCCGGCCGTGCTCGTCGAGGCACTCGCGGACGCGCAGCCCGCGGCCGCCGGCCAGCAGGGTGCGCCCGGCGTCGTCGAAAATGCGGTTGATCTCCACGACCCGTCCGAGCGGTCGGCCCCCCCGCTCCCGCAGCCGTTGGCGGACCGGGTCGTGGGCGGCCACCTTGAGCTTGAGTTCGATCTCCTGGGGCATGATCGTCCCGACGGACCGGCGAGCGCCACGCGCCGCCGGCGCCACCGCCGGCCTCACGCCTTGACCACGTTCTTCTTCGGCCCCTTCACGTTCGCCGTCGCGTTGCGCGTGTCCACCACCAGTTTAGCGTTCTTCACGATCATGCGGTAATCGTAGTCCGAATGGTCGGTCGAGATGAGCACGCAGTCGTAGCCCTTCAGGGCCGCCGGCGTGAGCGGCACCGACTTCATCTTCAGGTCGTGCTCGCGCTGCTTGTGCGTGCTGGGCACGTGCGGATCGTTGTAGTCCACCTTCGCGCCCCGCTCCTTGAGCAGTTCGATCAGCTCAATGGAGGGCGACTCGCGGATGTCGTCCACGTCCTTCTTGTAGGCCAGCCCCAGCACCAGGATTTTCGACCCCCTGATGGGTTTCCGGTGCTGATTGAGGGCGTGGGCCACGTGCTCGACCACGTACTCGGGCATGGAGGTGTTGATCTCGCCGGCCAGCTCGATGAAGCGCGTGGCCATCCCGTACTCGCGGGCCTTCCAGGTCAGGTAGAACGGGTCGATGGGGATGCAGTGCCCGCCCAGGCCCGGGCCGGGGTAGAAGGCCTGGAAGCCGAAGGGCTTGGTCTTGGCCGCGTTGATGACCTCCCAGACGTCGATGCCCATGCGCTCGAAGACCATCTTCAGCTCGTTGACCATGGCGATGTTCACGCAGCGGTAGACGTTCTCGACGATCTTGGCGGCCTCGGCCACCTCGCAGCTCGAGACCGGCACCACGGTCTTGATGGCGTGCTGATACAGGGCGACGGCCAGCTCTCGGCTCCTGGGCTCCAGCCCGCCCACCAGCTTGGGAATCGTCTCGGTACTGTAATCCTTGCGCCCCGGGTCCTCGCGCTCGGGCGAAAAGGCCAGGAAGAAGTCCTTGCCGGCCTTCAGCCCGCTGCGCTCGATGATCGGCTTGACCAGCTCGCGGGTCGTGCCCGGGTAGGTGGTGCTTTCCAACACCACCAGTTGTCCGGCCCGGGCGTTCTGGGCGATGGTTTCGGCCGTCCTGACCACGTAGGTCATGTCCGGGTCGCGGGTCCTGGACAGCGGCGTGGGCACGCAGATGATGACGGCGTCGGCCTTCTTGAGCTGGCGCGCGTCGGCCGTCGCCGCGAACCGCCCCGCCCGGCGCATCTCGGCGATGAACGAGCTGGGGATGTGCTCGATGTAGCTCTGCCCGGCGTTGAGCTTGCGGACCTTCTGCTGGTCCACGTCGTAGCCCAGCACCTTCAGCCCGCCGCGGGCGAAACTGCGGGCCAGCGGCAGCCCCACGTAGCCCATGCCCATGATGGCGACCAGGGCCTTTTTCGATCGGATTCTCTCCATCAACGACTTGTCGATCACGGTGGACTCCTTCAGGATGACCACTCCGCACGGCCCGGTCGCCGCCCGCGGCGGCCCGGGCTTTCAATCGGCCGGACAGTGGCCGGAAACCGGCGCCGCCCCGGCCTCGACCTCGCGTGGCCCGCAGCCGCGACGGGAAAGTCCGCGTATCATAAAAACGGCCTTTCCGTTGGCAAGGCGATGCGAACTTGCGGGCCGGTTTGCACGATGGATGTATAACGGCAGAGCCGACCCGGAGGTACAATGCCCCTTTGGTTCCGCACCCGTTGGGAGGCCGAATGAACGTCCCCTTGTCCCGCCCGGACATCTCCGACCGCGAGCGCGAGGCGGTCAGCGCCGTCCTGATGACGCCGCAGTTGTCGCTGGGGCCCAGGCTGGCGGAATTCGAGCGGGCCGTGGCCGATTACGTCGGTGCCCGCCACGCCGTCGCGGTCAACAGCGGCACCAGCGGCCTGCACCTGTGCGTGCGGGCCATGAATATCGGACCCGGCGACGAAGTCATCACCACGCCGTTCTCGTTCGTGGCCTCGGCCAACTGCATCCTGTTCGAGGGAGCCAGGCCGGTCTTCGTGGACGTGGATCCGTCCACCTGGTGTATCGACCCGGCCCGGATCGAGGCGGCGATCACGCCGAAGACCAAGGCCATCCTTCCCGTGGACGTGTTCGGCCAGCCGGCGGACATGGACCCCATCCTGGCGCTGTCGGCCAAGCACCGGTTGCGCGTGCTGGAGGATTCCTGCGAGGCCCTGGGCGCCCGTTACAAGGGCCGGCCGGCCGGACGATTGGGCGAGGCCGGCTGCTTCGGCTTCTATCCCAACAAGCAGATCACCACCGGCGAAGGCGGCATGATCGTCACCGACGACGACGCCCTGGCCGACCTCTGCCGCTCCATGCGCAACCAGGGCCGCGATGAAGCCGCCGGCTGGCTGGCCCACGCCCGGCTCGGATACAACTATCGGCTCAGCGAGATCAATTGCGCCCTGGGGCTGGCCCAGATGAGCCGCGTGGAGGAGATCCTCGCCCGCCGGGCCGGCGTGGCCCGCATGTATCTCGACCGGCTCGGCGACGAGAAGCGGATTCATCTCCAGCGCATCCTGCCGGAATGCCGGATCAGTTGGTTCGTCATGGTGGTCCGGCTCAGCGATGATTACACCCGCCAGGACCGCGACCGCATCATGCACCGGCTCCGTGAGCACGGCATCGGCACCAACAACTACTTCACGCCCATCCATCTCCAGTCGTTCTACGTCGAGCGGTTCGGATTTCGCCGCGGCGACTTCCCCGTGTGCGAGGCTCTTTCGGACCGCACGCTGGCGCTGCCGTTCCACGGTCTGCTGACCGAGGCGGAGGTCGACGCGGTCTGCCGGGTCTTCCGAGGCTTGCTCTGAAATGCGCCCCGCCTTCTCTCCCCCGCGCGTTGCCCTGCGCGGCGCGGGCGGTATGCTGTTGGCCGGTTCACACGGAAAGGAAGCTGCCATGACCGTCGAGCCGGCCTTGAGCGTCTTCGAGCGGCAACGCAAAGCGCTGCTCGACGACCTGATGACTTTCCTGCGCTTCGAGACCATCTCGGCCCAGCCGGCCCACGCCGGGGACTGCCGCAAGTGCGCCGAGTGGGTCCGCAACCAGCTTGCCGGCGCCGGCCTGCGCGCCGAGATCATCAACACCAAGGGGCATCCCGCGGTGTTCGCCGACAGCGGCGCGGTCGAGGGCGTCGCCCGGCCGACGACGCTGCTTTTCTACGGCCATTACGACGTGCAACCGGTCGGCGACCCCAAGCTGTGGCACTCGCCGGCCTTCGAGCCCACTCTGCGCGAGGGGGCCCTCTACGCCCGCGGCAGCGCTGACGACAAGGGGCAGGTCTTCACCCACCTGGCGGCCATGCGCTGCCTCCAGGCCGCCGGCCTCAAGCTTCCCCTGCGCCTCAAGTTCATCATCG
>JABRVU010000557.1:0-3307 GCA_039961895.1 Phycisphaerae bacterium | reverse complement strand
GCTATAATCACGCCGATGAAGTTCACCAAGATGCACGGGCTGGGCAATTGCTATGTCTATGTCAACTGCTTCGAGGAGCGGGTGGCCGACGCTCCCGCTCTGGCCAGGGCGGTCAGCGACCGCAACACCGGCGTGGGCAGCGACGGGCTGATCCTCATCGGTCCTTCCGCCTCCGCCGATGCCCGGATGGAGATGTACAACCTCGACGGCTCGCGCGGGCAGATGTGCGGCAACGGCATCCGCTGTGTGGCCAAGTACGTCTATGACCACGGGATCAGTCGGCGCAACCCGCTGCGCATCGAGACCGACGCGGGCCTGATGACCATCGACCTGACCCTCCGCGACGGGCGGGTGGCCCTGGCCCGCGTGGACATGGGCCGGCCACGGCTGCGCCCCGAGGACCTGCCGGTCAGGCTTTCGGCCGAGCAGATGAAGGACCACCCCGTCGACGTGTCCGGCCGGCCGGGACGGATGACCTGCGTCTCGATGGGCAACCCCCACGCGGTGGTCTTCGACGTTCCCCTCGCCCTGCTGTCGCCGAAGGTCCTGGCCGCCGAAGGCGCCGCCCTTGAAAACCATCCGCTCTTCCCCGAGCGGACCAACGTGCACTTCGCCGAGGTGATCTCGCCGGACGAACTGCGGGCCATCCACTGGGAGCGCGGCAGCGGGGCGACGGCGGCCTGCGGCACGGGGGCCTGCGCGGTCGTGGTGGCCGGGGCCCTCACCGGACGATGCGCCCGCCGGGCCACCGTCCACGTCCCCGGCGGAGACCTGCTCATCGACTGGAACCCTGACGACGACCACGTCTACATGACCGGCCCGGCGGTCGAGATCTTCACCGGCGACTGGCCGGAGACCTGACGACGCTCTTTGCCAACGGGTTCACGGCAGCACCAGCCCCGCCGGCAGCGGCTGGTGCAGGAAGTCGGGCTGTCTCACCACCGTGCCTGACGGGTAGTAGTGCTTGGGATGGACGGCCTCGCCGGTGTAGCCGGAGTAGGGGTCGGGGCCGCCCGCGGATCGGCGATAGTCCACGCGCAGCGAGCCGACGTGCCCGTCGAACATGAGGGCGTTGATGCGATCGTTGTCGCCGTGGCGGTAGGCGTAGCGCCGGGCGACGTTGTACATCTCGTTATAGCGGTTGCCGGCCGCGCAGGGCGGCGTCTCGACGTTGCCGATGCCCTTCGAGCTGCGGAAGCCCGAAAAGTCATAGTCGTAGATGCGTTTGGCCTCGTCGTAGAACCGGAACCCGTCGGCCAGGAAGACCTTGAGGGACTCCCGTCCAATCCGGTCGATGCGTGGGTAATAACCGGCCGGAATCGACATCTCCCACTCGGCGCGCTGGCCCACGTGCCCGGGCAGCGCCCCGGTGCTCATGCAGGCCATGCCTTTCGAGCGCTCGTAGCCCTCCGGGCCGCTGCGCATCAGCGAGAGCATGGCCAGGTAGCTGATCGAGCGGATCACCGGGCCGGGCGTGCCCAGCGGAAACGGCACCGAGGTATGGGGGTTGGAATCGCAGTTGAAGACGTCGCTGGTGAACAACACGAGCATCCGGTTGCGGTCGTGGGGGATGGAGCGGGCCCCCTGCATCTGCACGCGCAGGGGGGTGGCGTAGTCGAACCAGTCGACGATGAGCCGGTCGATGGCGGAGAAGCGCGGCCAGTCGCCGCCGGGCAGGTCGCTGTTCATGGCCGAATACCCCGTGGACCAGGGCGAGCCGGGGAACCAGCCCCGCCCGACCGTCTGGTAGGCGGCACCGGCCCGGCCCAGTTGCTGGAGCTTGGCGGCGCAGGCGCTGGTCCGGGCCTGCTGGCGGGCCTGATGCATCGAGGGCAGCAGGATGGTCAGCAACAGGGCGATGATGGCCACCACCACCAGCACCTCGATGAGACTCAAGCCGCGGTGGAAGCGAGGGGGGGAATCCTCGTGACCGGTTCTACTTCTCATGCCAGACCTCCTGGCCGCACTTCCCGCAGCGCGTGGGCGGGGGCAGCCCGCGCGATTCATTCCAGACGTTGACCGAGCGGCACTTGGGGCAGTGAAAAGCCGGTACCAGGCTGTTCCGGCCGCAACGGGGGCACGTCGCGGGGAGCATGTCGCCGGCCGAGAGCGTTCCCGCGCGGATGTAGCCGCACCCGGCCGAGCACATCAGGGTGGACTTCAGGTCGCCGGTTCCCCACCAGGCCCAGGCCGCGCAGGCCCCGGCCAGGCCGGCCAGAACCAGGACCACGAGCAGGGCCTGCTGCGCGAACCGTTCGCGGTCGGTTGGAGGTGCGCTGTGAGTCATGAGAACGGCCGCCGGCGAGTCCTTCAGTTCGGGTGGAAAGGATACGCGCGCGACCCGTGCCGGGCAAGCGGCGGCTCAAGGGCGGGAGGTTGATCCACGGCACCGGGTATCGCAAGACGTTCGGGCTGCTGGGGTCTTGGATACCGATCGCCCTTGTTTTCCGGCCGGAATCGAGGCCCGGACGGGACGAGCCTATCCCCAGAACCGTGCGCCAAAACCCCGGCTTGCAGCCGATTCTGTCCAGAATGCCCGGGTTGGGCAACGGGGATGATGCTGAGAGGTGGAATGGAGGTGCGTGTCGGACGAGAGAGGGGTAGTGGGGCCGGTGGCGGCTCCAGGCACCGCGCAGCAGGGGCGTCGCCGTCGGGCCAAGCACAGGGCTGCCGAGCGGTTTACCAGCTCGGTCTTTCCAAGCTGCGCAGGCCTTCTGCCAGGCCGTTGCCCGGGTTCGTTCTGGGCGGGGTCCGACCATGAATGATTCAACCTCGGCGTTGTGATATGCAACGCTGGTGTCAATGCAACTTGGGGGGTCGGAAAATCAGGCCGGGAGGGGCAGCAGCATGATCGCGGCCAGGGCCAGGCCGCTCCATTGCATCAGCGGGCCCCAGAGCAGCAGCGCAAGCAGGATCAGCGTTCCGAGCGGAACCAGCCGGCCGAGGCCCGGCGGCTCGGGCCGAGCGGCCGATCGGGTCAGCGCCGCCAGCGCCGCCGGCAGCCCATACCAGAGCGGTAGAAGGACGATCGGCAGCGTCACCGGCGCGCCAAGCAACCCGGCCGCCAACCCCGCCAGACTCACGAGCGTCCATGCCGACGGCCCGTTGGCCTCAAGCCGGGGCCGGCCATGCGCCCCGACGCCCGCCCAGCCGGCCAGCCCCAGGATGATCGGGGTGAGCATGACGGCCACGTCGCGCTCGAAGAAATGAACGGCGCCGGTGAAACGCCGGGCCGAAAAGACGGGTGCGCCCGCCACGGCGGACCCAACGGTGACGGCCAGACAGGCCGACAGCCAGAGGATGCTTC
>JABRVU010000556.1:0-14085 GCA_039961895.1 Phycisphaerae bacterium | reverse complement strand
GACGTAAGCCCGGCGCTCCCGTCCTGACGCGGCCGACTGGAAAGGGGGAACCGTCTGAGGCGGGAACGGCGACGGTCGGCTACTGCGAGGTCTTGGCCGAACCGGTCAGGGCGGCGCGCACGTCGGCGAGCAACTGATCGACCTTGAACGGCTTGAACAGCACGCCCGACAGCCCCTCCTGCCGGGCCTTGATGATCGAGTGGTTGGGGTCGTATCCGAAACCGGTCATGAAGATCACCGGGCACTCCGGATGGAGGTCCTTGACCGCCGCGAAAATCTTGTAGCCGTCGAATCCGGGCATGCGGATGTCGGTGATGACCAGCTCGTACACCCGCTGGCGGATCATGGCCAGGGCCTCGGCTCCGTCGCGGGCGACTTCGACTCGGGCCCCGTGCTTGGTCAGCACGTCGCAGACCGCCAGGCGGATCACCTCTTCATCGTCGATCACCAGGATGGTCTTGTCGGCCAGGACCGGATCGGCCTGCGGCGGTTTGGGCTTGGCCCCCAGGAGGCCTCCCGTCGGGCGGATGACCTGCTTGATCGATTCCTTGATCTTGACCACGTTCTCGGTGATGGCGGCCAGGCGGTGACGCAGGTCGTCGTGCCCGATGTACTCCTCCATGAGGGTGCTGGCGTCGGCCAGGATTTCACCCAGCGGACCGGCGATCTCGGCGGTGACGTTGTCGGCCAGACGGTCGGTGACCACGTGGCGCTCCAGCACCAGCAGATCGAGGATCTGAAGCGCCACCCCCACGTAGCGCCCGAAGATTTCCGCGAACTGGCGGTCTTCCTCGGTGAAGGCCGCCACCTTGTCGCTCTCGATGTTGAAGACCCCGATCACGCGGTCATGCAGGCGGAGCGGCACGGTCAGCGACGAGCGGGCGTTGTCGATGCCGCGCAGGTAGCGCGGGTCGTTGCGCGTGTCCGGGCAGATGTAGCTTCGCCCGGTGGCGGCCACGTATCCGCTGATGCCCTGGTGCTCGGTGGAGGCCGAAATGTCGATGAGCTGGGCCTCAGTGGGGTACCCGGCGCAGAGCACCAGTTCGAGCTTGTTGGTGCTGCGGTCCAGCAGCCGGATGGCGAAGTTGTTGAATTGCAGCAGCTCGCGGGTGTAACGGAGGATCTTGCGTTCGAGCAGTTCGAGGCGCCCGCGGGCGTCCATCTTGGAGAGCTGTTCGGGATCGACGCTGACCAGCTCGCGTCCGGCGTTGTCGATGGCGTCCATCTTGCGTTGCAGCCGGCGGGCCCGGGTCACGTCGGAGATCACCGCCACCACGCGGCGGTGTTCGCCCGGGGCATCCGAGAGCGGGGTGATGGTCACGTCGAAGTACTGGTCGCCCTCGGTGACCAGGCTCATGCTCCGCGGGCGGAGGGCCGGGCCCTGGGCGGCGCCTTCGGTGCAGTATTTGCGGACCCGTTCGCGGACCTCGGTGGGGAACTGGTTGAGCCGGGAGTTGGACCAGGCCTCCCGGCCGTTGGCGTCGAACAGGACCACGCCCTGCCCGATGGCCTCCAGCAGCGCGTTGACCTGCTGCTCGCCGGAGATGCGCAGCACCTCAGCGAAATCAGCGGGGGTCATGGCCAGCAGCCGGCATCCGGGCCGACCGGCCGGGATGGCGGCGGCCGACGACAGGCCCTCCACCACGACCTCGCCTAAGGCCTTGAGCTGATCCAGGGTGTCCGCGGGCGGGCCGTGGCTCGACGCCAGCACGATGATCGCCCCGCCGGAGGTTTGACCGTCGCTCATCGCAAGGCCCGTATCACGAGTAGGCGGCCATCCCGACACGCACAATTCTAGCCGCCTGCCAGAGGGCGGGAGCGGCTCTCGGGGCCGCTTTTTCCCGCCAAATCCGAAACCGGGATTTTACCCCCAATCGGATCACGATGCAAATATCGACAGAATGGCGGCTTTCGGCGACATTTCAGTCCTTCCAGACCGGTCCGGCGAGCCAAGGCCTCGGCGATCAGCCGCGGCTTTTCGGGGCCATGCCTGCAACACTACCGTTCCGCCGTTCCACGTTCCTGCCTCAACCGACGCTGTCACGGTCCCGGACATCCGGCTCGCCGGGCGCGGCGATTGCGGGATTGTCCGTGGGCGCGTAGACTTCTCCACCATGATGGTGCAGCGCGGTCAGATACGCGGGACGCGGAGCGACATGCGACATGGGCGATGGCGGCCGGGCCGGACGGGCGGGTTGCTGCTGGCGGCGGGCCTGGCGTGGGTCGGGGGGTGTTCCGACCCGGAGGAGGCCGTGCCGCCGGCCAAGGTCGAGGCGGTCACGCACTATGGCGTCACCCTCGACGAGTCGGCCACGCCGCAGCAGGTGGTTTACGTCCTGCTCCGCGCGCTGGCCGACGACGTGAAAGCCGCCCGGTCGCACCGGCATGAGGACCAGAAGAAGGCCGCCTTGGCCACTTGGTCGCTGGCCGCTCCAGGCGAGATCGAACGGCGGCTCCTGGAGGCCTACCGGAAGTCCTCCCCGAATCCGGCACGGTATGCCTCGCTGGGGGCGGGCCGCGACAAGGCAATCCACCGCATCGTCAACCTGTGGGCGCCGATCGTGGCGTTTTACGTCGGAAGCTTCGAGCAGGACCCGGCCAGGGCCATGGCCCGGATGCGCGTGTCGAGCCAGAGTGCCTCGTCGGCGGTCGTGCTCTGCGAGGTCTGGCCCGATCCCCCGGGGCCCGACGAAGCGTTCAACGGGCACCAGTTGCTCCGCGTGGAGCTGGCCAGGGAAACGGGCGGCGAAGGAAAGCAATACTGGCGGGTGGCGCGGGTTTCGTTTCAGCCGATGTATCCTCGGCCGGCGACCCGTCCGGCGGGCAACCCGGCGAGCGGCCCGGCGAGGGGGTCGGCGACGGTTCCAGGCTGAGCGTGCATCCTGAGGCCCCGACAACCGACCGGCCGGAAGCCGGTCCCCCGCGGGCTTTCAGGCGCGCTCCAGAAAACCGCACCGTTGTCAAAGCGATCGGTCGTCGTGAATAGGACGACACGGTATCGCTCGGTCGCGCGGTCACTGAGCGGTCTGTTACACGTGGAATGGTCATGGTCATTGGTGTTCCGAAAGAGACATATCCGGGCGAGCGTCGCGTGGCGCTGGTTCCGGCGACGGCGGGCGGGCTGGTCAAGAAGGGGTTGGAGGTTCGCGTCGAGGCCGGCGCCGGCCTTGAGGCGGGCTTCCGCGACGAGGATTACGCCAGGGCGGGCGTGAAGGTCGCGGGCCGATCCGAAGTCTTCGCGGCCGACGTGCTGGTTCAGGTGCGCTTCGCCGGCGCGAACCCGCGGGCCGGTCGGGCCGATTTCGAGCTGTTGCGCGCGGGTCAGGTCCTCATCGGCATGGCTGATCCGCTCTCCGCGCCGGAGGGCGTCCGCGACCTGGCCGGGCGGAACGTCACCGCCTTCGCGCTCGAACTGCTGCCGCGCATCACCCGGGCCCAGAGCATGGACGTGCTCTCTTCGCAGGCCACCATCGCCGGTTATCGGGCGGTGCTGCTGGCGGCCGAGGCCCTGCCGCGGATGTTCCCCATGCTCATGACCGCCGCGGGGACGGTCGCGGCGGCCCGCGTGCTGGTGATCGGCGCGGGCGTGGCCGGCTTGCAGGCCATCGCCACCGCCCGGCGGCTGGGGGCGGTGGTCAGCGCCTATGACGTGCGGGCAGCGGTCAAGGAACAGATCCAGAGCCTGGGGGCCAAGTTCGTCGAGCTGGACCTGGCGGCCTCGGACGCCGAGGGCGGCGGCGGATACGCCAGGACAATGGACGAGGCCTTCTACCAGAAGCAGCGCGAGCAGTTGGCCAGGGTGGTGGCGGCTCACGACGTGGTCATCACCACGGCGGCCGTGCCCGGGGCCAGGGCGCCGTTGCTGGTGACCGAGGAGGGCGTCCGGGGCATGCCGCCCGGCTCGGTCATCGTCGACCTGGCCGCCGAGCGCGGCGGGAATTGCGCGCTCACCCAGGCCGACGCCTGCGTCACCGTGGACGGCGTGCGCATCCTCGGCCCGACCAACCTCCCGGCCCAGGTGCCCTACCACGCCAGCCAGATGTACGCCAAGAACGTCTCGAACTTTCTCAACCATCTGATCGGCAAGGATGGACAGATCAAGATCGACGAGGCCGACGAGATCACCCGCGACACGCTGGTCTGCCGCGGCGGCGAGGTGGTCAGCGCCCGGGTCAAGGAACGGCTCGCCTCGACGGCCAGGTGACGGGCGGGAAGGTGCGAACGTGGAAAGGGACTTTAGACCAAGGGAAGCGCACACCCGCAATCCCGCGGTCCTTCCGTTCCGGAATCCTTGACGGCTCATCCGAAATCCACGAGGGAGTCACGACGTGAAGCTTGATTTCTACTCCATGGCCTTCGTCTTCATGCTGGCGACGTTCGTCGGCCTGGAGGTGATCCGCAACGTTTCGCGGCTGCTGCACACGCCGCTGATGTCGCTGACCAACGCGATATCGGCCATCGCCATCGTGGGCTCGATCATCATCACCGGCGAACAGCGCTCGAGCCTCAGCATGGTGTTGGGCACGGTGGCCATCGCCGCCTCGATGACCAACATCGTCAGCGGGTTCCTGCTGACCGACCGCATGCTCAAGATGTTCAAGGAGCGCGAGCCGAAGAAGCCATGAAACCGATCGAACACGTCACCCAACTCGTCTATCTGCTGGCCACGGCCCTGTTCATTCTCTCGCTCAAGTGGATGAGCCACCCCCGGACCGCCCGCCGGGGCGTGTTCGCGGGCGTGGGGGGCATGGCCGCCGCGGTGGTCGGCACGCTGATCTATCCCGAGATCGTCAACTACACGTGGATCGCGGTGGCCCTGATCATCGGGACGGTCATCGGCATTCCGCTGGCCATGGTTCCGCTGACCGCCGTGCCGCAGCGGACGGCGATCTCGCACGCCTTCGGCGGTCTGGCCGCCGGGCTGGTCGGGACGGCCAAGTATTTCCTCTGGCTGGGCGAGGGGCACCTGAACGGCTTTCGCGCCGGGGTCATCGCCATCGAGGTGCTGCTGGGCTTCCTCACCTTCACGGGCAGCCTGATGGCCGCCGGCAAGCTCCAGGAAATCCTGCCCACCCGCCCCATCACCTACAAGAACCAGAACACCATCAACTTCACGATTCTGGGTCTGGCCGTGCTGATCGGCGTGATCCTGGTGTTCAAGCCCACGGCCTGGGCCCTGTTCCCGCCGCTGATCCTCCTGGCCCTGGCCTTCGGGGTGATGCTGATCCTGCCCATCGGCGGGGCGGACATGCCCACGGTGATCTCGCTGTTGAACTCCTACGCCGGCCTGGCCGCGGTGGCGATGGGCTTCGTGATGGAGAACAAGCTGCTGATCACGGCCGGGGCGCTGGACGGCTCCTCGGGCCTGATCCTGTCGATCATCATGTGCCGGGCCATGAACCGGTCGTTCAGCAACGTGCTGTTCGGCGCCTTCGGGCAGGTGCAGGCCGGCGCCGCCGGCGCCGCCGAGCAGAAGACCGCCAAGAGCGCCTCGGCCGAGGAGGCCGCCCAGATTCTCGAAGCCGCCCGCAGCGTGGTGGTCATTCCCGGCTACGGCCTGGCCGTCGCCCAGGCCCAGCACCGCGTGCGCGATCTCTATGAACAGCTCAGCAAGCGCGGCGTGGACGTGAAATTCGCCATCCACCCGGTCGCCGGCCGGATGCCCGGACACATGAACGTGCTCCTGGCCGAGGCCGAGATCCCCTACGACCGGCTCATCGAGATGGACGAGATCAACCCCGAGATGCCCCAGGTGGACGTGGCCCTGGTCATCGGCGCCAACGACGTGGTCAACCCTGCCGCCCGGCACGATAAGTCTAGCCCCATTTTCGGCATGCCCATCATCGACGCCGACAAGGCCCGCACCGTGCTGGCCATCAAGCGGACCATGAACCCCGGCTTCGCGGGCATCGAGAACGAGCTGTACTTCGCCGACAACACGCTGATGCTCTTCGGCGACGCCAAGGCCATGCTGGGCGAGCTGGTCAAGCAGTTGTCCGGCGCGGACGGGCATTGAGGGGTCCGCGGGCCGGTTTGTACAATCTCCATGAACCGCGACGGCCGGTCCGAGCCAAGGTCGTCTCGGGCCGTGGCCGCATTTCCGAAGGACGCCTCCAATGCCGCCCGTCATTTCATTTCGTCGAATCGGCTTTCGCGCCGCCGCGCTCCGGCCGCACGCTCGACCGGCGTGGCTGATGAGCGCGCGCCCCAAACCCCAGGGGGGACCGGCATCCTGCCGGTCAGTGGTCAGGGTATCAGGATCCCCCCTGAAACCTGCCGCGGCCGCACTTCTCGTCGCGCTGGGGCTTGCCGGCCCGGGTTTCGGCCAGACCATCGAGGAGGTCCCACGCCCCGGCTCGCCGCCGCCCGTGGTTCAATATCACGGCATCCTGCCGGGCGTCACGCGGAACGCCGAGGTGCGCAAGATTCTCGGCGCCCCCGCCCACGAGAACTCCTGGTACGCCTACAAGATGCTCTATCCGGCCAAGGGCGACCCGCGGCGTTTCGACGCGGTCTACACCGTCGGCAAGGACGGGCGGGTCGGCACCATCGAGGCCGTCTCGGTGCCGGAGGGTTGCGACGATGAGCCGGCCGTCCGGGCCAGGCTCGGCGAGCCGGAGTTCGATCTGATCCTGGCCACCCAGCGCATGCTCGACTACAGCGAGCGCGGTTTGCGGTTCTGGTTCGACCGGGAGGGCAGGACCATCGGCGCGGCCTTCTTTCCGCACGGCCAGCGGCGCGTTCATCTCGGCGAGAAGCGGCGACTGGACTTGAGCGGCCTGCCGCAGTCGCAGCCCGCCGGGCTGACCGGCCCGGGGCGGCCTGAAGATTGGCGGGTCGGCACGGCCATCCGTCCCATCTCCCCGATCGAGAAGAGCTGGCTGCCGACCCCGGAGTGGTCCGTCCACGACGACATGCACGCCCGGGCCCTGGTGCTGACCGACGGCCGGACGCGGGTGGCGATCGTGGCCGCCGATCTGTTCGGCATGAACCGCAATGACTTCGAGCCGATCGAAAAGCGGCTGACCGAGCAGGGCTGGCCGGCGCTGGTGGTGGCCATGTCGCACAATCACGCCGCGCCCGACACCATCGGCATCTACGGCCACTACCCGGCCGAGTACGTCCGCTACATCCAGAAGCAGATCGGCGACGCCGTGCTGGAGGCCGCCGCCAACCTCAAACCCGTCGTCGAGGTCCGCGTGGCCCAGCGCGAGCTGCCCCTGATCGGGGCCCGCGTGCACGGCCTGATCCGCAACGCCCGCAACCCCGGGATCGTCGATCCGAGCATCGCCCTGGTGCGGTTGATCGGCCCGGAGGGCCGGACCCTGGCGACGTTGGCCAACTTCGCCTGTCACGTCGAGGGGCTCTCCGACGGCTGGAAGCGGATCAGCGCCGACTTCCCCGGCCCGATGTGCGCGACGGTCGAGAAGGAGCTGGGCGGGCGATGTCTGTTCCTCAACGGAGCCCTGGGCGGGATGGTCAGCGGCGACACCAAGGCCCGGACCTTCGAGGAATCCGCCGAGGCCGGGCGGGAATTCGCCCGGCTGCTGCTGGAGCTGGCCGCTCAGGACCAGCCCATCGGGGCCTACACGCTGAGTTTTCATCGTCAGCGCCTCGAGCTGCCGGTCACCAATCCGCGCTTCCTGGCGTTCGCGTCCAGGATGAAGAGCCGGGAGGTGATTCGCGGGCGGCTGGCGTCGGAAATCAACCTGCTGAAGATCGGCCCGGCCGAAGTTCTCACCATCCCCGGCGAGCTGCTGCCCGAGCTGTCCTTCGAGATTCAGGCCCGGATGACCGGCTGGCCGAGAATGATCGTCGGCCTGGCCAATGACGAGTTGGGCTACATCATTCCGGCCTACGATTTCCGCGCGTCGGAATCACCCACCATGGAAGGGTGGACCTACGAGGAGACCATGTCGCTGGGGCCGGCCACCGGGCCGGTGATCGTCGAGAGCGCCGTCCGGCTGCTGGAGGGCGGCCGATGAGGCGGCCAAGCCCTCGCCGCCGCCTCATCGACGATCGGCGCTGACGGCTTCGACCCGCATCCACGGCTGGCGCAGCGGTGGCTCTATTCGTCGCAGCCCGCCGTCGCGGCTCGATCCGCTCCCGTGTAGCAGCGTTGCAGCCGGGCGTAGTCGGCCTGATCCACGTCGCCGTCGCCGTCGAAGTCCTTTTCCGCACAGCCGGGCGGCGGAGGCGACACGCCCGGGGCGGTCACGCAGGCGATGAAGGCCTGGAGGTCGTGGGTGTCCACGTCGCCGTCGCCGTCGAAATCGGCGGGCACCGAAGGGATGAACGCCGATGAAACCGGCAGGGCCAGCCCCTGGCAATCCAGCGCGGCAAAGGTGACGGCCGGCGGCGGCGCGTCGAACCACTCGGGCCTGACCAGGGCCAGCGTCGGCGTGGTGAACAGGCTGGTGCCCGCGGGCACTTCATCGTCGCGGTAGGTGGGCGTGACGTAACCGGACACCCACAGCGTCCCCTCGTGCCGGCTGATCCCCGTGATGTAGCCGACCATCGGGTTGGCCGGCTTGGGATTCGCCACGCACGGAGTGACCGGCCCGATGCAGGGATTGTGAATGGTCAGCGAAACCGGCCCGCAGCTCCCCGCGGTGCACAGCCGCCCGTCCTGCTCCAGCGTGAAGCGCACCAGGGCGGCGTCGGCGTCGCCGGCGGGCAGGCCCAGGTCGTCCAGAGGCCGCACCGGCGAACTGACGTAGAGCCGCTGGCCGGTCACGAACAGGGCCACCGGCGCCCGGACCGCGGTCGGGGCCCCGCCGTCGCTCAGGGGAACCGTCTGGAGCAGGGCCCCCGTTGCCGCGTCATAGACCAGGATCACGTCGTTGCCGTTGAAGCCCTGGGCGCTGGCCACGTAGACCCGCTGCCCGTCGTCGCTCAGCTCGATCTCGCGGACCTGCTGATGATCGACGGAGGACCAGAGCCCCTGCGGCGTGCAGGGCGCCTGGCCGTAGACTCTCTCGACCACGTAGGGCAGCCCGCCGGCGGTCAGCCGCAGCCTGGCCGCCGCCTTGAACTGACACCCGTTCGAGTCGTCCACCACGACCACCGGGGCCACGTAGACGTACGTCTCGCCGCCGGCCGTCCGCACCGCCGCGTCGATGATGGGTTCGCCGAGATACGCGCCGCCGCCTGTCGGCGTCAGACCGACGTGAACGGTCTGATGGGGATCGGCCGGGTTGGGCAGGAAGATCCACGGCGGCACGATGAGCACGTCGTCGGCCGTACCGGTGTGGTCGAGATAATAGATGCCGTCGGCCTGGTGAATCTGGAACAGCCGCCCGAGGTTGTCCTGGATCAACCGCCCGTTTCCGATCGAGGCCGTCCCGCCGGCCGGCGGCTGCGGCGCCCGCGGGCAGGGGTCGGCCGCGATGTGCGTGACCCCTTCGGCGTCCACCGAGACGGACGAGGGGGCGATCGAATACAGCCGGTCCAGGTACTTGATCTTGGCCACCGGGTCGGCGGGCGTACTGGTCAGCGTCCGTTCCTTGCCGGCCAGGACCAGCCCGCCGACCGTCCGCGGCGAGGTCACGGCGTCGAAAGCGGCGGTCGGCTGGGTCACGGCGCTGGGCGCGCACAGGTTCAGCCGCGTGGTGAAGAACACGTCCCAGCGCAGCAGGTCGGTCAGATCGACGTACTTGTCGCCGCTGAGGTCCAGGCACCACAGCGGATAGCTCGAGCGCGGCGAGGCTGGATCATCCGGCGCGATCGCCTGCCCGCTGGCCGCCACCAGCAGCAGATAATCGCGCTCATTGATGAGCCCGCCGAAGCTGTTGTTCAAATCCCCGCAGCGCCCGACCTGGCTGCACGTGATCTGCGGGTCCCAGTTCTCGATCCAGACTTTGGCCGGCAGCGTGGCGACCGGGTCGTTGGGGTCCTTGCCGCCCCGCAGCTCCAGCTCGATGAACGTTCCGCGGGTGAGGTTGAGATCGCCGCGGGGCACGGAGAGGTGAAAGACGCCGAACCGCCCGCTGCCGAAGGAGCCGGGCCGCCCGGGCTCCTGCCGGAGGCGGGCGATCTCGACGTTGTCCCGGCCCACCTCGCGGTTGCCGCTGATCTTGACGATCAGCTCGGCGTCGGGGTTGGGGTCCATGAACAGGTAGAGGAACACGACCAGGATGGAGTCCTCGCCGGCGCGGGTGAAATGGCCCTTGGCCGCCACCGAGCTGGCCGGCACGGTCTGTCCGTCGCCCAGGGTGGTCATCTCCATCACGCCGTCGCCGGGCACCAGCCCGTCGGGCAGGCGGCGGATCTCGCCGCGGGGCAGCGGCGGCGCCTCGGGGTTGCCGGGGTCGCCGTCCGCGTCGGGGTCGGTGAGCCGCCGGCGGACGCGCACGCTGAACTCGTTATCGTCGTTCATGCCGATGATGCCCAGCGAGAAGCCCAGCAGCGGCTCGTCCCGCACCTCCGCGCCGGCGCCCATCGAGAGCGTGTTGTAATACAGGCGCTGCCCGGCCAGGTTCAGGATGGCGCCGGCCTCGAGCACCAGGTCTTTGACGTAGAGCGTGTCCGGGCGGTCGAGGTTGAAATCAAAGCCCTGCCGATTGGTGAGGTTGAGCTTGGCGTTCTCCCGGATGGTGAGCCGGTCGAGCACCCAGTTGTTGGCCGGATAAGCGTCGGAGTCGAACTGGTCGCGGTCCGCCCAGGGCACCAGGCCGGGGTGGACGTCGCCGCTCGGGCAGTTCTCGGCGTGTTGCGGGTCGCAGTGATAGTCGCGGGCCCGCAGCTCGAGGATGGTGCCCTGCCGGCCGTCGACCCCCTCGGCGATGGTCACCTCGACGTGGTTGCCCTGAATGATCGGCCGCTTGTCCGCCGGCACGCCCGGATCGGGATCGAGGTCCAGGTAACGGTCGCCGACCGCCTCGATCCGGTTGCAGGTCACGCTCACCCGGTCGCTGCCGGTCTTGTCGGTCTCGACGAAGAACTCGCCGCCGAAGCCCGCCGAATCCAGCGGGGCGGAGATGTTGTTGTAGCGGATGTCGGCCCCCGAGCCGAGCTTGAGCAGCGACACGTCGATCCGGTTGTGCAGGACCTTGGCCCGATCCTGGACCACCAGCGATCCGTCCACCCGGATGCGGCTGGGCGCGCCGGCGCCGGGCACGGCGCAGACGTCGCCGGACTGCCCCGACAGGTTCACGGTCGCGTCGCCGCCGATGATGAGCTGCTGCCCGGCGTCGATCTCGATGCTGCCGGTGCCGGTGACGTCGGCGTTGATGACCGTCGGCGGCATGGGCTCGTTCGGCACCCAGGACGTCACCTTCAGCACCGCCTGATCCCCCAGTCGGATGCCGCGCGGGGCGCCGCGGGGGGTGTCGATGTAGGAGGAGAAGAGCAGGAACTGCCCGTCCTCGACGGTCAGGTCGCCGCGCAGCTCCAGGCTGCTGTCGTAGCACAAGGCGCAACTGCCGTCCGGGGCGGCGTTGTTCCGCAGGGTCAGGCCGTCGATCCTGAGGTTGGCATAGAACGCGAACAGCCCGCCGCCCTGCCCGCTGGCCTGGTTGTCGGCCAGGACGCAGTTCTTCAGCCATGCGTTGCGACCGTTCGAGAACCACAGGGCCCCGCCGTAAAACGCGGTCAGACGCTTGAAGGTGAACCCTTCGATCCAGGTGGGCAGAAAAGAGGCCATCGCCGGCTGAAAGGCGGTCTGCGTGCCGCCGCCATCGATGATCGTGACCGCCGGGCCCTGCGTGGACCGGATGGCCAGGTTCTTGAAATTCAGATTCAGGTCGGTGTTGCCCGGTCCCGAATAGGTGCCCGGCGCGACCAGGACGCTGCCGCCGCCGGGAGCGGCGTCGATGGCCGCCTGGAGCGTTTTCTTCGGGCCGGTCGTGAAGCCCTGCCAGGTGGGCGCCAACCCGTTGTAGGCGTCATTGCCCTGGGCCGCGTTCACGTAAATCGGCGCGAAGGTGGGGTTGAGGCCGCTGACGACGTACTCGGTGAGGTTGGTCAGGCCGTCGCCTTCGGGGTCGGCGCCGGGGATGGTCCCGCTCTGGAAGGCGTTTTCAAAAGTGTTCGGCAATCCGTCGCCGTCGGTATCGGTGAACTCGTCGGCTCCCAGGTCCACCCGCCCGCCGCGGACGCGCGGCTCGCCGTCCACGTCATACTGCGAGAGAGCGCCTTGGTCGGGATCGCCCTGGTTGATGCACGGCGAAGCGGCCTGCAACGTGCCCGCCCCGGTCAGCAGCGGATCGACCGGCGGCGAGAGGTTGCTCGCGGCGTAGTCGAGGCTGCTGAAGGCGTCGGCATAGATCGAGGTCTGCCCGCCGCGGACGTTGCAGTAGGCGGCTTCAAAACTCGATCCGAACAGCGTGATCTGCCCGCCCGACTCGCGGATCGTGAAGTTGGGGTCGAACGCGAAGAGCCCGACGTGCTGGAGCACCTCCGGCACCACCCGGGCCCGGTTGAGCGCCCCGCTGCTCCAGATGATCGTGTTGTGGGCGGTGATCTGGCTGCCGAACGCGAGTATTTCACCGCCCGTGCTGGTCACGTCGCCAGAGAGGGTACAGCTTTCGAGCCGCAGACCGCTGTTCTTGAGGAACAGCCCGCCGCCGCCGACGTAGAGGGCGTTGTTGCCGCCGACGATGCAGTCATGGAGGGAGAGCTGAGCGGCCGTCGCGGAGCCGCGGCCGGAGATGGCACCGCCGCCGTGCAGGGCCTGGTTGCCGAAGAACCGGCAGCCGCGGAAGGTGGGCGCGCCGTCCTCGACGTGCACCGCCCCGCCGTAACCCAGCGTGTCGAGCACGGGCTGGTTGGTCGGCGTCGAGGCGGCGTTCTGCATGAAGATGCTGTATTCCAGCAGCGGCGAGCCACCCTCGAGGTACAGGGCCCCTCCGTACCCGCTGGTCACGAAGTTGCGAAGGAAGTAGCAGCTCGTGACCCAGGGGATGCTGTTTTGTGCGTAGATGGCCGCGCCGGCCACTTCGGCCCAGTTCTGTTGAAAGGAGCAGTTGCTGATCAGCGGGTGGCCCTGGACGCAGATCAACCCGGCCCCCACCCGGTCCAACGCCGCCGCCCCATTGGCCGTGCCCATCTCGATGACGCAACCGAACAGCCAGGCGGGCGGCGTATTGCCCACCGGCGGCAGCGTGCCGCCGGCATCGACCACGTGAAAGCTGTTGTCCAGGGTGCTGGCCGGATCGTTGATCTCGCCCGAGAGGCTCGTGACGTAGACCAGCGGGTTCCACGCGGCGAAATTGCTCGAGTACCCTCCCACGATGGCCACGCCGTTCCTCATCTTGAAACTCGCCGAGCGCAAGCCCGTGCCCAGGTCGGGGGTATATCGGCCGGCGGCGACGCGGACCTCGACCACGTCGAAGGCCGAGTAGGCCGCCGCGTCCTGAAGGGCGATCTGGAGGTTCGAGTACGAGTTCCCTCCGCACCAGCCGGTCGGACAGTTGTAGCCCGCGTTCACGTACAGCACGACGACCGCCCGGGAGGGCTGCGTCGCCGCCAGGACGACCGCCAGCGACGCGGCCAGCGCCGTCGGCCGGACCGTCCTCAAGGCCGGGAACATGGTTTGGCCGCGCCCGATCATCCGATTGGCCTCCGACTCCCCCCGTCCGCCGTCCGATCACTCGCCGGTCACTTCCCGCTGGACCGCCGCCGCCGCCCGCTGCAGGTCCTGGAACGGAATCAGGCTGTAGCGGGCGTTGACCTGAAGGCCCTTGCGCACTTTCAAAAACTCGACGTGGCTATCCATGAATCCGAGGTTGTACCAGGCCAGCCGCCCGTGCCAGTCCAGCCGGCGCTCGCTCTTGAAATGGGCCTGCTCGACCCACCCGACGTCGCCCAGGATCGGGACCAGCGGCTCGTTCACGATCGCCGAGCGGGTCAGGCCCGGCAGCCGCTGGCGCACCTGCTTGAGCACTTCGGCGCAGGGGTCGTCGCGGTAGATGAAGAAGTCGTCCTGCCCGACCAGGTAGGGGTTGGTGTCGTAGCTGGTGCCGACGAACTCGAAGAAGGTCGGCTGGACCTCATCGACGCCGGCGTCGGCCGGGCAGCGGAACAGCTCGGCCCCGGTCGTCGCCACCGGCGGCAGGCCCACGAACCTGTTCAGCGGCTTGGGCC
>JABRVU010000555.1:0-8884 GCA_039961895.1 Phycisphaerae bacterium | reverse complement strand
TGCCGCCGCTTTCCCCTGCGGGGCTCACACTGCCGACCGGCTCCCGTGCTCTTGGGGCTGGTTGAAGCTATTCTCTCTTCGACTTTTTCCGCGACGCGGGCATCGGAACGATGCCGGGATTATACCAGGAGCGGCCTTGAAACCATCAACCCCGTCATCCCCGTCCGTCCTTTTGGGCTATGCGGTGCGCGAAGAGACCTGGACGATCGCCGGCCGGCCGATGACGCTCACCTGGGTCGAGGACACGGCCGCACTACTTGATCTGCACCGCGTCAATCAATGGTTCAAGCAGGATGAGTACATGCCCTACTGGGCCCAGCCCTGGCCGGCGGCGGTACTGCTGGCCGAGAAGGTGCTCACGGGCCCGGCGGGCGAAGGTCGGCCGGCCATCGAGCTGGGTTGCGGCATCGGGCTGGTCAGCATCGCCGCCGCCCTGGCCGGCTGGTCGGTCCTGGCCACCGATTACGACCCCGACGCCGTCGGCTTCGCCCTGCACAACGCCGAGCGCAACCGCGTCCGACTGGCCGGCGACCTGCTCGACTACCGCGTGCCCCTCGACCGGCCGGCGTATGAGCTGGTGCTGGCCTCCGATCTGCTTTACGTGCGAAGCTACGCCGAGCCGCTGGCCCGCTGGATCGCATCCGCCCTGCTGCCGGGCGGGCAGGCCTGGCTGAGCGACCCCAACCGATCGGCCGCCGATGACTTTCCCAAGGCCGCCCAAGGTTTCGGCCTGGGCGTCGAGGTCGAACCGGTCGAGACCACCACTCCGGCCGGCCTGGTCACGCGCGGGCGGATCTGGAGAGTGGAGAAGAGCTACGCGCATCCCGCGTCCGCCGGTTCGCCTCGGCCCGAATAACAGCGCTGGAGAATGCCGAAGTCGCCCTGATCGGCGTCGCCGTCGCCGTCCAGGTCCCTGGTCTCGCAACCGGCGGGCAGGGACTGCAACGGCCGGGAATGGCAGGGCAGGTAGGCCAGGAGGTCGTCGGCGTCGACGTCGCCGTCCCGGTCGAAGTCGGCCTTGCACAGGGTCAGTTCGCGCACCTCGACGCGCAGGACGTCGTAGCGGAAGACCTGGTTCTGGGCGGGACCGTTGACCGGCTGCAAGGCCGCGCTGTAGGCGTCCGGCCAGTTCGGCGCCGGGGCCCAGAAGTTGAAATACAGGTTCATGGGCTCGTCGGGCACCGCCCCAGGCGCCGTCTCCTTGCGCAGCGTCTTCTCGACGCCGGCCGGGTCCCGCCAGGTCCAGTCGATCCGCCGGAGCGTCGGATACCAGTAAATCCGAAAGGTGTTGACCTGAGCGAGGTCCAGGCCCGCCGGCACGACGTACAGCGGCTTCTGGCTGGATTCATTCCACGTGTTGGTCAGCACCGGATCGCCGCCGGGATACGTCGCGTCGTCGGAGGTGCGGTTGGATACGAACTCGAAATCGATCTCGTCGCTCTTGGAGCCGTCGAAGCCGTAGAGAAAAAAGGACGTGACCAGCCCGCGCGGATAGGCGTAGCACCGCACCGCGGCCTCGAACCGGTAGCAGCGGTCGGGCGAAAAAGGCGCGACCGCGCGGATCTCTCCGCCCAGAAACGTGGTGTTGGGGTCGTCGCCGTCGTGGGGGTTGAAGTGGTGATGCTCGATCACGCAGGCTCCGCCGAGCACGCGCGGGAACTCGGAGGCCGGGTACCAGGGGCCGTAGTTCGGGAACTGCGTGCGTCCCTGGACCCACCACCACGAACCCGGATGATTGATGATCCAGACCGTCGGGTCGAGCGGGCCTTCGGGAGCGGCGGCGAAATCGTACGCGAACACCACGCGCTCCCAGTTCGCGGCCACGGCCGTTGCCGGGCACGTCGCCAGGGCGATTCCCAGGACCAGCCCGCCGCGCGCCGCCCGTGATGGCCCCTCTGGACTCATGACCTCCATGATACCGTTTCGGCCCGCCCTTCGACAGGCGTTGACGGGAACCGGCCCGCCGCCGCGGTCGTCCTGAGGGACTTGCTTTTTCCCCCGGACGCGACAGAATCGAAGCAGGGGAAGTGCTCATGACCGGTCCGTTGTCATCATCACCCCCAGCCGTCACGGACCGCGGACGCGAATCGCCGGCCACCGCCCGCCGGGCCCGGCGCGGGCGCCTGCTGAGCGTGGTGGGCGGGGCGCTGATGGCCGCGACGTTCTTTCTCCCGGCGATCAGGTCGTGCGGATCGGACATCGTACCGGCCGGCAGTTATGCCGAGGCCCTCGGCGAGGCCGCACAAGAGGCCGACTCCGTGGATGTGATCCTGTACCTGATTCTCTGGACGTCCATGCTGTTGGTCGCCTATCTGGTGGGGACCCTGCTGGCGATCGCGGCCGCGGCGCGTCTGGCCCGTTGCGACCGGTTGCGTCGCCGGCTCGGGAATGGCGTCGTGGGAATACTCCTGCTGACGGCGTCGGGCCTGTTGTGCTTCTACCTGTACGACGTATTGAACGGCGTATCCATTTGGCCCACCTCGTCGGATTGGCTGGCGTTTCTGGCCCTGGTCGTCGGTCCGCTCGTGACCCTCGTGTATCTGTGGTTCGCCCGTCGGCCGACGGAGCGGCTGCACGCCTGCGCCGCCTTCCTGGCCGCGTTCTGGATGTTCTGCTGGTTCGGAGGCTGGATCTGGATCGACTCGGGAAGTGTTCGCTACGGCCTCTACCTGTCGTTTGCGGCCTCGTGCATTCTGTTGATCGGCGCCGTCGGCGAGGCCCGCGCAGTCACCCGCCAGAGCTGGCGGCGAACCCTCGGCCAGCTTCTGATCGGCCGGTTGGCCAGGTCCCGGCCGGAACCGGGCATCTGCCCTCAATGCGAATACTCGCTCTACGGCCTGACGCAGATGCGCTGCCCCGAATGCGGCCGGGAATTCACGGCGGAAGAGGCCGGTGAGGTACCCGCGGCGCTTGAGGCCGCACGCTCCATTTAGCCCCGTCGCGTGCCACGGGCCCGATGAAACCCCGCCTTGGACGCTTCCCGGCCGGTACGTATAATCGCCCCGCGCGATTCAGGTTCGACGCCGGACGGCCGGGCTCGAACCGGCGACGCTTCTTCGAGAGGAGACCCTCAGTCATGACCAAGCGGGCCAAGATCACCATCATCGGGGCGGGCAACGTCGGCGCGACCTGCGCCCACTGGGCGGCGGCCAAGGAGCTGGGCGACATCGTCCTGGTGGACATCGTCGAGGGGCTGCCCCAGGGCAAGGGGCTCGACCTGCGCCAGGCCGCGCCGGTCGAGGGCTTCGACTGCGAGATCATCGGCACCAACAGTTACGAGCCGACGGCCGGCAGCGACGTGATCATCATCACCTCCGGCCTGGCCAGAAAGCCGGGCATGAGCCGCGACGACCTGCTGGCCAAGAACGTCCAGATCGTCAGGGACGTGACGCAGCAGGCCGCCCGGTACAGCCCCGAAGCCATCCTCATCGTGGTCAGCAACCCGCTGGACGCGATGGTCTACACCGCCTGGAAGGTCTCGGGCTTCCCGGCCCAACGGGTCATGGGCCAGGCCGGGGTGCTCGACACCGCCCGCTATCGCACCTTCATCGCCATGGAGCTGGGTTGCAGCGTCGAGGACATTCAGGCCCTGCTGTTGGGCGGGCACGGCGACGACATGGTGCCGCTGCCCAGCTACACGTCGGTCTCGGGCATCCCGGTGACGTCGCTGATCGCCAAGGACCGGCTGGACGCGATCGTGGACCGGGCCCGCAAGGGCGGCGGCGAGATCGTCAATCTGCTCAAGACCGGCAGTGCCTATTACGCCCCCGCCGCCGCCACCATCCAGATGGCCGAGGCCATCATCAGGGACAAGCGCCGCATCCTGCCCGTGGCCGCCTACTGCAAGACCGAATACGGCATCGGCGGCTACTTCGTCGGCGTGCCGGCCATGCTCGGCAGGAACGGCGTCGAGCGCGTTCTGGAGGTCCCCCTGGCCGACGACGAACGCGCCGCCTTCAACGTCAGTATCCAGCACGTCAGGGACCTCGTCGCCCAGGCCGAGAAGCTGCTGGGACAATAGTAGTTTCTGGTTTCTGGTTTCCGGTTTCCGGTTTGAAGTTCCTTGTCTCTGGTGCCGGGTATCCGGTCGATTGTTCGCGGCGCGTTGATCGTTGTGGAGGACCTCCATGACCGACCAACCAGGAACCAGATACCGGAAACCAGGAAACGGGGGCGAGGAACCAGGAACGCCGGGACGGTTCATGGACCGCCTGCGCGTCGTCCTCGTCCGCCCGCAGGTGGCGGGGAACATGGGGGCGGTGGCGCGGCTGATGGAGAACTTCGCCGCCGGGGGGCTGGTGCTGGTCGAGCCGAAGGCCCCGCCGATCGCCCGCGAGGCCCTGGAGCGCAGCACGCACGGCGAGCACCGCCTGCATTCCGCACGAGTGGTCAAGACGCTCGAGGAAGCCCTCGAAGGTGTGGTGTTTGCGATCGGCACCAGCCGCCGGCGCGGACCCGTGCACCAGCAGCGCGACTACACCTCCCGCGACCTCGCTTCGCTCGTCGCCGAGCACGCCGAGGAAGGCGACGTGGCCCTGCTGTTCGGCACCGAGGACAACGGCCTGTCGCGCGCAGACCTGCTGGCCTGCGACGCGGTGGTGCAGATCCCCGCCTGGGAGGGCTACCCCACGTTGAACCTGTCCCACGCCGTGGCCATCTGCCTGTACGAAGCCTACCTGGGGCTGGCCTCAGCGCCGGGAGCTTCGCCAAGGCCCCCGGAGGCGCCGGCCGCCGCGGCAGCCTTCGGTCCGCGATCCGAATTCCGCAACCCGAAATCGGATCGGGCCGACCTGGCCCTCATGGCGCGGCTCATGGCCAAACTTCAACGCGCCCTGCTGACCATCGGCTATCTGCATAAGGACAAGCCCGATCACCTGATGTTCCCCATCCGGGCCATTCTCTCGCGGGCCGGCCTGAGCCGGGGGGAGGCCCAGATCCTGATCGGCCTGGCCCAGCAGATCGACGAGTTCGCCGCCGGGCATCGCCCGTGAACCACGCGCCCGATGGGCGGCAGCCTTTGGGTCCCGGGGCTCCTGGGGATGGCGCGGATGAGTTATGGCAGCAACACGTCGTTCACCGCCGCCTCGAGGAAGAACACGCCCTCGTCATCGACGGTGTAGAAGAACGTGACCACGTCGCCGCACTCGTACTCGAACCCTTCTTCCAACTCCAGGACGTTGTCGCTATAGACCCCCTCCTCGGGCGACAGATAGAGAAAGCCGTCCGCGCCCAGAAGGTCGCCGCGGCGGCAGTCCACGTCCAACGTGCGCAGGGTCAGCGGGTCGATGATCTCGTTGTCGATGAACTCGCCGTCCAGGAACAGTCCGGGGTCCACCGGGTAGTCGGTCTCGTTGACCAGCTCGACGGTCACCGAGTCCACGATGGGGATGAAGATCCCCCCGCCGGGCAGGAGGACGTTGCACTCGGCGCCCCCCGCGCCGATGAGCACCGGCCAGAACAGCCACGCCGCCAGCCGGCGAACAACATCGGAACGCATCATCGTGCTCCTCTCTGACCGTACTTCGGTCCATCCATGCGGTGGACGCCCTTCGCGGCTACTCATCTCCGCCCGGCGGGATCGACCCGTGGAAGCGGAGTCTGGTTCTCAATTGTCAGTTCTCGGCGGCCCCGCCGTCGCGCCGAGGCCCGTGCCGTGCGGTTTCAACTCCTCGCCAGTTTCGATTCATCCACCTCGACGCCCAGCCCGACGCCGGAGGGCACGTCCATCCGGCCGTCGATGGCCGTGAACGGCTGCTTGAGGATGCTGAAACCGGCCAGGAACTGCGGCCCGTTGAGCGCCGCCGGATACTTCAGATCGTAGGCCCCGTAGAGCAGCAGCGAGGCCGCCAGCGAGACGTCCGGGTCGGTCAGCCCGCTGCCCAGGAACATCAGCCCGCGGTCGAGGACCATCTCGATCTGCCGGCGGGCGTCGGTCAGGCCCGCGCAGCGCGCCGGTTTCATGGCCACGCCGTCGAGCAGGTCGAGCTTGATGAACTCCTCGAGGTCGGCCGACGACACCACGCCCTCGTCGAGGATGATCGGCAGGGCCCCCTGCTTCTTCAGTTTGGCCAGGGCGGTGAGGCGGTTCGGCCGGACGGGCTGCTCGAGGACGGCCACACCCGCGTCGGCCAGCTTCGGCGCCGCCGACAAGGCCGCGGCCTCGTCATAGCCCCCGTTCGCGTCCGCCCACAGAAAGCCCTCGGGGGCCAGCCGCTTGACCTCGCGGCACATTTTCACGTCGAAGTCCACGTCCGGCGCCACCTTCACGTTGAAGGTGCGATAGCCTTTCTTCCGCCCCTCCTCGATCAGGGCGGGGATTTCGTCCAGCGAGCGGGGGTTGAGCGTCCAGCTCAGCGTGAGGCGATCGCGGCCGTTGCGACCCCAGCGCTGGGCGGCGGTCTGGCCCAGCAGCCTGCCGGTCAGGTCGAAGAGGGCCAGGTCGATGCCGGCCTTGCAGATCGGCTGGCCGGTGGAGAAAGAAGGGGCGATGAACGTATCCATCTCTTTGTGGATGGCGTCGATGTCGGACGGGTCTTTTCCGACCAGCAGCGGGGCGAGGTGCCGGTCGATGGTGGTCTGGACGGTCTCGATCGTCTCGTAGCTCCAGCGGGGCACGGGGACGCTCTGCCCCCAGCCGACCGTGCCGTCGTCGGCGGTGATCTTCACCACCACCGTCGGCCGGCCGACCGACCGGCCGCGGGCGTCCTCGAAGAACTTGAACCGGCCGGAGGTGGGATAATTCAGTGGAAAGGTCTCGACCCGGGCGATGCGCGCCGACCGAGCCGGGGCGGCCGCGCCCGCGCTCAGGCACAACGCTCCGGCCGCGCCCGCGGTCTGACCCAGAAAACGACGACGCGTATATGGATGCATGACCGATCTCCACCTTCCAAGGCCGCTCTGGGCCAGACCGCAGGATACCACATCGCCCGCCGAGAGGGAAAAGCCCGCGTCAATGGCTCCGCGTTGCGGGCTCCGATATACTGCCCGGCCGTCTGAACGGATGCTTCGCGTGCCCGGGCGTCCGACGGTCCCTTGAGTCCCGATCCGAATGCCTGATGACTCCACCCCATCCGTGCCGGCTCCGTCTCCGCCCCGCCCTTTGCCGTGGTGGAAGCCGGGGGGGCTGGGCCCGCCGCCCGCCGCGGGCCTGGTGCTGCCGCCACCGGTCGATTCGGCCTGGCCGGCGCGCCTTCGCCGGGCCGCCGTCTGGCTGTTCCTCGTGGCCGTCCTTCTGGTACTGTTCCGGTTCGACCTCGCCCTCATGCGCTGGCGGTTTCTTCTGTTTCCACGCGAGATTACCGGCCCGCTCAAGCAGACGCTCGGGAGCCTGCGCGAGTTCGGGCAGGTCTTGGTCATGATCGTCGCGGGTGTGATCGCTTTTCGCGTCGATCGGCGTCGCGGCCACGTGATCGCCGCCCTGGTCGTCGCCCAATTGCTGGGCCTGCTGGTCTGCTACCCGATCAAGTGGACGGCGTCGCGTTACCGCCCGACGGCCTTGATCGACGAAGTGGCCCGGCCGCGGTTCGATCCCGGCGCCGGGCGGGATGGTGCCGTCGGCGACGGCGCCGAGCAGGCCGGCCGACGTGAAATCTCCAACGCGGAACTGCTGGCCGGCCTTTCACCCGCGGACTCCTGGCGCGTGCCGGCCGGTCCGCGCTCGTCCGCGCACGAGTCCTTCCCATCGGGCCATTCGACGGCCGCGTTCGCCTTCGCGGCCATCCTGGCGTGGTTCTATCCCCGCCTTCGCGGTTTGTTCTGGTTTCTGGCGGCGGGTTGTGCCCTTTCGCGCTATCTGGACGCCGTGCACTGGCCGAGCGACTGCCTGGCCGGCGCGATGATCGGCTATGCCTGCGGCTGGATGGCCTTGCGGCCGTATCTGTGGCTCGGCCCGTGGTCCCGACCGCGGGCCGGGACTGTTGAAAACCCCCGCGTTCCGCGAGGCGACGCCGGGGTCAGGCCACCTGGTTGAGCAGGAACAGGACCGCCATGCGGATGGCCAGACCGTTGGAGACCTGGCGGAGGATCGAGCTGTTGGGCCCGTCGGCCACGTCGCCGGCCAGTTCGACCCCCCGGTTGATCGGACCGGGGTGCAGGATCAGCAGGTCGGGCTTGGAGCGGGCCAGCCGCTCGCGGGTCAGGCTGAACAGCCGGACGTATTCCTGCGTGCTGGGGAAGACCTGGCTGGAGATGCGCTCGCGCTGCACGCGGAGCATGTTGACCACGTCGGCCTCCTGAAGGACGGCGTCCAGGTCGTGGCTGATCCTCGCTCCCATTTGCTCGAAGGCCCTGGGCACCAGCGTGGTCGGCCCGACGAAGGTGACCCGGGCCCCCAGCTTGGTGAGCCCCCAGAAGTTCGAGCGGGCCACCCGCGAATGGGCGATGTCGCCCACGATGGCCACGTTGAGCCCCTCGATCCGCTTCTTGCGTTCCAGGATGGTGAAGATGTCGATGAGCCCCTGGGTGGGGTGCTCGTGCTGCCCGTCGCCGGCGTTGATCACGTGACGGTCGGTGCAGCGGGTGATGTAGTGGGGGGCCCCGGCCGCCGGATGCCGGATGATGAACGTGTCCACCCCCATGGCCTCGATGTTGCGCACCGTGTCGCGCAGCGACTCGCCCTTGGTCACGCTCGAGCGGGCCGCGTTGAACTCCAGCACGTCCGCCGAGAGCCGTTGGGCCGCCAGCGTGAAGCTCATGCGCGTGCGGGTCGAGTCCTCGAAGAACAGGTTGACCACCACCCGTCCGCGCAGGGCGGGCACCTTCTTGATGCTGCGGGTCGAGATGGGCTGAAAGCCCTTGGCCGTCTCGAACACGTGCAGCAGCTCCTCGCGCGAGAGGTCCTCGAGCCCCAGCAGGTGGCGGCGCTTCCAGACGAAGCTTTCCGTGG
>JABRVU010000554.1:0-5931 GCA_039961895.1 Phycisphaerae bacterium | reverse complement strand
GGGCGAACCGCAATGGCTCAAGGAGCAGCGCGGTTACGCCCCGCACGACCAGCCCGGCGAGCTCTTCAACCTCCGCGAGGACCCTTCGCAGCGGCGGAATCAGTATGCCCAGCGGCCCGAAGTGGTGCGCGAGCTGAAGTCGCTGCTCGAGCAATACCGGCGCGACGGCCGAAGCACGCCCGGCGAGCCGCGACGGCATGACGGAGACGCGCGGAACGGGAAGTAAGACCGCCGCCTGCCGTGGGGGCTTCACCGGAGCGTGGAGTTGAGGGGGTCCGCGGTCTTGTGGCCGGTTGGGCGCGCCGCAGGCCCTTCATTGTGCGCGCCGGCCCGCCGGCGTAGAATCCGCTGCGGTTCCAGGTTCCGCCATTCAAAGGAGAGCACCATGCGCACATCAAGGATCATCGGCATCGTGGCGTTGCTGGGCTGGTCGTGGGCGGTTCGGGCCGCGGAGCCGACCGGCGTGGATCTCTCGCAACTGGCGGGGTGGGACATCGTGCTGGCCGAGGACGCCACGCCCGCCGAGCGTTACGCCGCCGAGGAGTTCCAGGCCATCCTCAAGCAGGCCACCGGCGATTACCTCCCGATCACCGCCTCGCCGGCCCGTCCGGATCGGCACGTTTTCATCGGTCCGGGCCAGGCGATGCGGAGCAGCCCGGCGGGTTTCGCCGTGGACGGCATGGGCCCCGAGGACCTGCGCATCGTGGTCCGCGACGGCCTGATCGCCATCGCGGGCGGTCGGCCGCGCGGCACGCTCTACGGCGTCTATACCTTTCTGGAAGACTATCTCGACGTCCGCTTTCTGACCGCCGACCACACCCACGTGCCGCGCCTGGCCGGCTCGCGGCGGATCGGCCCGATCGACCGCGCCTACCATCCGCCGCTGTCGTTCCGCTGGAGCTACTACGGCGAGAACACCCGCGATCCGGCCTTCGCCGCCCGCATCCGGGTCAATACGGTCAGCGACGACCCCAGGCTGGGCGGGAAGACCGGGCAGTCGCTGATCGGCCATTCCTTCGGGGCCCAGATTCCCACGGCCAAGTACGGCCAGGAGCACCCCGAATACTTCGCCCTGCGCGAGGGCAAGCGGCTCAACTCCGGCGACGACTGGTCGCAGAGCGAGCCCTGCCTGACCCACCCGGACGTGCTCAAGATCGTGACCGCGGCCGTGCTGGAGGACCTCAAGAAGAACCCCCACCGCGAGAACATCTCGGTCAGCCAGAACGACAACGCCCAGAACTGCCTGTGCCCCAACTGCAAGGCCATCGACGACCGCGAGGGCACGCCCATGGGCTCGCTGCTGACCTTCGTCAACGCCGTCGCCGACGCGGTGGCCAAGGAGTATCCGCACGTGAAGGTGGGGACGCTCAGCTACTGGTACACGCGCAAACCGCCCAAGACCCTCAAGCCGCGTCCCAACGTGCAGATCCAGCTTTGCAGCATCGAGTGCTGCATCGTGCACCCCATCAACGACCCGGCCTGCGAGAAGAACACCCGCTTCTGCGAGGACATGGCCGAGTGGCGCAAGCTCACCGACCAGATCTTCATCTGGAACTACAACACCAACTTCTCGAACTACCTGCTGCCGTTCCCGAACCTGCGGGTGATCGAGCCCAACGTCCGCTACTTCGTCGAGCAGGGGGCCAAGGGGGTCTTCATGCAGGCGGCGGGCAACAACACGGGGGCCGAGCTTTCCGACCTGCGGAATTACATGATGGCCGGGCTGCTGTGGGACCCGACGCGCAGCGGCGAGAAGCTGATGAACGAGTTCCTGGAGCTGCATTACGGCCCGGCGGCTGCGCCCATCCGCAGGTTCATCAACGACTTCCACGACCAGGTCCGGGCCAGGGGCATCCATCGCAACTGCTTCGGCAACGCGGCGGCCTACGGGATCGACGAGGCCGTCGCCGAATCGGCCCTGGCCGCCTTCGCCGAGGCCATGAAACTGGCCCCGGATGACGCGGTGCGGGCCCGCGTGGAGAAGGCCTCGATCTGCGCCCACCGGGCGGCGATCGAGCCGGCCTGGCAGCAGCCGGCCGACAAGCCGCTGGAGGAGGCCGTGGCCGCGAAAACGCGCCCGCACGTCAAGCGCCTGTTCGAGCTGCTGGCGAAATACAAGGTGCCCATGTTCGCGGAAACCACCAGCGTGGACACCGCCCGGCAGAAACTCCGCAAGACCTTCGGGCTCAAGGACGGCGAGGAGTTCTGATGATTCCGCGATGATTCCCGGTTGCGCGGCGCGGGCAGGCCCCGCGCGGAGCGACCGCGGCGCATCGCCGATGGAGGCCCGCTCATCTCCCGCCGTCGTGAGCTGATCGCCGTCCTGTGCCTGCTGGGCTCGCTGGTGTGCTGGGCCATTCCGCCGGTGATGCTGCGCCACTTCGCCGTGGCGGACCTGATCCCCGACGGCTACACCACCAACCTGGTCCGCTACCCGGTTTCGACGGTGCTGTATATCCCGCTGATCGCGTGGGCGGCGCGGCGGCGCGGGCTGGGGCGGTTCTGGTACGCCGCCCTGCTGCCGGCGGCGGTGAACGTCATCGGACAGACCTTCTTCGCGGTCGCGCCGTATTACATGCCCGCCGGGACCATGAGCTTCCTGGCCCGCGTCGCCATCGTGTGGAGCATCCTGGGGGCGTTCGTGTTCTTTCCCGACGAGCGCCGGCTGGCCCGCAGTCCGTATTTCTGGGCGGGTGCGGCCTTGTCGCTTGGCGGGTTCGCCATCATGGCCTTCGCGGCCCTGGGCACCGGCGACATCACCCGCGCCGGGATGGTCATCATCCTGCTGTGCGGCGTGTTCTGGGGGCTCTACGACGTGACCGTGCGCTACACCATGCGCGACCTGCACCCGCTGGTGGTTTTTGGAGTTATCGGGAACTACACGTCGCTGGGGCTGATCCTGCTGGCCCCGCTGGGCGAGCCGGCGTCGGTGCTGCGCCTGCCGCCGGCGGAGGCGGCCCTGCTGGCGGCGTCGGCGTTCATCGGCATCGCCGCCGCCCACGGGCTCTATTACGTGGCCATCCAGCGGCTGGGCATCACCGTGTCGGCCATCACGCTGATGCTCACGCCGTTCCTGACCCTGCTGGCCGGGCACGTATTCCTGCACGAGCGGCTGTCGGGCCGGCAGCGGGTCGGCGGGCTGATCCTCATCGCCGGGGCGACGCTGGCCCTGTGGTCGCGCCAGCGTCTTTCCCGTCGTCCGCCGGCCATGGTGGACCCCAACCCGGACTGAAACCTCCGCTCTGGCCGGCTGGACGCCGAAGACCGCCCTGCGGGTCCGTGAAAGAATCCGCGGGCGCGGATCCTTTAGCGACCGGCCTCCTGTGCCGGTCGAGGAATGGTTTGGGGCCAGCCCCGGCCTGCACGGGGGCAGGCCGCTACGTTCTTTGGCTTCGCCGATGCGTCACGCCCTCTCTTCCCGGCCGATGAGTCCGATTGTGTCGTGGACCCGCGGCGATATGATCGGTTTTTATGAACAGTCCCACACGCCTGCCGTGCCTGACGAGGGAATGGGCGTCGGTTCTGACGATGTTGCTGGCGACGCCGGCGCCGCTCAGCGCCGGGGTCGTGCTGGTCCAGGACGGTCGGCCGGCGGCCACCATCGTGACCGCCGAGAAGCCCTCGGTCAACGCGACGGAGGCCGCCGCCGAACTGGCCGAGTACCTCGAACGCATCAGCGGCGCCCGCCTTCCCGTGGCCACGGACTCGGCCGCCCCGCCCAGCGGCCCGCTCGTTCTGGTCGGCCGCAGCCGGCTGACCGACGCGATCGCCGGCCTGGTCATCCCCGCGGGTCGAACCAGGAACTTCCAGGAAGAGGGTTTCGTGATCCGCACCGTGGGCGACCGGCTGGTGCTGGCCGGCAACGACGACGAGGGCTACCTGGGCACGCGCTACGCCGTCGCCGACTTCCTCAACCGGCTGGGGGTGCGCTGGTTCATGCCCGGCCGGATCGGCGAAGTCGTCCCCCGGATGGCCACCATCGAGATCGGCGACCTGGACGTGCTCGAGCGCCCCGACTTCGCCCTGCGCGACTTCTGGGAGCACGCCCGCGGCCGGATGGACCGCGAGGGCCGGGAATGGAAAATCCACCACAAGCTCAACCCCGGCGCCGCCCGCGTGTTCGGCGTGCCCAGCGACGGGTCGGTGCAGAACTACCTGCCCCGGAACCAATTCGACGCCCACCCCGACTGGTTCGCCCTCCAGGCCGACGGCACGCGGGCCAAGGACCACCCCTGCACCACCAGCGAGGGGATGATTCAGCACTTCATCGAGCGCATCAAGGCCGAGGCCCGCCAGGGCCGGAAGGTCACCGCCTTCGCCCCGGTGGACGGCAACCCGCGCTGCTGGTGCAAGGGCTGCGAAAGAATCGGCAACGGCTTCGACGGCTTCGGGGCCAACGACCGCGACCCCGTCCCCGAGTCCTCGGCCAGCAACGAGTGGTTCTACTTCGTCAACCGCATCCTCACCGAGGTCAACCGGGAGTTTCCCGACCACGTCATCGCCACCAACGGCTACGCCAACCGCGACATACCGCCGGAGATGCCGCCCGACGTGGCGTTCAACCCCGACCGGAACCTCACCGTCATGTTCGCCAACATCGGGGCCTGTACGATCCACTCCTACGACGACCCGCGCTGCTGGCAGATGCGCCGCCAGGGGCAGATGATCCGCCAGTGGTGCCGGCTCTCCGACAAGGTGTGGATCTACAACTACAACTACACCATGCTGATCAACAAGGGCACGATCACGCCGATGGTGCACCGCGTGCGCAAGACCATCCCGCGCCTCAAGGAGTGGGGCGTGATCGGCTTTTTCGATCAGGACGAGGCCGACTGGGCCATGTCCGGCATTCCCACGCGGATCGTGCGGGCGGCGCTGCAATGGAACACCCGGGCCGACGTGGACGCTATCCTCGATGATTTCTATGGGCAATGGTTCGGGGCGGCGGGGCCGGCGATGAAGCGCTATTACGACGCGCTGGCGGCGGCCTTCGAGCGGGCTCCCCAGCACGGGCACGAGGACGTGATCCTGCCGGTCATCTACGGCGAGGCGCTGATGGCCGAACTCGACGCCGCCATGCGCGAGGCGGAAGCCGCCGCCCCGGCCGGGTCGGTGAAAGAGCGTCTGGGCATCGAACGGCTGATCTACGATCATCTGTGCGCCTACGTGGCCCTGGAGAAGGCCAAGCGGGCGTGCGATTTCCCGGCGGCCGTCGAATGCGCCGCCCGCATGGACCGCATGCAGCAGCGGATGACCGCGATCACGCCGTTCATGGGCTGGCATCCGTACCCGGCCTGCGACGTGAAGTGGGAGCTCAAGCGCATGCAGAGGCTGGCCGCCCGGACCGGCGGGCCCGAGGGCGACTTGGTGGCCGTCCTGCCGGAGGAAGCGGCTTTTCGCACCGACCCCTTCGACGACGGTCGCTACGAGCGCTGGCAGGATTCGCCGGCGAGCGGGCCGCCCTGGCGGCCGATCAGGACCACCGCCGGCTGGGACGCCCAGGGCCTTCACGACGCGGCCGGGCATCCCTACAAAGGCATCGCGTGGTATCAGTTCGAGGTTCGGATACCGGCCGGAGCGGAGGGCAAGACGGTCTTCCTGCACGGTCCGGCCGTGGCCGCCGAATCATGGGCCTGGGTCAACGGGCGATACGCCGGGCACGTCCCCTTCAAGATGGTCTGGTTCCGCCCGCACACGCTGGACCTCGACGTGAGCCGGCTCATCCGGCCCGGGGAGGTGAATCGCATCACGCTCCGGGTGTTGTGCAACATCGACGTGTGGGGCGCGATGGGCGTCTATGAGCGCATGTTCCTCTACGCCCGGCGCCCGCCGGAAGGCGCCACTCGCCCCCGGGACGGGTCCGGGCCTGATCGCCCCGCGAATGAGCGCTAATCCTCCGCGAGGTTCGACCAGCCGCCTGCGAACGTCCGG
>JABRVU010000553.1:0-7689 GCA_039961895.1 Phycisphaerae bacterium | reverse complement strand
TCCCATGGGCGCGTCGAACCAGAATGGCCAGCAGGAATACGCCCAGCAGCACCCCCGCGAAGGGGTACATGACGATGTTGAGAATCTGGATGATGTTGTTCTTGTCGCCCAGCCGGTTGACCGCCAGGGCGGCGGCGATGATGGCCACGCCCCACAGGCAGATCAGCACGCGGGCCAGCACGACGGCGCCCCGGTCGGACAGCGGTCTGCGCCGCCATCGGCCGATGAAGTCCACCTGCACGCAGGCCGACGTGGCCGCCATCCCCGCCGCCAGGCTGTCGAGCACCGCCGACAGGATGGCCACCACCATCAGCCCGCGGATGCCCGCCGGCAGGACGTGCATCACGAACACCGGCAGGGCGTCGTCGGGCTTGCGCATGATGGCGGCGGTTTGCGGATGGGCCTGGTAATAGACGAACATGATCGTCCCCAGCAGCGGGTAGATCAGGCTGATGGGCTGAATGATGAAGCCGCTGCGCCACAGCGAGGCCTTGGCCTCGTGCTCGCTGCGGGCGGTCAGGTAGGTCTGCAAGAGCATCTGGTCCGCGCCGGTGCTGGAGAGCTTCGACACCGCCCCCATCAGCAGGGCGCTGAGGAGGGTCAGCTCCTGGGTCAGGCCCACGACCGGCGGGGGCGCGAACTTGCCGGCCTCGGCGGCCACCGCGAAGACTTCGCCCAGGCCCCCCGAACGTCCCACCGCCAGGACCACCATGGTCCCGATCCCGATGAGCAGCGCGAAGAACTGCACCACGTCGGTCCAGATCACTGCGTGCATGCCCCCCACGAAGCAGAAGGACGTGCCCAGGATCCCGACCAGGATGATGGCCCGCACCTGGAGGCCCGGGTCGTGGTTGGCCGCCGTGTCGCCCAGGACCATGGATATCACCAGCCCGGTCGAATAGAGCATGATGGACATCCACATGATCCGCGTGGCCAGAAAAAACACGGCCGCGAAGGCCCGCACGCGGTAGTCGAAGCGCTGCTCGAGGTATTCATACGCGGTGCGGATGCGCAGCCGGAAGAACAAAGCCGGATAGAGCCACACCACCAGCGGGACGACCATGATGATCCCGACGTGCTGCAAGCCCACCCAGACCGTGCCGTCGGGCCGGAGCAGCCAGCCGGTCGAGCCCAGCAGCGTGTTGGTGCTGAACAGGGCCATGTACATGCTGATGGCGATGGGCCAGCGGCTCATGGAGCGCCCGGCCAGGTAGACGTCGTCCTGGGCCCGGAGCTTCCGCGCGTGATAGAGGGCCACGCCGACCAGCACGAGCGCGAAGACGACGACGGTTGCCCAGTCGAGCCGGTTCATGGTCGCTCCCGGTCACGGGGGGTTTGTGAACAGCGGGGGTACTGTAAGCCGGGGGCGCGATCCGAACAACCCGATCAGGGCGGCGGAGGGTGATGGGAGGCCGGTGGCGGAACCTGCGCCTCCCGGATTCCGCGGCGCCCGGTCGATGCGGCCTCGGGCAAGCCGCCGATCGTCGCCGCCCCGACCCTTACCGCTGCTCGGCGAGCTGTTTGCGGCGGGCGGCGATGATCTCCTCCTGGACCTCGCGCGGGGTCTGGCGGTAGCTCGAGAACTCCATCGTGAAGGTGCCCTTGCCTTGGGTGGCCGAGCGCAGGTCGGTCGCGTAGCCGAACATGCGGGCCAGCGGCACTTCGGCCGTGATGGTCACGAAGCTCTGCTTGCTCTCGGTGCCCAGGATCAGGCCGCGCCGGCTGGAAAGGTCCCCCACGATGCTGCCCTGAAACTCGGCGGGGGCCTCGACCTCCACCTTCACGTAGGGCTCCAGCAGGGCCGGCTTGCTGGCCCGGAAGGCCTCATTGAAGGCGTCGCGGGCGCAGATCTGGAAGGCCAGGTCGGACGAGTCCACCGCGTGATAACTGCCGTCCTCCAGGATCATCTTGACGCGCACGACCTCGTAGCCGGCCAGCGGCCCCTTGCCTCGGGCGCTCTGGAAGCCCTTGTCGCAGGAGGGGATGTACTCGGTGGGGATGCGCCCGCCGGTCACCTTGTTCTCGAACTCGTAATCGTTGGGCGCCTCCGGGGGCAGCGGCACCAGCCGCCCTTTCACGTGGGCGTACTGTCCGGCCCCGCCGGTCTGTTTCTTGTGCTTGTAGTTGAACTCCACCTCCTGCGTGGGGGCCTCGCGGTAGCTGACCTGCGGGGCCCCGACTTGCAGCTCGATCTTGTACTCGCGCTTGAGCCGCTCGATGTACACGTCCAGGTGCAGCTCGCCCATGCCGCTGATGAGCGTCTCGTGGGTCTTCTCGTCGCTGCGGACGTGGAAGGTGGGGTCTTCCCGGCAGAAGCGGCTCAGGGCCTTGGAGAGCTTGTCGCGGTCGGCGGTCTTGGCCACGCTGACGGCCAGCGAGATGACCGGCTCGGCCACGTGGATGCTCTCCAGCGAGTAGTTCCGATCCATCGAGCAGAGCGTGTCGCCCGAGTTGCAGTCCACGCCGATGAGGGCCACGATGTCGCCGGCCGTCGCCGCCTCGATGTCCTCGCGGTCGTTGGCGTGCATGCGCAGGATGCGGCTGACCCGCTGCTTCCTGCCCGAGCGCGTGTTCATGTAGGTCCCCCCGCGCTCGATACGGCCCTGGTAGACGCGGGTGAAGGTGAGCTGCCCGAAGGACTCCTCGACGATCTTGAAGGCCATGGCCACCAGGGGCGCGTCCGGGTCGGCGGTCAGCGCGATCTCGGCCCCTTCGTTCTCGTTGTCCCGGGCGAAGGTCATGCGGTCCAGCGGGCTGGGCAGGTAGCGGGCCACTGCGTCCAGCAGGGGCTGCACCCCCTTGTTCTTGAACGCCGAACCCATCAGCACCGGCGTGATCTCGCGGGCGATGGTCTGCTCGCGGATGACCTTGTGGATCAGCTCCTCGGGCACCGGCTGGTCCTCGAGCATCAGCGCCATCAGTTCGTCGCTGTAGAGCGAGAGGGTGTCGAGCATGCCGTGGCGGGCCCGGTCGGCGGCGTCTTTGAGTTCGGCGGGAATTGCGCCGTAGCGGACGTTCTCTCCCTTGGTCCCGTCGAACCAGACGGCCTTCTGGGCGATCAGGTCCACCACGCCCTCGTGATGGCCTTCCAGACCGATGGGGATCTGGATGGGAACGGCCACGTGGCCGAGCTTGGTCTCGATGTCGCCGATCACCCTGGCCGGGTCGGCCCCCACCCGGTCGCACTTGTTGATGAAGGCCAGCCGCGGCACGTTGTAGCGGCGCATCTGCCGGTCCACGGTCAGCGACTGCGACTGCACCCCGCCCACCGCGCACAGCACCAGCACCGCTCCGTCCAGCACGCGCAGCGAGCGCTCCACCTCGATGGTGAAGTCCACGTGCCCGGGCGTGTCGATCAGGTTGATGGTCTTGCCTTCCCACTCGACGGTGGTGGCCGCCGAGGTGATGGTGATGCCCCGCTCCTTCTCCAGCTCCATGTAATCCATGGTCGCGCCGGAGTCCCCGCCCTTGACTTCGCCCATCTTGTGGATGCGCCCGCTGTAGAACAGGATGCGCTCGCTCAGGGTCGTCTTGCCCGAGTCGATGTGGGCCGAGATGCCGATGTTCCTCAGATCGCTTAGAGTGGACATAGGTCTTGTCTATCCGTTTCCTCGAACCCGCGTGCCGCCTTGTCGTCGTTCCAGGCCCGTTCAGTGCCTCGCGGGAACCAACTCCGCCGCCGTGCCTGACGGCCCTGGCCGATGCCCCGGCCGGCGGATCGGCGAACGATGAAAACAATCGGGACTGCCGGGTTGCCGTGTTGTGTTAAGGGAACCCCGAGTTCGGCAGCCTGAACCGGCCGCCGAATCGTTCAGCGGACGGCCAGTGCTACCGGAGGGCCTTCAAGTCTTTTGAGACTTGCCTCATGGTCGCACCTCGCAAAGCAACACCTCGCCCGGCGGCTCGTCTTTGGCCGTCAAGCCCGGCGAAAAGAAGAACGTCCGCCCGACGAGGTTCTGAAGATCAGCAAGTATATCGGGAAAACGAGCCTGTTGCAAGCATTTTCATGGGTTTTTAACCAGCGGTACGTCGTGAGGCTCCTCGTTCAACAACGCGGGCCGCGGTCCGGGGCCGTTCAAGGCTTCGTTTCGCGCCGGGAAGACCTCGTAACACCTTGACAGAAATAAGATTAAGAGTGCATCCCGGGTCCCGCGCGGGATCGGCCTCCAGCCGGTCGGTTTTCGGGGTTTGAAGACTCACTCCAGACAAGATGTCTGATGAAACCGGCTTTACGAGCCCCGTGAAGGACGTGCTGGTCGCCCTCTGCCCTCACCGCCGCGAATACTCGTGGACCTCGTCCACCAGCGCCAGCACGTGATCCACCGGCGTATTCGGCAGCACGCCGTGCCCGAGGTTGAAGATGTGCCCGGGCCGGTTCTCGGCCTCGTCCAGGATCTGCCTGGCCCGCCGCTGGATCTCGGCCGGCGTCGCGAACAGCACCACCGGGTCGAGGTTGCCCTGCACGGCCACGTCATGCCCCAGGCACGCCCAGGTCTGCCGCAGGTTCACCCGCCAGTCCAGCCCGATCACGTCCACCCCCGTGTCGCGCATGGCCCCCAGCAGCGCCGCCGTGTCCACCCCGAAGTAGATGATCGGCACGCCCGGCTTGACCGCGTGGATCAGCGCGTCGGTGTGCGGCAGGACGAAGGCGCGGTAGTCGTCGCTGGAAAGGCAGCCCACCCAGCTGTCGAAAATCTGAACCGCCTGGGCCCCGGCGTCGATCTGCCCGTTGAGATAGCCGGCCGAGGCCCGCACCAGCCGCTGCATCAGCGCGTGCCAGGCCCCCGGGTCGCGGTACATCAGCATCTTGGTGTTCTGGAAATGCCGGCTGGCGCCCCCCTCGATCAGATAGCTGGCCACCGTGAACGGGGCCCCGCAGAAGCCGATCAGAGGCACGTGTGGCGGCAGGGCCCGGCGGGTCATCCGCACCGCCTCGTATACGAACGAGAGCGCCTCCGGCTCGACCTCCGCCAGGGCGTCCACGTCGCGAGCCGAGCGCACCGGCCGGAGGATCCGCGGGCCCTCGCCCTCATGGAAGCTCAGGCCCGCGCCCATCGGCTCGGCGACCAGCAGGATATCGGCGAAGATGATGGCCGCGTCCACTCCCAGCCGGTCGACGGCCATCAGCGTCACCTCGGCGGCCAGCTCCGGCCGCTTGCACATCTCCAGAAAGGAGACCTTCGCCCGCAGTTCCCGGTACTCGCGCAGGTAGCGCCCCGCCTGGCGCATGATCCAGATCGGCGTATAGGGCACCTTCTCCCGCCGGCAGGCCCGCAGAAACGGACTGTCATGCAGCGGATCGCCGTTGCCGCCCTCGGGTTCGGGCCAGACCAGATCGACCCGCCGGGCCGTGGCCACGTCCACGCCCCGCGCGTCCGACGCCCGTTTGCGCTCCAGCCAGCCGCGGGCCCCGCGGGCCAGGCCCCGGGCCAGGTCGCCCATCCGGGTCCGGTCCGGCTCGAAATCCACGCCCAGCCCCAGCTCATGCAGGGCCCGTGAGCAGGTCGGCCCGACCGAGCCGATCACCGTGCGCCGCAGGGCCGACCGCAGACCCGTCTCCAGCCCCATCCGATCGGCCACCAGCATCAGGTGCCGGGCCTGCTGGGCGCTGGTGAACGCGAGCACGTCCACCTCGCCGGCCACGATCGCCCGGATGGCCTCCTGAAGCGGCCCGAGATCCTCCGGCAGGGCCCAGGCATAGACCTCGACGGCCAGGACCTCCGCCCCGCGCTGCCTCAGGGCCTCGAGCAGCTCGCCGTTCGACTCGCCGTATTCCTGCACCGCGACGCGTTTGCCGGCCATCGGCCCGGCCTCATCGAGGGCGGCCAGCAGCTCGCGCCAGGTGTTCGGCTCGGGCGCCAGGATGTCCGGCGTCAGGCCCCACTCGCGCAGGACGGCCAGCGGCTTGGGGCCCCGCACCGCCAGCACGCACCGGCCCAGCGCCGCCCGGATCGCGTCCCGGCCGAACCGCGGTTCCACCGCCGCCATCAGGGCCCGGGCCCCCACGCCGGTGAGAAACACGACCACGTCCAGCCCGCCGGCCAGCAGCCGCTCGGCGAACGCCGCCGCCGTCGGGCTCGCGTCCACGGGGACCTCGCGCAGGGCCGGCGCGCGCCGCACGCGCGCCCCCAAGCGTTCGAGCAGCCCGCCCAGCTCGCCGGAGCGGCGGCTCTCGAAACTCACCACTCGTAATCCTTCAAAGCCGACGGCCATGCGCGAGGTGCTTTCATCTGACCGAACGGTCCTTAAGGTAGGTGATTTCATCGTCCCCGGCAAGCCCGCCGCCTGATGCGTGCTCATGGTTCCGTTCCCTGGGGCGATCCGTCGGCGGTCGGGGACTGCCGCGAGCCTCATGCCTGAACGCGGGCACCGGTCCCGTGCATCGAGGGTTTCTCCGCTCCCTGAAGATAACCGCTCCGCCCCATTTGACCAACCACCCGCCGCGCGCCCGGCCGGCATGAATTATCTATCTTTACATCTCCTTTTTTCCCCCCAGGTCCGCGAGCGTAAAATGGGAAGCGTGCTGCTGTGAGGCTTGTTGCGGCTTGGCGGCGGGCTGGGATCGATTACACTCGCCGTGAGGTACGCAGTCCAGCTCGGCGAGTTGCGGCTTGGCGGCGGGCTGGGATCGATTACACTGGGCTGCCCACGTCGCGGTTCAGCTCCCCGGTTGCGGCTTGGCGGCGGGCTGGGATCGATTACACTGATGCGCGACTCCGACAGCTCCAGGCTTACGTTGCGGCTTGGCGGCGGGCTGGGATCGATTACACTACTGCGCGACGGCAAACGCGGCATGTATTGTTGCGGCTTGGCGGCGGGCTGGGATCGATTACACTCGGCTCATAATCCAGGTTATCTATCGCTGGTTGCGGCTTGGCGGCGGGCTGGGATCGATTACACTTCAGGTCAGTCTTTGGCCGGGCGTGCATCGGTTGCGGCTTGGCGGCGGGCTGGGATCGATTACACTTTTCGACCTCGACCTCGTTCATTATACTACGTTGCGGCTTGGCGGCGGGCTGGGATCGATTACACTTCGGCCATCGAGGAAGTCCAGCGCCGATTCGTTGCGGCTTGGCGGCGGGCTGGGATCGATTACACTAGACAATCGTGCCGAAGCACGACCGCGTGGTTGCGGCTTGGCGGCGGGCTGGGATCGATTACACTACAACTCCGCCCTCGAAGTACTCCATTACTGTTGCGGCTTGGCGGCGGGCTGGGATCGATTACACTGATGGTCAAGGGCGCGTGGATTGTGGCCACGTTGCGGCTTGGCGGCGGGCTGGGATCGATTACACTGTAGAGCCAGTAGACCTTGGCCACTATTCGGTTGCGGCTTGGCGGCGGGCTGGGATCGATTACACTCCCCGGCAGGGTATAGAGGAGGCCTCCCGGGTTGCGGCTTGGCGGCGGGCTGGGATCGATTACACTAATGTCATCGCTCGGCAAGGGGCTCACGGAGTTGCGGCTTGGCGGCGGGCTGGGATCGATTACACTGCCGGGCAAGGTATAGAGGGTCCCGCCGGGGTTGCGGCTTGGCGGCGGGCTGGGATCGATTACACTCGGGTCGCAGGTACCATTATCGAGGAACCGGTTGCGGCTTGGCGGCGGGCTGGGATCGATTACACTGGCGCGGATAGGAGATCGCATATGCCCAGGTTGCGGCTTGGCGGCGGGCTGGGATCGATTACA
>JABRVU010000552.1:0-4194 GCA_039961895.1 Phycisphaerae bacterium | reverse complement strand
CGGCCGCGAGCGCGGCCCTGGGCGCGGTGATCTTGGCCTTGGCCTGCGGACCGGATCGCGCCCGCAGCGAACGCACCGGGACCACGCCGGCCGGCCGGCACGCGGTGCATTCCGACCGCCTGCGGGCGGTCATGCTGCGGGTGGGTTCGCAGACCGCCAAGACCTGGCCGCAGGAGATCGAGGCCGAACGGGCCGCCGACGCCCGCCGCGAGCAGGAGCGGCGCTTCGAGGAGGCCCGCCTGCTGGCCCGGGCCCTGTCCCGCGCCGCCGGGGACATCCCCGAGGCCATCGCCGGCGTCGAGCTGACCGAAGCCGAGCGGGTCGAGTTCCTGGCCAAGGCCGATCGGCTGCGACAACAGGCCGAGCAGCTCGAGGCCTCGGCCGGGCGACACGACCTGGACGCCATGCATTCGGTGTTGCACAACGTCCGCGCGACCTGCAACGACTGCCACGCGCAGTTCCGCGAGCTGGCCGGCCCGATCCCGCTGCCGCCGTCGGCCATGTGATGAAAGCCCGGCCGGTGCATCACCCCGCGGCCCTCGGCTTTTTGACGGCCCGGCCCAGCACCACCGCCAGCACCGCCGAGACGAAGCACAACCCCGCGGCCAGGGCGAAGGCCGCGAAGTAGCTCCCCGTCTTGGCCCGGGCCAGGTTGCCCGCCCAGATGCCGACCACGCCCGCGATGCCGTAGGACGTGAACACCCATCCGTAATTGGCTCCCAGGTTTTTCGAGCCGAACAGGTCGGCGGTCAGCGAGGGGAACAGGGCGAACAGCCCGCCGTAGTTGAACCCCACGGCGGCAGCGCCGGCGGCCAGCAACCAGCGGGTATCCAAAGCCGTGAGCACCAGCAGCGTGGCGCCCTGGAGGACGAACATCAGGATCATGGCCGGCGTTCGCCCGATACGGTCGGAGAGCAGGCCCCAGAAGATGCGCCCGATGGCGTTGAAGATGGCCAGGATGCCGACGGCCTTGGCCCCCTCGGCCATCAGGTTGTCCTGCAACGCGGCGGTCAAGGCCAAGCCGGCCCGCTCGGCGGCGGCGGTCAGTTGGGCCCCCGCGAAAGGCTTGAGAATCCCGATCACCATCAGCCCGGCCATGGCCCCGGTGAAGTACATGAACCACACCAGGTAGAACCGTCCGGTCCGCAGCGTCTCCTGCCAGGTCAGGTCGGTTCCGCCCGCGACGGCGCCGGCACGGGGAGCGGCGGGGGCCTGCGCGGGAGGGTTCCGCAACAGGGCGGCCCCCAGGCCGACGGCCAGAAGACAGATCAAGGCATGCACGCTGAACAGGGCGGTGATGCCATAGGCCTTGATGAAGCCGGCGGCGCCCAGCGGCACGCCGTACAGCGACAGGCCCGGCAGCGAGAAAATGTACGCGCCGAAGCCGAAGCCGGCCACCGCGATGCCGGCCATGAGCCCCTTGTATTGCGGGAACCACTTGACCAGGGCCGCGATCGGGCAGACGTACGCGAAGCCGATGCCCGCGCCGGCGATCAGACCGATCGTCCCCCACAACAGAAAGACCTTGTCGCGCGGCCCGTGCGAGACGTACTCCTGCCCGAGCAAGACCCCGCAGACCACCGCCAGCGTGACCACCGCGTGCGGCAGATACTGGACGATCGGGTAGCGGGCCCGGTCCACCCGGGCGGTCAGGGCGTGCAGGCCCAGCAGCAGCACCAGCACCGCCGCGCTGACCAGCAGGGCGTGGCAGATCAGAAACGTGATCTGATGGTGCATTTGTCCGGATATAAGGAAGCCCAGGGCCAGCAGCACTCCGCCGATCAGGGCGGTGTAGCGCGGCCCGATGATGTCCTGGAGCCGCCCGGCGAAGATCATGGTCAGGGCGAAGGCCAGCACGCAGATGGAGAAGGAGTACTTCAGGTATCCCTGCCGCTCGTTGGCCACCCGCCGGGCCGCGGCCTCATCGGCCACGATGACCGCGTCCGCCGCGGCGGGCGTGCCCCTGGCGGCCAGGGCCTGGGCCTGGGCCTGCGTCAGCACCGGCGGCCAGATCGACTTGTCCAGCGGCTCCCAGAAGATGCTGTACCCGTAGATGGTGCCCAGGATCAACTGGATGAGCAGGGCCCCGACCAGGACCTGGTAGCGGGCGGTTCTGGAAACGGCCGGGGCGGCCGGGTGAAACGCGGCGGGGGCGACGGCGCTCATGATGTCTCCCGTTGACGTGCGCGCGTCCGGAACGGGCCGGACCGCGGAAACAGAACTTCGCTATGTACAAGCCGATCATGGCGGCGGGACGGACCGGCGACGCCGATAGTGGGCCATTTGCCCTGCGGGACTGGGGCAAAAGACGCACGGACCCGTCCGCCCGCTCGGCTCGCCGACGGCGGTGTGAGCCGCGGACTTGCTCAACCGTCCGTGGCGGCAAGCCAAGCAATCCGCGCGCCACAGCCCGGCTGGCAAACGCGGCCCCGCTGGTGTATCATGCCCCTCGCGGTCGTCACGTGGGATGCCGACGCGGCTCGAAGAGGAGGCTGGTCCGATGAGGCAACAACGATTGCGGCGGATCGTCCGCTATGGTCTGCTGGTGGTTCCCGGTTGCGCCCTGCTCCAGAGCAGCGTGAGCTGCGGCGACGTGCTTCGGCAGACGCTGCTGTCGGCCGGCACCGAGTTCCTGAGCACGGCGGCCGACGATCTGATCAGCGCCGCCCTGGGCAACCTGCTGGGGCAGACCGATACCACCTCCACGACCGGGCCGTAGCGGCCCCGGCAGTGGGGCGCCGTCGGCTCGCCTTGTCGTAGGCTATCACGAATCGATCCGGACCCGGTTCCTTGCTCGTCTTGAGGAAGTCATCAAGCCGGCAATCGTGAATCGTCCCGATCTTTTCGTCGGAGTGACGGCGCCGGAACGTCATCACGCCGTAGGCGGGGTGACCGGCCGAGAGCGTCGAGCCCGCCTCTCGCAGGACCCGCCGCGCGTGATGGCGGGCCATCGAAAGACCAATCCTGTCGTGATTGTTGGGATCGTCCTCCAGCGGCAAACCTTGCACCCGCTTGGCCCGGGCGGGGGCGCCTGCTAGAATACCGCCTGAGTTGGCGCCTGAGGTTGTCGGAACTTCCCGCCCAAGAAGGTCCTCACCGAAGTGCGATTCATTCATTGTATAGCCTGACTCGAAGGGATCTTCGCGTCAGGGCTGCATTCAACGGACCGCGGCCGTGAGCGGGGCGTGTCCCGTGGCCCTGCCCCGGCGGCCGGGGCTCGGAACCGGCCGCGGTCGGGAGGCGGCAGGTAACACCCGCGGTAAAACACTGAAAGGAGTGCGTGCCCATGAGCGAGCAGTGCTGTTCCCCTCTTCAGGTCGGAAAACCGGCGCCGGCCTTCAAGGCCACCGCCGTCGTCGGCTCGTCGTTTCAGCCGGTCTCCTATGCCGACGGCGTCCTCACCATCGGTCCTGAGACCTTCAGGAACAAGTACCTCGTGCTGTTCTTCTATCCGCTGGATTTCACCTTCGTCTGCCCGACCGAGATCATCGCCTTCAGCGACCGGCTCGATGAGTTCGAGCACCTGGGGGCGAAGGTGCTGGGCGTCTCGGTGGACAGCCAATACAGCCACCTGGCCTGGAAGAACATGCCGCGGAACAAGGGCGGCGTCGGCGAGGTCCGTTATCCGCTGCTGGCCGACGTCGAGAAGCGGATCTCCCGCGACTACAACGTGCTGCTGGACGGCGGCGTGGCCGCCCGCGGGTTGTTCATCATCGACGGGCGGGGCATCCTGCAAAGCTACACGGTCAACAACCTGGCCGTCGGGCGCAGCGTGGACGAGGCCCTGCGGCTGATCCAGGGCTACCAGTACGTCGAGCAGCACGGCGAGGTCTGCCCGGCCAACTGGAAGCCGGGGGACAAGAGCATGAAGGCCGACCCTGAGGGCTCCCAGGAGTACTTCAAGACCGTCAAGTAGCCCTCGACGCGCCACTCCGGGCAAACGGGTCGCGGCCATGAATGGCCGCCGTGCCGGCCGACATGAGTATCCCCACATCACCCGTCACGGACCCGACAAGGGCCGAACGGGCGCATCCGTGCCGCGCCCGCAGGGGACGGCGGCGGCGCAGACATTCCCGCGTCGTGCGGGGCAACGCTGCCGCTAAGCCCCGGTGCAGGGGCTTCACGCGATGACCGGCCGGCGGGCGACCGGTTGGCCGCGTTCCGCGCGAATGGCCGAGAGCTGCCGATAGGCGC
>JABRVU010000551.1:0-1829 GCA_039961895.1 Phycisphaerae bacterium | reverse complement strand
GTTCGGGCGCGCCGACAGCGGCTCCATCTTGACCGCGAAGCGATCGAACATCTCGTGGGGCATGCGCCTCGCCCTTCCGCCCGATCAGGTCTCGAACAGGTACGCCGTCAGCGGCCGCCACTCGCGGAAGTCGGGGATGACCACGTCCGGCCGGACCGGCCGCCGGGGCCGCTCTCGGGCCCGGCCCTGGCCACGATCGGAGCGGCCGCCGAGCGCATCCGGTCGGCTCGCCGGGCCGGACGGCCGGTGATGATGACCTTCGGAGCCCATGCCATCAAGAACGGGCTGGGCCCGGTGTTCATCCGTCTCATCGAGGACGGGTGGGTCACGCATCTGGCCACCAACGGCGCCGGCATCATCCATGACTGGGAGTTCGCCTTTCAGGGAGCCAGTTGCGAAGACGTGGAGAAAATGGTGCGGGAGGGGCGCTTCGGCAACTGGCAGGAGACCGGGTTCTACATCAACCTGGCCCTGAACGTGGGCGCGTACGAGGGCCGCGGGTACGGGGAATCGGTGGGGGCGCTGATCCAGCACGAGGGGCTGACCATCCCGACGGCCGAAGCGCTGGCGGAGGCGGCGCGGTCGAAGCTGGCGACGGACCCGGAACAGTCGGCGGCGGCGGCCGACCTGCTGGGGATCGTGAGGCGGTTTTCGCTGGAGCCCGGCCGGTTGGACGTTCCCCATCCCTTCAAGCGATACAGCGCCCAGGCGGCGGCGGTTCGGTTGGGGGTCGCCTTCACCGGCCACCCCATGATCGGGCATGACATCATCTACAACCATCCGATGAATCACGGGGCGTGCCTGGGGCGGGCCGCGACCCGCGACTTTCTCGCCTTCGCCCACGCCGTCAGCCGCCTGGAGGGGGGCGTTTACGTCTCCATCGGCTCGGCGGTGATGAGCCCCATGGTCTTCGAGAAGTCGCTCTCCATCGCCCGCAACGTGGCCTTGCAGAGGAACGAGCGGCTGGAGGATTTTCTCCTGCTGGTGGTGGACCTGGCCCGCGGCGACTGGGACTGGTCCAGGGGCGAACCGCCGGAGAGCGACCCGGCGTATTATCTGCGTTACAACAAGACCTTCAGCCGGATGGGCGGAACCATGCGCTATCTGTCGGCGGACAATCGCGACTTTCTTCTGGCCCTGTCGGCGGCTCTGCCGGGAAGGGCCGGGGCATGAAGACGGCCGCACTGAGCCAGGACCGGCTGGCCGAGCTGATCGGCGCGTTCGCCTCGCGGCGGGTGGCGGTGTTGGGCGACTTCTTCCTCGACAAATATCTGGACGTGGACCCGCGTCTGGCCGACGTGAGCGTCGAGAGCGGCAAGACCGCCCATCAGGTGGTGAACGTGCGGACCAGTCCGGGCGCGGCCGGAACGGTGATGGGCAACCTGGCCGCCCTGGGCGCGGGCAGGCTGCACGCCATCGGGCTGACCGGCGACGACGGCGAGGGCTACGACCTGCGCAAGTGCCTGCGGGCCATCGGCTGCTCGACCGACCACCTGCACATGAGCGCGGAGCGTCACACGCCGCAGTATCTCAAGCCCCGCGACGTCACCGACCCGACGCTGGCCGGCGAGCATCCGCGTTTCGACACCAAGAACCGCACGCCCACGCCGCGGGACCTCGAACGGCGGATCATGGCCTCGATCGACGCGCTGCTGCCGGAGCTGGACGCCCTGCTGGTCATGGACCAGATCGAGATGGACGAGTGCGGGGTGGTGACGCGGGCGGTGCGCGAGCTGCTGGCCGATCGGGCCCCGCGCCATCCGCGGGTGGTGTTCTGGGCGGACAGCCGGCGGCGAATCCGGGCGTATCGCAACGTCATCATCAAGGCC
>JABRVU010000550.1:0-6893 GCA_039961895.1 Phycisphaerae bacterium | reverse complement strand
GGGAACGGAATTCGGAGTAGAGGTCGTTGAACAGTCTCATCGCCAGCATGAAGCAGAAGGGTCTGCTCAGCGAAGCGGTCGCCGAGCAGGTGGAGGCCCTGCTGGCGGAGGGGCAGAGCCTCGAGGAGGCGGTGCTGGCCGCCGACGGGGTCAGCGAGGAGGCCCTGCTGCGCTTCCTGGCGGAGAACTTCGATCTGCCCTACATCGACGCGGAAAAGCTGGAGCGTCAGCCGCCGCCGCGCGAACTGCTGGCCCAGTTTCCGGCCCGGCTGCTGCTGGGGCATCGCGTTCTGCCGCTCGAACAGCGCGACGACGTGACGCTGGTGGCCACCAGCCGGATCAGCAACACCACGGCGCTCGATGAGCTGCGTCTGGCCTGCGGGAAAGACGTGGCCCTGGCCCTGGCCCCTTCCAGCGAGATCGACCGCTGTCTGAAGCAGATGCTGGGCGTGGGAGCGGACACGCTCCAGAGCATGGCCGCCGACGAACTCCAGGTCATCGACACGCACGACGACGAGGACCTGGACCTGACCAACGCGGCCCTGGACGCCTCGATCATCAGGTTCGTCAACCAGATTCTGACCGAGGCCATCGAATCGCGGGCCACCGACGTGCACATCGAGCCGTTCGAGGACCAGCTTCGCATCCGCTACCGCATCGACGGGGTCTTGCAGCAGTCCAACGTGCCGGCGTCGGTGCGCAGGTTTCACGCGGCCATCGTCTCGCGGATCAAGATCCTCAGCCACCTGGACATCGCCGAGAAACGGCTGCCGCAGGACGGTCGCATCAAGCTCAAGATCTCCGGACGCGAGATCGACGTGCGCGTGTCGATCATCCCGATGATCCACGGCGAGGCGGTGGTGCTGCGCATTCTCGACCGGGGCGACGCCCTGCTGGGCACCGAGCACCTGGGCATGGCCCAGCGCGACCGCGAGCATTTCGACGCCATCCTGGAGATGCCCCACGGGATCGTGCTGGTGACCGGCCCGACCGGATCGGGCAAGACCACCACGCTGTACGCGGCGTTGTCCAAGATCAACGACGTCGAGCGGAAGATCATCACCGTCGAGGACCCGGTCGAATACCAGCTCAAGGGCGTGAACCAGATCCAGGTTTCGACCAAGACGGGCCTGACCTTCGCGGCGGGGCTGCGGGCCATCCTGCGGCACGACCCGGACGTGGTGCTGGTGGGCGAGATCCGCGACCTGGAGACGGCGGAGATCGCGGTGCAGGCTTCGCTGACCGGGCATCTGGTGTTCTCGACGCTGCACACCAACGACGCGCCCGGGGCGGCGACGCGGCTGGTGGACATGGGCCTGGAGCCGTACCTGGTGGCCTCGTCTCTGGAGGTCGTCGTGGCCCAGCGGCTGGTGCGCGTGATCTGCAAGGCCTGCAAGCAGCCGCTGCCGGCGGCGGAGGTGCTGCGGCTGCGGGAGCAGTTCGGCGACTGGGTGCCCGAGGTGCTCTATCACGGCACCGGCTGCCGCCAGTGCCAGAACACCGGCTATCGCGGGCGGCAGGGCGTGTTCGAGGTGATGGTCATCTCCGACGACATCCGCACGCTGATCCTGCGCAACGCCCCTTCGCATGAGCTGCGCAAGGTGGCGACGCGCGAGGGGATGCGCAGCCTGCGCGAGGACGGCTGGCGGGTGGTTTGCGAGGGGCGGACGACGATCGACGAGGTGATCCGCAACACCAAGGACGAAACGGCGGGTGCGGCGATGGCGGCGGCGGGCGCCGGGGGGCCGCGCTGATGGCCGTCTTCTCCTACACGGCCCTGGACCGGACGGGCAGGCGGCTCACCGGGAGCATCCCCGCCGACAGCCGGGCCGCGGCCCTGGACCAGGTTCTGGCCCAGGGGCTTTCGCCACTGGCCGTCGAGGAGCAGAAGGCCGGGGCCGCCGCCGAAGAGCCGGCGTCCACCTCGACGCGCGTGCCGCAGTCGGCTGTCGAATCGTTCACTCGAGAGTTGGCCAACCTGCTGGCCGCGGGCCTGCCGCTGTCGCGGGCTCTGTTTCTGCTGCGGCGCGAGGCTTCCCATCCGGGGGCCAGGAACGTCTGGGGCCGCATCCACGACGACGTGGTCAGCGGCGTGGCCCTGGCCGACGCCCTGGCCAAGTGGCCGAGGGCCTTTTCGAGCGTCTACGTGGCCATGGTCCGGGCCGGCGAGGCCGGCGGGTTCCTGCACGTGGTCTTGCAGCAGATCGCCGACTTCCGTACCCGCGACCAGGAACTCAAGGGCAAGGTCAAGGCGGCGCTGGTGTATCCGTGCGTGCTGGCCGTGCTGGCCACCGGCGTGCTGACGTTCCTGATGACGTTCTTCATCCCGAAGTTCTCGACCATCTTCGACGACTTCGGGGGGCGGTTGCCGTGGCTCACGCAGGTGATCGTGGGGGTGAGCCACTGGATCAAGGCTTACGGGGTGTTCGTGGCCATTGGCGTGATCGGGGCGGGCGTGGCGATGCACCGGGCGTCGTCCAACGAGGCCGGGCAGCGGGTGATCGAGCAGACCGTGCTCAAGATCCCGCTGCTCGGCCGGGTGATCGCCCGGTTCGCGCTGGTGCGGTTCTGCCGGATGCTGGGGACGCTGGTGGGCTCCGGCGTGCCGCTGGTGGCGTCGCTGCGGGTGGCCAAGGAGGCCCTGGGCAACCGGACGCTGGCCGACGCGATCGAGCACGCCACCGAGGAGGTGCAGCGGGGCGCGCCCCTGAGCCGCAGCCTGGCGGCCAACGCGACTCTCTTCCCCGCGTCGGTGGTGGAGATGATCGCGGTGGCCGAGGAGACCGGCCGGCTGGACAAGGAGCTGGTGCGGATTTCGACCGCTTACGAGAGCGAGCTGGACCGCAATCTCCGCATGTTGGTGGCCATGGCCGAGCCGCTGCTGCTGTTCCTGATGGCCGGTCTGATCGGGACGGTGGTGGTGGGCATGTTGCTGCCGATCTTCATGCTCCAGGACCTGATCAAGTAAGCGCGTTTGAAAAGGATTGGACCATGCATATGCAGAAGAAACCGTGCGGCGCCGGCTTTCACCGGGTGCGACACCGGTCGAATACCGGCGTCCCGTACACCACCGACGGGGCCGGCCGCAGGGCCCGCCGGGGCTTCACGCTGGTCGAGCTGCTGCTGGTGCTGGTGATCCTGGCGGTGCTGGCCATGGTGGTGGTTCCCAAGTTCACCGGCCGCTCGGAGCAGGCCCGGGTGACGGCGGCGCGGACCGACATCACCAACATCGAGACGGCGCTGGATGCGTTCGAGGTGGACTGCGGGCGCTATCCCAGCAGCGACGAGGGGCTGCTGGCTCTGCTCCAGCCGCCGGGCAACGTGCAGAACTGGCGGGGCCCGTACCTCAAGAAGGGCGTGCCCAGCGACCCGTGGGGGCACCCCTACGTGTATCGGTTCCCGGGTACGCGGACGGCCGGCGGCTATGACCTGTACTCCTTCGGGCCTGACGGCCGGGAGGGCAACGACGACATCACCAATTGGGATTGAATCGCGGGCCCCGGTGGCGCCGTCGTCGGCAGGGGAACCGGTGCCGCCGGCGGATTGGACGGGCATGAGCGGGTCATGTTGGAACGTCATCGGATTATCGCCGGACTCGTGAGGCCGCACGGTTTGAAGCCCGCGGCTCCTCGGGGCACTCTTCGCGGGGCGCCGGGAGCACGAGGGCCCGCGGCCGGTCGGGGGTTCACGCTGCTGGAGCTGGTGCTGGTGATGGTGATCCTGTGCACGGTGCTGGCCATGTCGGCGCCGTCGCTGCGCGGGTGGGGACGGGGCTCGGCGCTGCGCGACGCGGCGGATCAGTTCCTGGCCATGACCCGCCTGGCCCGCACGCAGGCCATCTCGACGGCCCAGTGGCACCGGCTGTGCATCGATCCGTCGGGCGGCTATTACCTGGCGGTGCGGCAGGGCGAGGCGTTCCTACCCATCACGGCCGGTGCGGGCAAACCGGTTCAATTGCCGGCGGACGTCCGCCTGGACCTGGTCAAGGCGCCCACGCCGGCGACCTTGACCGAGGAAGAGTCGCCGCAGTGCATCGACTTCTTCCCCACGGGCCGGACGCAGCCGGCCCGCGTGCGGCTGTACGACGCGGTCGGCGCCTACGAGATCGCGTGTTTCTCGCCGGCGGAGACGTTTCAGTTGGTGCAGGCCGGGGGTGGAATGTGACTCGAGGTCCGACTCGAACACGCAGGGTCGCTTGGTTGGCATGGCCGCGCGGGCCGAGGCCCGCGGCGCTCTCGGCGTTCACGCTGCCCGAGGTGCTGGCCACCATGATGTTGATGGGCATCGTGCTGCCGGTGGTGATGAGCGGCGTTTCGACGGCGTTGAGCGCGGCCGAGCGGGCCCGGAACACGGCCCAGGCGGCCACCCTGGGCGAGGCCAAACTGGCCGAGCTGGTCGCCACCGGGCAATGGGGCCTGACCGCCGGCGGAGGCGATTTCTCCCCGGATTTCCCCCAGTATCGCTGGGTCTGTCAAACGGCCACGCGCGATTTCGGAGCCGTCGAGATCATCCTCCAGGTGAGCTGGATCGAACGGGGCATGGAGCGGTCGCTGCTGCTGTCGACCATCGCGTATGAGAACCAGGAATTGACCGGAATCCTCCAGTGAGACGTCGACGACGCACAGTTCGAGCCTTCAGCCTGTTTGAGCTGACCCTGGCCTTGGCCATGATGTCGGTCCTGTCGCTGGCCATGTATCGCAGCATGAGCACGTGCATGAAGGCCCGGGCGACGGCCTACTCCGCGGTGGAGCCGGTGCGGGCCTCGACCATCGCGTTCGAGCTGATCGGGCACGACCTGGAGTCGGTCCTGCCGCCCTCGGGGCTGCTGGCCGGTCCGTTCTATGGGCTGCGCCAGAACGGCCCCTCGGGCAACGCCGACGCCATGCAGTTCTGTTCGATCGGCTCCGACGGGGTCAACCCGCGGCTGCCGACGCACGAGGGAATTCGACAGATCGAGCTGTACCTGCGGACGGACGTGACCCCCGCCGTGCTGGTCCGGCGGATCACCCGCAACCTGCTGTCCCAGCGGGCCGAGGAGCCCGAGGAAGAGATCCTCTGCCGCGGGGTGCGCTCGCTGACCGTCTACTACTTCGACGGCATGAGCTGGCAGGACGAGTGGGATTCGACGGTGATGGAAGACGTGCTGCCGATGGCGGTGCGGATGGAGCTGGAGATGGAAGACGGCGGGCCGGTGTACCTCGGCCGGCCGCGCAGCCGAATCGTCCGGGTGATCCCGCTGGCCTGCGCCAGACTGCCGCCCTCGGTCACGGGCGAGGACCAGACCGGCACGGGAACCTCGAACACGGGCGGCACCGGCGCCACGGGTGGCACCGGCGGAACCGGTGGCACCGGGGGCTCCAGCGGCGGCCGAAGCACAAGCGGCGGCGGCGCCGGCGGCGGAGGGCGCACACGATGAGACCTTCGCCATGCAGTTTCGTCGCGGGGCTCCCTGCGATCGCGCGCCGCGGGCGAGACGCCCGTCCCCCGGTTCCGGCTCGGGTGTCGCTCCGCTCGGCGTCCCCTCGCCCCTGGGCCCGCCGGCGTCCGGACCGCCGTGGGACGGTGCTGATCGTCACGCTGGTGCTGGTCTTCGCCCTGGCGGGGATCACGCTGGCTCTGTGCCGGTCGATGGGCGTCGAGATGGTCGCGTCGGCCAACTACGCGGCGTCGCTCCAGGCCTCGGCCATCGAGCGCGGGGCCGAGCAATACCTGCTGTCGATGCTGACCTATCAGGCCAACGACCTGACGCTGGTCACCGAGGACTACTTCGCCGCCGTGCCGGTGGGCGACGGCTACTTCTGGGTGCCGCGGCCGGATTACGGCGACCCGGCCCTGCCGCTGTTCGGGCTGGTGGGCGAGTCCTCGAAGGCCAACATCAACCTGCTGACCTTCGATCAGCTCATGGCCCTGCCCTATATGACCGAGGACGTGGCCGCGGCCATCGTGGACTGGCGCGACGAGGACGAGGACATCAACCCCAACGGCGGGGCCGAGAACGAATACTATCTCTCGCAGGCCAACGGGTATTACTGCAAGAACGCGCCGTTCGAGACCGTCGAGGAGCTGCTGCTGGTCCGCGGGGTGGTGCCCGAGATGCTCTACGGCAACGGCGAGCCGGCGCCGTTGGGCATCGAGACGATGTTCATGGCCACGGGGCTGTCCACGCTCAACGAGGTGTGGCTGGAACGCGGGCTGTACGATCTGCTGACCGTCTACGGCACGGAGCCGACCACCGGGCCCGACGGCACGCAGCGGGTCAGCGTCAGCGACGCGAGCCAGCGCGGCCAGCTCCGCGAGCTGCTGGCCTCCAAGCTGGGCGAGACCCGCGGCAACGAGATCGCCTCGGCCCTGGGCAACGGGGCGGTGGTGGACGTGTTCGACATGTACTTCCGGGCCCGCATGACCGCCGACGAGCTGTCGGCGATCATCGACTACGTGACCTCGACGCCGCCCAACAGCGGCGCTGCTTCGGGGTCCGCCTCGGCCGGCGGGCAGCAGCAGCCCCAGCCCGTCCGCGGGCGCATCGACGTGAACACCGCCCCGCGCGAGGTGCTGCTCACCCTGGACCTGGACAGCACCGACGTGGACAAGCTGATCGCCCAGCGCCAGGGGATCGGGCTGAGCAACGATCCTTACAACGTCGCCTGGGTGGCCGACGCCCTGGGCCAGAAGTCGATCGGGCTGGGCAATCGCATCACCGGGCGGTCGTATCAGCATTCGGCGCTGATCTGCGCGGTGAGCGGCAACGGGCGGGGGTTCAAGGTGGTGCGGATCGTGATCGACGCCTCCGGCACGACGCCGCGGATCGTCTACCGGCGCGACCTGACCGAGCGCGGCTGGCCGATGGAGCCGGAGATCCTGGCCGCGCTGCGGGCCGGGCAGGGGCCAGGGGC
>JABRVU010000549.1:0-2714 GCA_039961895.1 Phycisphaerae bacterium | reverse complement strand
GCAAGCCGGCTCAGGTTTGAGCTTCTCAGTGGTGAGCGCGGCTTTCGCAGCCCGGTCTTTCAGCCGGTAGCTGCGGCCGGTAATCGTGATGACCTCGGCGTTGTGCAGGAACCGGTCGAGGATCGCCGTCGCCGCGGGCACGTCGCCGAGCAGCTTGCCCCAGTCCTCCAGCGGGCGGTTGCTGGTCATGATCGTGGAGCGGATCTGGTACCGCCGCATGACGATCTCGAACAGGTACTCGCCGGAGCGCTTGGGCAGCTGCTTCATGCCCATGTCGTCGATGATGACCAGGTCCGGCCGCAGATAGCGTTCGATCGTCCGGTCCTGGCCGCCGAGGGCGTCATCCTGCAGGAAGTCCCGGACCAGATCGAAGATGGACCGGTACAGCACGGTGCAGCCGGACTTGATGACGGCGTGGCCGAGGGCCTGGGCGAGGTGGCTCTTCCCGGTGCCGGGCGGACCGAGGAACAGCACGTCACGGGCTTCGCGGATGAACCGGCCGGTCGCCAGGTCGAAGATCGGCTTCTGCTTGATCGCTGGGTTGAACTGCCAGTCGAACTCATCGAGCGTCTTCAGTTCGCGGAACCCGGCGGCTTTGATCCGGCGGGCGACCAGCCGCTCGTTGCGGACGGCCAGTTCGTCCTGGAGCACCAGTTCGAGGAATTCAGCGTGGCCCAGGTGATTGCCGGCGGCTTCCTGCAGCCGGACGTCCAGCGCCTGGGCCAGGCCGGACAGCCGCAGCTTCATCAACGCCGTGTGCATGGCATCATTCATCGGGGCACCTCCTGGTGCTCTCCGGTTGGGGAATTGAAGCCGGGGGCTTGGGGGCAGCGCCCCCAAGGGCGGCGTGCAGCCGCATTCTGCCAATTAGCAATCCTCTCATCCGTGAACCTCCTGGAAGGCCGTGTGGACCAGAGCTTCGTAATCCGCCAGGCTGCGGATCAGCGGGTGCTCCTGGGTAAACTCAAACTGTTCCTGTGGCCGGGCCTGCCGCTTGAGCAGATTGCGGATATCCCGCAGCCGATAGGCGCCGCACGCGCGCGCGGTCCGGCAGGCTTGCTCGATGGCGGCATCGGTGTGGCCGCGCGTGAGGTTGATCAGGCCCATGACGGCCCGCAGAGCGTGGATGCCGCGTTCATGCAGCAGAGCTTCCGCCCAGCGGGCGGTCTCGCCGCCGATCGCGTGGGTCTTGCGGAGCCACCAGGCGGTGCCGCGTTCGACGCCCGCCCGCTTCTGCGGCGCGATGTGCCGGGGATGGGTGGCGAACTGCCCCGGTTGATGCTGCACGTGGATGGTGATCTGCTGGAGCTGGCGGTCGAAGATCCGCACCACGTGCCCGTCCCAGCGGACCCACACGCGCCGGCCGACGTGCTCGGGGGAGACGGAGTAATACGCCTTGGCCACCTCCACGTGCCCGTCACGATTGACGATCCGCTCGCCTTCCTGGAAGGACGGGAAGCGCCCCGTCGGCAGCGGCAGCAACGCCGGGCGCTCGAGCTGGTCGAACACGCGGCCGACCGGCTGACGCGTGGTGCCATGGATGCGCTGATCGGCGATGGTCGTCTCCCACTCCGCCAGGAACCGGTTCTGCGCCGCCAGGCTCTCGAACGTGCGGCCCTTGAGCGCATTGTCCTGGACGTACCCCACGCCCCGTTCGACCTTGCCCTTGTGCCGGGGCGTGTACGGCTTCGTCGGCAGGATCACGGTGCCGTAATGCTGGGCGAACGCCTGGAGCTTCGGGTTGAGGTCCGGGTCGAACCAGTCCGCCTTCATCACTGCGGCCTTCAGGTTGTCGATCACGACGGTCCGCGGCACGCCGCCGAAGTGCCAGAAGGCATTCTCCAGACAGCGGATGAAGTGCTCGGTCGTCTGCCGCGCGACGGCTTCGCTGTAGCCCTTGCGCGAGTGGCTCAGGACGATGCGAAAAACGTGCGGCCGACGGATCTTCCCGTCCGGCAGGGTCACCGCCGCGCCACGGCCGAAGTCCACCTGGGCCTCTTCGCCAGCGGCCACCTCGATCCGACGGAACGGCAGCGGCGTCGCGCTGTGCAGCTTACGCACAAACCGCCGGACGGCGTGGTAACTGAGCGTGGCCCCGTGCTCGCCGACCAAATCCTGATGAATGCGGACCGCCGTCAGTCCGGCCGCCAGCTTCGCCTCCACGAGCGCGCGGTACGGCTCACAACCGCTGACGGGCCCCGCCCGCCCCGGCGGCGGCAGCAGCGCTGCGACTGGTGACCAGTCGCCGACTTCGGTCATTCCCCCGCCGGCAGCCTTCAGGCCATCCGCTGCGGCACCTCCCGCCTCGGTCGCCGCCTCCGCACCGCCGATGAGCGCAATGGCCGGTTCTGACACCGGCGCGATGAGCACGTTGACCGGTTCCGTGCCGTCCGGGCCGAGGGGCGCGATGGCCGGTTCTGGTGGATCGGCCCCGATGGGCGCATTGGCCGGTTTTGCCGGCGCTCGCGCCAGGGCCACGTAGCGGGCCACCGTCTCGCGGTGGACGCCCACCTCCCGGGCGATCCGCCGGTACGACCAGCCCCGCGTCCGCAATGTCAGAATGGCGTGAATCTCGGCCATCTTGAGTTGATTCGCCATGCCAGGCTCCTCCAGCCGCCATGCGGCCGGATAGCCTGTGCCGACGAATCGTCCCTTCCTCAAGGTGGCCGGTTTTGACGCGCCCCTACGTGGCCGGTTTTACGCGCTCACTGACA
>JABRVU010000548.1:0-12470 GCA_039961895.1 Phycisphaerae bacterium | reverse complement strand
TCCGGCGCGGCGATCCAGAAGCTGCGCTGATCCTCTCGCTCTCGCCTGCCCATCGCCATCGGCTGGCCCTCCCTGACCGCTTCTGCTCAGATACAGGCCGCACAATACTGCACGTGTCAAGAGGCGACTTTGACCAGGGGATGCTAAATCCATCGAGGCGCACGTCCTTTACCCAGGTCAATGCGCGATCAACTGCTCTTCTGGTGGGCAGAGGGCCAACACCCGCCCAATTCAAATTTCAGTTGACGTGAGCGCAACGCTCCGCGGCCTCACGTCGAGCCCCGTCCATGCATATACGACCGATGCAACGGCTCGCAGGCGCGACGCCGTTTCATCCGGTCCGTAAGCGGGGTAGACTGATAGGCACAATCTCAGCCCGTCCGGCACGGCGCCGGGGCCGGCGGTACGGGAGTTCGGGATTCGCCATCGAGGAGCCCTTGTATGCGTACGATCCTGTGCGGCTGTTTACTACTGACGGTGTTTCCGGCGTCGGCCCCGGCGGCCGAGAAAACCATCCCCGGCCTGGAGGGCCTCACCCGCAAGGTCATCACCCGGGCGGTGGAGGTCTACCGATCGGCCAAGACCTACCAGGACCGCTCGGTCCGCAGTACCGACTTCGAGCTCGAGAGCGAGCCCAAGAAGCCACCGGCCCTCGGCCGCGACGTGGAGGCCGCCTTTTACCACGCCAGGCCGGGCAGGTTCCGCTACGAATCGGCCGACCTGACGCTGGTCTGCGACGGCAGGACCTTCTGGCATCATCAGGCCCGCCTCGGCCAATACATCCGGACCAGGGCCCCCGAACGCTGGAGCTTCGACCGCGAGGATGAGGAGTCGCTGCGGGCCAAGGGGCTGCTGCACCGTCCGGCGCAGTCCATGCTCTCGAACCTGCCGGTCGAGGAGTTGTTCAAGGAAGTGGCCCGCTTCGAGTCGGCCAGGCCCGTCGAGCATCGTGAGAAGAAGGCGATCGTCGTTCACGGGGTGATGCGCCAGCCGCCCGACGACGAGGAGGTGCCCTTCGACTTCTGGTTCGACGAGGCCAGCGGCGTGCTCATGGAGACGGCCTTCGACGTCACCGGCCCGATGGCCGCCCTCAAGCAGTCGCTGGAGCGCCAGGAGGGCGTCCGCGTCAAGCGGATCATCAGCCGCATCCGCTATCTGGACGTCAAGCTCGATGAACCGATCCCCGAGGTCCGCTTCACCTTCAACCCGGCGGAAGAGGACGAAAAGGTGGACGAGTTCAGCTCCTCGATGGACGCGCGCATGGCCCGCCAGAAGAAGCTGCTCGGCAAGCCCGCCCCGGCGATCAGGCTCAAGGACCTGGCCGGCAGGACGGTCGGGCTCGAAGACTTCAAGGGCAAGGTGGTGTTCATCGACTTCTGGGCCACCTGGTGCGGGCCGTGCGTGGCGGCCATACCGGGCGTGCAGAAGCTCCACGAGAAGTTCAAGGACCACCGGGACGTGGTCGTCCTGGGCGTCAACTGCGACGACCCCGAGGATGAGCAGACGGTCAGAGACTTCCTCAAGGAAAAGAAGATCACCTTCGCCCAGATCCTCGATTCGGACGGCAAGGCCCGGCTGGCCTATTCCGTGCCCGGCATTCCCTGCACGGTGGTCATCGACCGCAAGGGCCTGATCGCTTCGATCGAGGTGGGCGGACACGATCTGGAGGAAATGAGCGCGTGGGTGAACGCCGCCCTCAAGGGCCAGAGCGCCGGCGACGAGAAGGAGAAATAAGAGTGCGTCCTGAGACCCGCGTGGCTCCGGCGTCTCGCCGGTGGGGTTCGGGACGCGCCGGGTAGCATCATTGGCGGCGTGCCGTTCCCCCGGCCGCGACGGCACCTCAGGGATACGTGTATCCCAGGAACCCCCAGACGCCGATCTGCAAGCGGTGCAGGTCGCGGTTGCCGCGGGACTGGGTGTTGCTGGAGATCTTGGTTTCGCCCACCCGCCAGGGCTGCGACAGGTAGGCGACCGTCTCGGGCTCGAACCAGCGCCACATCGTGGCGTGCCCGTCGGTGAATGAGAGCGTCGTACCCTTGTCGTGGCGCATGTACAGGATGTTCCACCACGCCGGCCGGTACGCCCAGATCATCCAGCAGGCGTCCCAGTCCTCGGGCGTGTCGTCGAGAAAGGCGATGCGGTCGGCCGGCCGCTTGATCTGGTCGATCTTCCACACCGGCGGATAGGGCTTGCCGGGGTCCCCGTTCTCCAGCCAGAGCTGGTTGGTGTAGTGGTCGCGGGTGTCGGCGATGCCGAAGTGCCCGCCGTAGGTGCGGGCCTCGTTCTTGCGGGTCGAGGGGCAGCGGTAAATCTCCTCGGTGCGGGCGTAGCGGAAGAGGGCCCCCTGACGGATGGCGTCCCACTGTTCGCGCAGCGGCCGGCTGGTCGGGTCCGTCGGGGCGGCCTCCACGAACCGCACCCAGCCGGGGGCCCGCGTCTGGTACCAGTGGGCCCAGTCCGCGTTCAGCGTCGGCGGGCGCGTCGTGCCCGGGTAGACCAGCATCCCCTTGTTCTCGGTGTGATACAGGACCCAGCACTGGCCGAGCATCTTGAGATTGTGCAGGCAGACGCTCCGCCTGGAGACCTCGCGGGCCCGGGAAAGCGACGGCAGGAGTATCGCGACCAGCAGCGCGATGATGGCCACCACCACCAGGACTTCGATGAGCGTGAACGCGCGTCGACGCATGACGGAGCTCCCACCCGGCCGTCGGGATACGCCCCCAGTATACCCTGGATCGGGCCGCGGCACCGCTCGCGGTGCCAGCTGCCGGCCTGCCGGGATCCGCGATCCATGGTACCCCTGTGTTGCATCCCGCAATGCGGGGGCGGTGAGAATGCGTGAACGCGGGAAGGCGGAAAAGGCGTTGGGTCGGCCGGACCCGGAACCTCACCGCGGGGGATGTTCGAGGACAGGCCGGATCTACGAGAGTTCCCCCGTCTTCACGAAACCCTTCTTCAGACTCGGACCGTGGGGTCCATGCGGTTGGGGGCTATACTGGGACAGTTCCATCGAATTGGCGCAAAAAGGAAAGGAGCGGGGTCATGTCGATACGGGTGGTACAACTCGGCACTCCCCGGACGCTCGGCGAAGGGCTGCGGCTGGGTACGGTCCGGCGCCCGCCGCGGGGGGTTCCCAAGAGCGCGTACGCATCACGGGACTACTACGACGTCTGGCTGCCGGACCTGGCCCCGTCGGAGGCGCTGGTCAGGATGGCCCGCCGCGTTCAACATGAGCGCGAGTGGCAGCGCTTCGTCAAGCGCTACCGGGCCGAGATGAAGCGTCCCCCGGCCTTGAGGCTCATCAGACTCCTGGCCGCCTTCTCGCACCACGTCAGTTTCTCCGTGGGCTGCTATTGCGACGACGAGACCCGCTGTCATCGCTCGATCCTCAAACTGCTGCTCGAAGAATACGGAGCGCGGCTGGAATAACGCGGGCAGTCGATCATCGCGGGCAGGACGCTCGTGGTCCGTGACGCAAGGGGTGGGGTTAAACGTGCGTCCTGAAAACCCTGAAGACCGAACGGCCGAACCTCCCGAGACGGGCGCTCGATGCGCACCACACCCTCTGGATCGCTTATAAAGAGATCCCCCGATTCAACTTGCGAAACGGCTCAGGGGCTCATACAATCTGGGCGTGTGAGAACAACTCCTTTGTGTGCCGATGGTTAAGGGGTGCAAGCGCAGATGGGCCCAGCAAGGAGTCGTGCTTATGCCATCCGGTCACCTCTCCGTCAAGCCTGAACGCGCCGGGCGTTTGGTCGTGTCCGGCGGATTGCTGCTTCTGGCGCTGGGTGTGTCGAGCGCGCCGCTGGCGGCGCAGGAATCGGCGCCGGACCCGCGTTCCGACGCCCAACCGCAATCCGTCGCCCTCATCCCGATCACCGGCGAGATCACCGACATCACGCGCGACAGCGTCGCCCGCCGGTTCAAGGTCGTCCGGGAGCAGGGCATCGGCCGGGTGGTGCTCGAGCTGAACACCCCCGGTGGCATGGTCAGCTCGACGCTGGACATCTGCAACGCCATCCGCAGGCTCCAGGACGCGGGCGTGAAAGTGCACGCCTGGGTCAACGACAAGGCCTACAGCGGCGGGGCCATCATCGCCCTGGCCGCCGACGACATCATCATGGCCCCCAACGCCACCATCGGCGACAGCCAGATGATCATGATGACGCCCGAGGGCGTGGGCGCGGTGCCCGAAGAACTCGAACCCAAGATGACCAGCCCGCTGTATGCCGAGCTGCGCGACTCGGCCCGGCGAAACGGATACAGCCTGGACCTGCTGCTGGCCTTCGTCAAGCCGGAGTTCGAGGTCTTCTGGGTGGAAAACACCCGAACCGGCGAGCGGCGGTTCGTGAACACCAAGGGGCGCGACGAACTCTTCGCGGCCGGGAACGGGAAGGATAAGGAGCGGGACGCCGGCGAATGGCGCTACGTGGAATCGGTACCCGGGTTGGGGGCCGTGGTCCAGCCGATCGACGGACCGAACACGCTGCTGACGTTGCGGACGGTCGAGGCCCGGGCTTACGGCCTGTCGGTCGGAACGGCGGGCAGTGAAACGGAGCTGGGCACGGTGCTCAACCTGCCCGACCTGGGCGGCCTGACGCGGCCGGTGGCCCGGATGGACCTCACCTGGCTGGAGCTGGTGGCCGGTTGGCTGGCCTCGCCGGCGGTCCGCGGCGTGTTGTTTCTCATCATGATGCTGGGCGCTTATGCCGAGTTCAAGACGCCCGGCGTGGGCCTGCCCGGGGGCGTGGCCCTGATCGCGCTGGTGGTCTTCCTGGGCGCGCCGTACCTGGCCGGCTTCACGGTCACGTGGGAGATCGTCGTGATCCTGCTGGGCATCCTGCTGCTGGTGATCGAGGCCTTCGTGATCCCGGGGTTCGGCGTCGCGGGCATCGCGGGGCTGGTGCTGCTGGGGATCGGGCTGGTGGCCTCGTTCGTGCCCAAGGAGCTGCCCGGACCGGATTCGGGCGGCTGGTGGCCTTCCGGGCCGCTGGCTCTGGATTACTTGCGTCGCGGGCTGTGGGCCCTGTCCGGCGGCACCGTCGGCGGGCTGATGGGCATGTACGTGCTCGCCAAGGTCATGCCCAGGATGCCCGCGGCCAGCAGGCTGATCGCCCCGAACCCCACGCGCGACCAGATCATGGTGGACGATCCCTACGGCGGGATGGCGCGGGTCGGGCACATCGGGCGGGCCGAGGGCGTGCTCCGTCCGGCCGGCAAGGCCCGGTTCGGCGCCCTGCTGGTGGACGTGGTCAGCGACGGAGAATTCATCCCCGCCGGCACGCGCGTCGAGGTGGTCGAGCGCGCCGGCAGCCGGGTGGTCGTGCGGCGCGTGGATTAGAGCGGCTTCCTGGATCCGGTGGGGGACCGGCCTCTGGCCGGTCGGTTTTCGGGGTTTCGGGAGGCACACTCCGCCGAACCGAGCCAGGTGGTGAATGCCATGGACAACTGGATCGCCATCAGCGTCGTCTTTGCGGTCGGCGTCCTGCTGTTGCTGGCCGACTTCTTCCTGCCCTCGCACGGAATCCTCACCGTCGCGTCGCTGGCCGTCCTGGGTTACGGGCTCTACCGGACGTTCCTGGTCAGCCAGGAGGCCGGACTGGCCGCCTTGGCCGCCCTGCTGGTCGGGGTGCCCACAGTTCTCTACATCGCGGTCAAGAATTGGCACCGGACCCGCGTGGGCCGGCTGATTTCGCCGCCCAACCCGGTGTTGACGCCCGAGGACCGTCTTCCGGTCGCCGAGATGGAACGGATGATCGGGCGGGTCGGGCGAACGCTCACGCCGCTGCGGCCGGTGGGTACCTGCGTGTTCGACGACCGCCGCGTCGAGTGCGTCAGCGAGCAGGGCGTGATCGCCGCCGCCGTCGAAGTGGAAGCCATCCGCCTGGCCGACCGCACGCTGGTGGTCCGCCCGGCGGCGGGTCCGAACCGGAACGTCACCTGATCTGCACGAAAGGACGAGACATGACGCCTATCCTTCTCGGTGAAAGTCAACAGCAACAGATCCCCTGGGAGATCGTGATCCCCGCCCTGGGGCTGTTCATCGGCTTCGTCATCATCGTGATCCTCTGGCAGTTCTTCGGCCTGTGGCTCCAGGCCTTCATGAGCCGGGCCAACATCCGCATGTGGGACCTGATCGGGATGCGGCTGCGGAAGGTGGATTCGCGCACCATCGTGCTGAGCAAGATCCGGGCGGTCAAGGCCGGGCTGGACATCTCGACCAACGATCTGGAGACGCACTACCTGGCCGGCGGGCGGGTGCAGAATGTGATCTCGGCGCTGATCGCGGCGGACCGGGCCCGGATCAACCTGCCGTACAAGACGGCCTGCGCCATCGACCTGGCCGGGCGCGACGTGCTCGACGCCGTGCACACCTCGGTCAATCCCAAGGTGATCGACTGCCCGAACGCGGCCAGCGGCAAGACCAGCATCGACGCGGTGGCCAAGGACGGCATCCAGCTCCGGGCCAAGGCCCGCGTGACCGTGCGCACGAACATCGAGCGGCTGGTGGGCGGAGCCACCGAGGAGACCATCATCGCCCGCGTGGGCGAGGGCATCGTCACCTCGATCGGTTCGGCCGAGAACTACAAGGCCGTGCTCGAGAACCCGGACACCATCTCCAAGCGCGTGCTGGAGAAGGGGCTGGACGCGGGCACGGCGTTCGAGATTCTGTCCATCGACATCGCCGACGTGGACGTGGGCGAGAACGTGGGGGCCAAGCTCCAGGCCGACCAGGCCGAGGCCGACAAGCGCCGCTTCCAGGCCGAGGCCGAGAAGCAGGCGGCCATGGCCCGGGCCAGGGAGGCCGAGATGCTCGCCCTGGTGCAGCAGAACCGCGCGAAAGTGGTCGAGGCCGAGGCCGCCGTGCCCCTGGCCATCGCCGAGGCCTTCCGCAAGGGCAACCTGGGGGTGATGGACTATTACCGGCTGCGGAACATCCAGGCGGATACGTCCATGCGGCAATCCATCGGCGGGGCGCCCGGCAGCAGCGGCCCGGACGTGAAGCTATGACCATGATCGAAGCCATCCAGCCCATCCTGGCCGAACAGAACGGCGCCGGTCAGATCCTGGTCATCGTCGCCGTCGCGGTGTTCGCCGGTTTGAACGTGCTGATGGAGAAGCTCAAGCGGAAGCCCGAAGACGAGCAGGCGCGGAAGCGGTGGCCGCCGGTGGTGTTCGATGACCGGCGGCCGCCGACCGAACCGCCCGCGCCGCCCGGTTCGCCGCAGCGGCGTCCTCCCGCCGCGCGCCCGCAGGGCCCGCAGCCGTCGCGTCGGCGAGCGGCCCCGCCACGAAGTCTGTCGCAACGCCCCTCGCCCCCGCCTTCGTTGGCCGGCGGGGTTCAGCCGCTCGTCGCCGGCGAAGCAGAAGTGCAACGGCTGGTGCCCGCTCCGGCCGAACTCGCCCCCGCTGCTTCCGAAGCGGCCTCGTTCCAGATCCGCCCTGCCGCGCCGGCCCGCCCGAACGCCGGCGCTTTCCTCAAACCCACCCCGGCCGAACTCCGCCGGGCCGTCGTCCTCAGTGAAATCCTGGGCGAACCTCTCGCGATCCGGGACTTCCACGAGCCGTAATGGGAAACCCGTTGAGCGCGTCCTGAAAGGCGGGTGGGACCGGCTTCCAGTCGGTCGTTACCAGGGAAGTGGGAAGTACTCTGGTTGCATGGGTGCCCGCGAAACAAGACGGCAATCCCGGGGAGGGTGAAAACGCGGCGGTGAGCAGGGGAGAATGCGAGAAGGCGAGCACGGGCCGACATCAAGCACAAGCGTGCGCACGCGGCTTCCTGCCTTGGTCCTTCGTTCTGTGTTCTCAGTGCTCAGCCCGCCGTTCGCCGCTCGCCGTGCACGCTTCCCAGGCCCCGGCGTGTGCAACGCGCGGCGTCACGTGTCGCTCGTCTGGGGCTGACCGGGGTTGGAGACCGAGATGACGCCGGGGCCGGCGGTGCAGTTGAGTTTGTCGGTATCCAGCAGGGCCTTCTGGTTGCCGATCTTGACGATCGAGGTCGAACCGGGCATCCAGGGGCCGGCGGCCACCAGCGCGCAGGGCGTCGAAACCCCCGAGGCCTTCGCGGTCAGCGCCGAACACGGTCCGAACGGGGGTATGTTGGTCGTGAAGGCGTTGTCCATCACCGTGGCCGCCAACTGGTTCCCGATCTTGACCTGCTGCTGGCTGGTCACGATGAGCGCGGAGGGCGTTGTGCCGCAGGTGCACTGGAGCATGGCCCCGTTCACCACCGCTTTGGCCATTTCGAACCTCCTTCCACGGTGACACCGATCCGATTCACCGCGCAGATCCGGGGAAGAAGTTTTCGTTTCCCCATTTTCAGGGGTCGGTGTGTCACCGGGCCGTCAGGACGCACACCGTTCCCTTCCACGGCCGGCACAGCGACCGGCCACCGCGGGGGCAAATCCCTCGAGGTCATTCCAGGCAAGCGCCTCAACCGCCATCCGCAATCTCCCGTCAGGGCGGGGGCAGGCCCAGGTTGCGGGCGTTCTGGTCCACCATGTTCTTGAAGCTGTCGCGGCTGGCCTCCCACTCGTTCCTGAGCCGGTCGCGGGCGTTCTCGCCCTGCTTCCTGATGAAATCCAGGGCCTTGTCGATGCAGCCGGCCAGCCCGGCGAAATCCACGCCCCAGTTGATGGTGTTGCCCTTGATGTCCTCCCACCACTTGTCCCAGCCGGCGCGCTCCGTCCACTTGTCGTACCATTCCTTGAGCTTCTTGTACAACAAGGCGATCTTGAGGGCGGCGCAGCCGGCGTTGAAGATGTCGGCCACCTTGATGGACTTGCCGAAGAGCTTGAGCTCCAGGGCCTCACGGTCCTTGAAGATGACGTTGGCCACCACCAGGTCCGGCGTGTGGGTGTGCCCGTTGACCGAGATGCGGAACGGAAACACCGCGGGGACGCTGTCGTTCTGACGCTGGTGGCGACGCAGGAAGGCGTTGCCCCCGAACTCGACCAGCAGGAACCACTGGACGATGCCCGGCTGGAAGCAGGACTGCTCGCGGTGCAGGGCGAACTCGTCGGCCAGGCCCTCGGCGAAGGAGGCCTCCTGAATTTCGTAGGCCACGTTGGTCACGAACGAGCCGAAGGGCTGTCCGTCCACGTTGCTGTCGTCGAAGCGGTGGGCGTGCTCGACCCACAGCCCCGGCTCGGAGTGGAAGGGCCGGGCCGAATTGACCCCGCCGCGGCGCGGCACGCCCCGGAAGCAATCGTGATTGCCGTACAGAAACGTCGTCCGGACGTCCCTGAAGGCGTCGGCGACCGCCCTGTTCCAGCGGCCCATCTGCTCGGCCCCGCGTCCGACCACGTTGGAACCCAGCAGGGCCAGGTCCTCGCGGTTGCCGGCCGGGTCCTGGCGGACCGGGGCCTCGAAGGCATCGACCTGGGCGATGCGGCGGGCGACCTCGCGGACCAGATACCCTCTGCCGCGGTCGTTGGTCGCCGGGAACGGTCCCCAGGTGCCGTCGGGGCGAGGCGTACCGAGCTGGTGCTTGGTATACTCGATCCCATCCAGCGAGATCTGCCCGTTGCCGGACGGGTTGGTCATTCCTCCGCCGATGACCCCGGGGCCAGCCGGCGGCGCCGAGAAGCGCGGCAGGTGCAGTTGCGGGTCGAACCTGGTCAGGGTGTAGGCCTCTTCATACGGCAACATGGCCAGGTCGGGGTCCATGGCCGGGTCGCGGGCCGGGTCGTTGGTCTCGCGGCGCCACCACAGGTCGCGGTCGGTGGCGTTGATCCCGCCCAGCAGCGAGCGGACCATGAGCTTGATGGCGTCGCCGGCCAGGGCCCCGAGGTTGCCGCCGATGGCTTTGCCGACCTGCTTGCCGGCGTCGCCGAACAAACCGCCCACCGCCCCGCCGGCGTCGCCCACGAAGTTGTCCGTCGAGGTGGGGCCGTCGAAGGTGCTGCCCAGCCCGGCGATCTGCCCGCCGGGGTCCAGCGGATCGTTGCAGATCTCGAAGTCCTCGAACAGAAAGCGGCGATTGGCCCAGATCTCGTAGAGATCGCCGAGGTTGAACACGTCGATGGGCGTGGGGTTGGCCGTGTCCCGCTGGCGGTTGCGGATGACCCGCAGGAAGCGCAGCAGATCGCGGGCCGGGCCGGGATCCACCGCATCGTAGGACTCCTGGGCCGGCGGCGTGCCCGAGCCCAGGCCCAGGCTGGTGCCGGCGTGGGTGTCGAGCACGTTCTGCACGATCTCCGGCACCATGTTCTTGGCCGTCCGCTCGAGCGGCGATTCCGCCGGCGGCGGGGCGTTGCGGTCGGTGGTGAAGCCGTAGAACCAGTTGAAGAGGATGTCCTTGGTGCGCCCGTAGCCTTTTTCGGGGAAGTTCTCGGGATACATGCGCACCATGCGGCGGTAGTCGTCCTGGGTGAAGGCGAACAGCCGGAAACCGACCTGCATGAGCGCGACATAGGCGTTGCGGACGGCCTCGGCGCCGGTACGGACCACGTCCATGAAGGAATCAGTGCTGGTGGTGCGCATCTCCAGCCGCGGGCCGCCCTCGGTGTAGAGGTGCGGGAGCTTGAGCCGGGGCGCGCCGCTCTCGAAGAAATCGCGGCACATCCGCCGGTCCAGCGTGGTCAGCCAGGGCGTCATCGCCGCCGGCAGCCGGTAGTCGCGCTTGAGCTGGTGCAGGACCATGCTCTTCACCGACTGCACCCTGCGGATGCACTTGTCGCTGGCGTAAACGGGATCCCGGTCGTCGAACCTCCGGGGCAGGTGCATGTCCGGGAAGAAGACCTTGAGGCGGTTGCGGTTGGGCCCGTCCTCGGCGACGGCCTTGGCCATGATGAGAATCTTGAAGTCGGGCCCCAGGTCGCGTACCGCCTGGTCGAGCTGGGCGCACAGCGGCGTCAGGTCGCTGTCGAAGCCCTCCGAACAGGGGCGCACGAAACCCCTGGTCTCGGGCGTCTGGAAATAGCAGAGAAAAACGAACGGCCCCTCGACCAGCCCGAACGACCGGCGGGGGGTCCGGCGGATTCCGCCTTTGCGGTCCACGTCCAGGGTGCGCTCGTCGGCCCAGAGCCCCACGTCCATCTTCACGATGCGGACCGAGCTGGCCTTGATGAGGTTGAAACTGTCCGGGTTGTCGCGCTGATTGGGAGCCACGGGCACCGTGGGCGGGAACACGTCGCGGGCGTCCACGCCCTCCTTGACCATGTTGTCCATGTAATAACTGAAGTGTTCCCCCTTGGGCGGGTGGTACTCGCCGATGACCTGTTTGATGGGCGGGTCCTCGATCCAGTCATACCCGTCGAAGACCTGCTCGGTGGTGGGCGGAGTTTCCCGGCCGGGGATCACCGTCGGGCCGGGCGGCGGGCCGGCCGGCCGGCAGTAGTCGGCGGTCAGCCGCACTTCGCTGTCGATGCGCTGGGCGGTGCCGGTCAGGCCCAGCTTCTGCTTGAGCTTCTGGTAGAAGCGGCACTGCCGGTAGCTGCTGCCGGTCTGTCCGTCGTTGTGCAGACCCGGCCCCGTGCCGGTGCTCAAGCGCTTGCAGATGCCGATGTCCTGGTCGGCGGTTGTCTGGAGGGCGGGGCTTCCGAAGCGCGCGTCCGCCGGCGGGTCGGGCGTCCAACCGCGCGGGCAGGGGAACAACTGCCCCGCCGGCCAAGTCACGCCGCACTCGTCCTGGATCTCGCCGCGGATGCCGCGCGTGCCGTTGGCGCTGTTCCCGTTAATCAGCTCGTCGAGGTAGCTCTTCCCGCAACTGGATTGACACTCGGGAAGGACCAGCAGCTCGATCCTGCGGTTGTCCGGGTTGCCGATCGGACCGCTGCCGGGATGGGGATGAAAGCCCGGCAGGCAGCGCATCCCGTTGATCGTGCGCGTCTGGGTCTGCTCCTCGGCGGCCTTTTCATGCGGCGTCGGGCCGGTGTCGGGATTGAAATCCGAGCAGGGAATGAACCCCATCCCCGGACCGGTGTTGGTCAGGAGGGCGTTGCGAAGCTCCGCGCCGCGCGGGTGGCTGCCCAGCACCACGCCGAAGGCCTTGATCCGCCGTTCGGTCAGCCAGAAGTTGTACCAGAAGGCGGCGCACATGTCCGCGTGGCCGAAGACCACCAGCTTGCGCGTGAACGGGGTCTGGCTCAGCGGCACTTCGCTGCCGTCCTGGTTGCGCGCCGGGGCCGAGAGGATGGCCGCCACCGCGTCGATGTCGCCGTTGACGTCCGAGAGATCGTTGAAGGCCCGCGGGTAGTTGCTCAGCCCGACCACGTTGGTGCCCGGCTCGTCGAACTTGAAATAGCTCTTGTCCACCCGGTCGCGGAGGCTGTAGAGCGCCGGGGTGATGTAAGGCGGCGGGATCACGGTATCGGGCTCGCGTCGGCCCGGGCGCTGGACCTGGCGATAGCGCGGCTTCCAGTGGCCGTTGGGATAGGTCTTCTCCTCGCCCCAGTCCTTCCAGACGGGTATTTTTTCGATGGCCGCCAGCGGATCGAAGAGCCGCCAGATCTGCCCGCCTTTCT
>JABRVU010000547.1:0-13371 GCA_039961895.1 Phycisphaerae bacterium | reverse complement strand
GTGGGGAATACTGCACCAGGGCCCGCCCGGTGGTCGCGTCGATCAGGCTGAACGAACACTGCACGGTGAGGCTCCGGCTGATCTCCTCGACCTCTCTGGTCTTGAGGGTGATACCCGCGCCGCCGCCGGGCGGCGGACCGGCCGGTCGCGGACTGCGCGTCGGGCGGTAGGCGGGGCTGTAGAGGTAATACCGCGGGCGGGAGCGGGGGTCGCGCGGGTCACGGACCCGCGGATCGGCCGGCGCACGCCGGACCACCACCGGGGCGGGCCGGATCTCGCGCGGCTCGCGCCGGTCGCGGTCGCTCAGCCCGCTGACCACCCCGCCGAAAATGCTGACCCAGTCGATCGAGGACTTGCGGGCCCTCTGCACGTCGAGGTTGATGACGATCCGGCTGGTGACCAGGCCCTGCACCGACAGAAGCCTGCCGGCCTTGGCGGCGTCGTCGGCCGCCACCAGCCCGGCCAGACGCAGGTCCTGCTCCTCGAGGATCCGCCGTGTCTGGCTGCGCTTGGCGACGGCCAGCTTGGCGCCGTATTGAGCACTGGCGTGCTGGAGCATGGCCTCGATCATGTCGCCGGCCATGGCCGACCACTTCTGCTCGCGCGCGTCCTGGTGGGCCCCCTCGGTCCGCACGCCCGAGTCGATGACCGCCACGGCATGCAGACCCTCCGGCAGCGGGGTCGCGGGGGCCACGACGTAAGAGACGGTGACCGTGGCCTTCTCCCGGGCCACGCAGGCGGTGGCGCACAGGATCACACAGGACCAGGCCACGCCGGACAGGCGGCGGTGCTTCAGGCGCATCATGGTTCGACTCCCCCGGGGTGCAGGCCAGCGGCGTTCGTCCGCGCCGGTCGGGAAGACCCGCGCGTCCAGTCAGTCTATCCCTCCGCCCGGCTGGAATCCATCGCCGCCCGGATACGGATGCGGATACGTTTGAATACGTGACTCCCCCGCGGGGGCCGAGAACGGGTTGGCCGGTTGCCCCGCGCGGACCCCAGGCGTACGATGGCCCCGACAGACCGCCGGCGAAAAACAACCTCGCAGGAGCATTTCCCATGACCATCGGACCCGGCCGCGCTGAGATGAGTCTGTTGGCTTTCACGTCGGTCCTCCTTGCCTTGGCGCCGGGGCTGCGGGCGGAGCCGACCACGGTGCGCATCCGGCTGCTGGACGCGGACACGGGCCGGCCCACGCCGGCCATGGCCTGCATCCGCGGCAGGACCGACGGCGCGGTGCGCCTTCCCCCCGCCGGCAAGGTCACCACCCGCCCGACGGCGGTCGAGCCCTTCTACCGCGGCATCCGCTTCGAGCCGGACAGCAACTGGATCGGCCCGGTCCGCCAGACGCTCAAGGACGACCGCAACCAGGGCCAGGGCGGGCGCGCCGATCCCTACGAAGTCCGCCCGTCCATTCCTTACTGGAATGAGCCGGTTATGTACCAGGTATCCGGAGACTTCACCATCGATCTGCCCGCCGGACACTGGCGGCTGGCGGTCGAACACGGCATGGAATACGTCCCCGTGGTCGAGGACTTCGAGATCGCCCCCGGCGCTCCGGGCTTCACCAGGGAACTGGTGCTGAAACGCTGGATCGACCTGCCCGCGAAGGGCTGGTGGTCCGGCGACGTGCACGTGCATCACCCCATCCAGGAGCCGGCCCACCGCGAGTACCTGCTGCATTACGCAGTGGCCGAGGACCTGCACGTGGTCAACATCCTGGAGATGGGCGACCACCACCAGACCCACTTCAAGCAACTGGGCTTCGGCAAGGCCTTCCGGGCCGGGCGCGGAGACTTCTGGCTGGTGGCCGGCCAGGAGGACCCGCGCAGCACCTTCGGGCACATCATCGGGCTCAACATCAGCGAGCTGGCCCGCGACACCGGGCGATACGACTTCTATGACGTGGCCTTCAAGAAGCTCCACCAGCAGCCGGGAGCCCTGGTCGGCTTCGCCCATCTGGCCTGGAACGGCTGCGACCTGCCGCGGGGCTTTCCCTGGTACGTGACCACCGGCGAGATCGATTTCGTCGAAGTGCTTCAGTTCAGCAAGCTCAACGCGATGGATTACCACGACTATCTGAACCTGGGGTTCCGGCTGACGGCGGCGGCCGGCAGCGACGTGCCCTGGGGCTCGACCATCGGCGAGGTCCGCACCTACGTCTACACCGGCGGGAAGCTGGACATCGACGCGTGGTTCGCGGGGCTCAAGAGCGGCCGGTCCTACGTCACCAACGGCCCGGCCCTCGACTTCCGCGTCAACGGGGCGATGTGCGGCGCGCAGATCGACCTGCCCGCCGGGGGCGGAAGCGTGAAGGTGTCGGCCAGGGTCTGGGGGCATCCCAAGATCGGCGTGCCCACGCACCTGACCGTGGTGAGCAACGACGGCGTGGTCCGCGAGCTGGCCAACCCCGACCGGCAAACCGAGCTGGCCCTGGAGTTCGACTGGCCGGTGAAGGAGAGCCGCTGGCTGGTGGCCAGCACCGTCTGCGACAACGCGGCGGTGGCCCATACCACTCCGGTGTACGTGGTGGTGAACGGGCGGCCGACCTGGTCGCGCGAGCACGGGCCGGCGGTCATCGACCGGCAACTGGCCGCCATCGCAGGGATCGAACGCGAAGTCGCCGAGAAGGCCGACGACCGCAGTGCGGGTATTCGTGTACGGCTCGAAAAGGCCAGGGTCTTCTACGCCGACCTCCGCGAGAAAATGTCTCGTCCGTGACGAAGGACAGGGATATGAGGCCCGCCTGGAAAGGCCGCGGCCTTTCCAACGAAAGCCGGAATGCCCGGCTCAGCCCAGTCTCTCGCCGAGGATCCACTCCTGCGGGGGGCCGCCCTCGCATTGGACATCGGTCAGGAGCAGTTGACCGCTTTGGGCCTGAACCACCGGGCGGCGGTCGATGACCTCGACCACCGCGCCGGGGGGCGCGTCGGCACGATCCGTGTCGAGGGGGTTGGCCCGCCAGACGATCAGCTTTCGACCGCCACGCAACGTAAACGCTCCCGGATAAGGCCGGCTGACGGCCCGGACCAGGCGATAAACGGCCTCGACCGGCTGGTTCCAGTCGATCCGGCCGTCTTCCGGCCGGCGGCGGGGATAGTACGTGGCCTTGGCGTGGTCCTGCGGCACGCGCGGCACGTTCCCGGCCGCGAAGGCCGGTGCCAACTCCGCGGTCAGGTCCTCCAGCACCCGGTTGGTCCGCTCGATCAGGTCCGCGGCGTAGTCATCCGGCCGGACCGGCACGGGCCGCTGGGCGATGATGTCGCCGGCGTCGGCCTCGTCGGTGAGGAAGAACCAGTTGGCGGCGGCCTGTTTGCCGAGCAGGAGGGTCCAGGCCACCGGAGCCCGGCCACGGCCCTCGGGCAGCGGCGTCGGATGAAAACCGACCGCCCCCGCCCGGGCCAGCGCGCGAAGGCCCTCCGGCACCAATTGGGACAGCCCGACCACGAACAGCCAGTCGGGCCGCTGACGGGTGAGGAACTCCGCCACCGCCGGCTCGGTGACTTTGTCGAAGGCCAGGAACGGCGCGCCCGCCCGCTCCGCCAGCGGACGCAGATCATGGTAATCGCTGACCCTCCCGGCGTGGCGAGGGTGCAGCCCGCAGACGCCCACCAGCGGCAGCCCGCCACGGATCAGGCCGCGAAGCGCCGCCGCGCTGGAACTGACGCTGCCGATGACCGCCGCGGTCATGCCCATGCCGATCACGAACCTCTCGCCAAGGCCACGGCGCTATCATAGGCCTCGGTCTGGAGCGCGCGAAATGCCCGCTCAGCCGCGCGCCGTCCGCGTCATCCGCGTATCGCCGGCAGACCGAGCTTGACCGCGGCCTCGCGCATCAGGCGCAACTGGGCCTCGATGCTCTGCGGGATGACGCGGGTGTCGCCCAGAACGGCCATGAAGTTGGTGTCGCCCTCCCAGCGCGGAACGATGTGCAGGTGCAGGTGGTCGGGCAGGCCGGCGCCGGCGCAGCGCCCGAAGTTCATGCCCACGTTGAAGCCGTGGGCACCGGTGGTCTCGCGCAGCAGCCGCTGGGCGTCGCGGACCTGGGTCATCAGCTCGGTCAGTGCCGGTTCCTCCAGGCCGTCGAGCAGCCCTTCGTGGGCATAAGGCGCGACCAGCAGGTGGCCGTTGGAATAGGGAAAGCGGTTGAACAGCGTGAAGCACCGTTGACCGCGCCAGATGACCTGGTTCTTCGCGTCGTCTTCGGGACGGGCGGCATAGCGGCAAAGGAAGCAACCGCCCGGCTCGCCGTCATCGTGAAGCGAGTGGATATACTCCATCCGCCAGGGGGCCCACAGATTGCGGTTGTACTCGGCCATGACCGGTGGAGGGCAGTCTATCCGGCGGTCATGACCGCGGCAAGCAACGGCAATGCCCGCCGGCGGTTGTGGCGTCCAGTCCGTACCGGGGTGCTGCCGGTGTTGACTTGACGCTTGCGCGCCGCCCGGTAGACTCGTCGCCCATTAGGCGGCGGTCGCCGGCGCGGGTTTTAAAGACCGGCCGGTGCTTCCCTTGCCCCTGCTTCGGAGAGCCTCATGTTTTCCAACCCGCGACGCGTCCTGGTGATGATCGCCACCGGCTGCCTGCTGCTTCAGGCACCGGGCTGTGACCTGACCCTGCAAGCGATCTCGACCGGCCTGCTGGCCGCCCTGACCGGGATCACCTTTTTCCTGGCTCGCAACGTATAACCGAACACGATCCATCTCGGAGAGGTCTGGCGTCATCCTCCAGGCCCCTTAGCGGCCCGGTAGTTCTCGTTAACATTCTTTTTTTCAATGTGTTGCATAGTTTGGATCGGGCCGGATCAGGATCCAGGGATCAGTGCGTCCAGAAGACGCAAGTCCGTCCATCGGGCTTCATCGACAGGACGAACCCATGCCTGAATAGATTGCTGAATCGCCCGAGTATTATATAATACTCGCCTGCATTTGGAGTGCGTTTGTGATCCGCAAGACCCCGATTCTGACGGGCGCGCCATTTACCGACCTGGAGCGGATTCCCACCACCGTCTGCCGTGATGACGTGGAAGCGGCGGCCAAGGCGGCCGGCGCCATCGCCCAACTCATCCGTGAGAACACGTCCAAGGGCAAGAACACCGTCCTGGGGCTGGCTACCGGCCACACCCCCATTGGCGTCTACCGCGAGTTGATCCGGATGCACCGCGAGGAAGGACTCGACTTCTCCAGGGTCATCACCTTCAACCTCGACGAGTATTACCCGATGCCGCCGGACAGCATCCAGAGCTATCGGCGATGGATGCGGGAGAATTTCTTCGACCACGTCAACGTCCCGCCCGGCAACGTCCACATTCCCGACGGAACCATTCCCGAAAGCCAGGTCCCCGCCTGGTGCGCCGACTACGAGGCCCGCATCAAGGCCGCCGGGGGCATCGACATCCAGCTTCTGGGCATAGGGCGGACCGGCCACATCGGCTTCAATGAACCGGGCTCCTCGCCGGAATCGACGACCCGGCTGATCACGCTGGACGCGGTGACGCGCCGCGACGCCGCCGCCGATTTCTTCGGCGAGGCCAACGTTCCCCGCCGGGCCATCACCATGGGCGTGGGCACCATCCTCAAGGCCCACCGCGTGATCTGCATGGCCTTCGGGGAGCACAAGGCCCCCATCGTCCTCAAGGCCGTCGAGGGCCCGGTCACCGACACGGTGGCGGCCAGCTTTCTCCAGAAGCATCCGCGGGCCGAGTTCCTGATCGATGCCGCCGCCGGCGGGTCGCTCACCCGCCTGGCCACGCCCTGGCTGCTGGGCGAGATCGAATGGAACCCCGAAAACGTCCACCGCGCGGTCATCTGGCTGAGCCTGAAGGTCGGCAAGAGCCTGCTCAAGCTCTCGGCCGAGGACTACGATTCGCATCACCTGGCCTCGCTGCTGCGGACCGCCGATTCGGTGGATGCGCTGAACCGCCGGGTCTACGACCGGCTCTACGCCACCGTGGCCGAAAACGGTCACCTGCCCGACGACAAGCGCGTGCTCTGTTTCAGCCCCCATCCCGACGACGACGTGATCAGCATGGGCGGCACGCTGACCCGCCTGGTCCAGCGCGGCAACGAGGTCCACGTCGCCTACATGACCAGCGGGAACATCGCCGTCTTCGACGACTACGCCCTCCAGATGATGGACTTCTGGGAGGACCTGAACCGCTTCGCGGGGTGCAATACCGAGAAGCTCGATCAGTTCGACCGGAAGGTGCGCGAATTCCTGGCGGCCAAGTCGCCGGGCCAGGTGGACATCCCCGAGCTTCAGGAGATCAAGGCCTGTCTGCGGCGGTCGGAGGCGGTGGCCGCCTGCCGCTGGATGGGCATCCCCGAGTCGCGGGCCCACTTCCTGGACCTGCCGTTCTATCAGACCGGGCAGGTGCGCAAGCGCCCCATCGGCCCGGAGGACGTGGACATCGTTTACAAGCTGCTGCAACGGGTCCGCCCGCACTGGGTGTTCATCGCCGGCGAACTGTCCGACCCGCACGGGACGCACCGGCTCTGCGCCGAGGCCATCTATGGGGCTTTGAAGCGCTGCCCCCCGCCCGAGCGCCCCGAGACCGTCTGGCTCTATCGCGGGGCCTGGCAGGAATGGGAGCCGGACGTGATCGACATGGCCGTCCCCATCACGCAAAGCGAGCTGACCCACAAGATCTTCGGCATCTTCAAGCACCAGTCGCAGAAGGACAAGGCCCTCTTCCCCGGCCCCTTCGACGACCGCGAATTCTGGCAGCGCGCCGAGGCCCGCAACACCGACACGGCCGAAACCTACAACCTCATGGGCCTGCCCGAGCATTACGCGATGGAAGCCTTCGTCCGCTGGGAACTGTAACCGCCGGGAGGGCGCATCCCCCGCTTTGAAAACGGCGCTCCGCCGGGATCAGTGGATGAACAGGAAGGTCACCAAGACGAACAGCGGCACGAGGATGCCGATGCTGTAGAGCATGTACCCGAAGAAGCTGGGCATCTTCACCCCGGACTGCTCGGCGATGCTCTTGACCATGAAGTTGGGCCCGTTGCCGATGTAAGTGTTGGCTCCCATGAACACCGCGCCCAGCGAGATGGCCACCAGTTGCGATTCGCGGATGAAGTTGCCGTCCATCAGCCGGATGATGCCCTCGCCGGGCGCGTGGGTCAGGGCGTTGGCGATGGCGAAAAACACCAGGTAGGTCGGGGCGTTATCCAGGAAGCTGGAAAGCGTCCCGGTGACCCAGAAGAACTGCCAGGGCTGGCCGACGTGCAGGTCGGCGCCCCGGATGCGCAGGTACTCGATGGGGGCCTGCATGGTGATGAAGATGCCGATGAACAGCGCCGCTACCTCGGTGATGGCGAAGAAATCGAACTGATTGCCCGCGCGGATGGCCGGCGAGGTCGTGAGCCAGGCGAGGAGCACCAGGCCCAGCATCACCGCCTCGCGCACGTAACCGTGCTCGGGGATGGTGATACCGGTGCCGATGAGCTTCTGTCCCGGCACGATCAGGGCCACGGCCAGCACCACGCCCAGCAGCCACAGGAAGTTGAGCTTCCCGTGGACGCGAAGCGGTTCGAGTTGCGTGTCGTCGAGCCGGTGGGCCAGCGGCGTCTCCTTGCGGAACATGATCGTATCCCAGACGTAATAGACGGCCAGCAGCACCCCCACGCAGAAGGCCCACTCCACCCACAGGCGGAAGGTCCACAGGAACGGCACGCCCTTGAGATACCCCAGGAACAGCGGCGGATCGCCGATGGGCAGCAGGCACCCGCCGATGTTGCTGACCAGGAAAATGAAGAAGATCACCGTATGGGTGACGTGGTTGCGCTCGCGGTTGGTCTGGAGCAGCGGGCGGATCAGCAGCATCGAGGCCCCGGTGGTGCCCACGAAGCTGGCCAGCAGGGCCCCCACGCCCAGGAACGCGGTGTTCACCATCGGCGAGGCCCGCAGGTCGCCGCGCAACTGGATGCCGCCCGAGATGGTGTAGAGGCTGAACAGCAGCACGATGAAGGGGACGTAGTCCGCCAACACGGCGTGGTGCAGCACGGCCTTCACGGTGGGCAGGCCGGCCTCGAAGCCGTGGTGGTCGAAGTGGATGCCCGAGCCGCGCAGCAGGTAATAGACCACGGTGACGGCGGCCAGGGTCAGGGCCACGATGAGCTTGTTGCGGTTGTGGTGCCACCAGTGGGCCGTGGCCGGTACCAGCGGCAGGATGGCGATGCTCAGCAGCATGACGACGAAGGGGATGGCGGCCAGCAGCGAGGGCGCGGTCAGGTTCGCGTGACCGGCGGGAACGGCGTGCCCGCCGTGGCCGGCCTGACCGGCGGCTTCATGGGTCGCCGCCGAGGCCGGTTGCGTGCCGGCCGGGTCCTGGCCGCGGACCGGGGCCGACCCCGCCAGGCAGACGATCCACAACACGATCGCGATAGAGAAGCATCCCGCTTTTCTCATGGCATGGCTCGTTCAATCAACGCGGAAACGGATCAGGACTACCGACGCCACGTCGCCCCCCGCCCCCCGCATGGCCGCTCGGGCCCCGCGCCGGCCGCCGGTTGAAGCGCGTTTGCGAGCCGGGCGGCAGCATCCTATACTGCCCGTCGGCAGGTTTCCAATCCGCCGCCAGACAAGAAGGCAAGGCTCCATGAACTCACGCCGCCGATGGTCCCGAAAACACCGCCTCGCCGGGCTCCTGGTCGCCGTGCTGACCGGCGGCTGCGGTGACGCGGCCAAACTGTACCGCAACAACCTCGACGCCATGAAGACCGCCCAGGTCCGGATCAACAACCACACGTTCGACGTCTGGCTCGCGCTCACCGAACTGGAGCGCAACCGCGGCCTGATGCAGGTCACCGAAGAGCAGCTCTCCGCACGCGACGGCGTCGAACGCGGCATGTTCTTCGCCTTTCCCGAGGAGCAGGAGCTGTCCTTCTGGATGTTCAATACCATCATCCCGTTGGACATCGCCTACATCAACGCCGACGGGTTGATCGTGCAGACCTACACCATGGCCCCGCTGGAGACGCGGACCTATCCATCTATCGAGCCGGCCCAGTTCGCCCTGGAGGTGAAAGCCGGCCTGTTCGCCCGGCTGGGCATCGCGGCCGGCGACGTGGTCGAAATCCCCGATGAGCTCCTCAAGGCCCTGCCCTGATCGGTCGAACTGACCTGTGCGTAGGCGAGACCGCCCGGTGCCGGGAACGAACCGTGCCCGGTGCCGGCCTCGGAAAGAGCGTCGTTTTCGGCCGTCCCCCCGCGCATCAGGTCCGGCAACCAGGAGAGAGCAGGCTGTCTCAGTTATCGGCACAACCGACGGCCCCAGCGACCCGCCCCATCCGATTGATGGTGCTCAGTCGGACGGGCCAGTGGCCGTTCGCCATCCACGAGCTGGTCGAGGCCCGCGAGATCGAGACGATTCGCGTCCGCTCGTACCGGGAGGCCTGCGATCCGGCGATGCTCTCCAAAGTGGACGCCGTGCTGGTGTACGAGCCCGAGGACGAGGGCGCGGAGGGCCGCTGGTCCGGCGAGACCGACCTGCTGGCCGACGCGCTGACCTCCCACCGGCTGGTGGGCGTGGTCCTGTCGCCGCACGCGCTGGATGCGGCGTCCGGATCCAAGGACGCCCTGATCCCCGTCCCCGCCGACGTGAGCCCCGACGAGCTGTGGGGCCGCATCGACACCATCCGCCAGTATCGCCCGCTGCTGATCCAGATGGAGCAGCAGGTGGCCTCCATGCAGCGGCTGGGCAAGAAGCTGAATCAGCATTTCGTCGAGGTGGACCAGGAGCTGCGGCTGGCCAGCCGGCTGCAACGCGATTTTCTTCCCAGGAGCTTTCCGGAGGTGGGCGAGATCCGCTTCGCGGCGATGTATCGCCCGGCGACGTGGGTCTCAGGCGACGTGTACGACGTCCGGCGGCTCGACGAAACGCATCTGAACTGCTACGTCGCCGACGCCGTCGGACACGGGGTGGCCGCCGGGCTGCTGACCATGTTCATCAAGCAGGCCCTGCTCGGCAAGCGCGTCGATCACAGCGAATACACGCTCCTGTCGCCGTCGGAAGTGCTGGCCGGCCTCAACGCCGCCCTGGTCGAACAGGACCTGCCCAGCTATCACTTCGTCACCGGGTGCTATTGCCTGGTGGACGCGGCCCACAACGAGCTGAGCTTCGCCCGCGGCGGACACCCGCATCCCATCCACGTGACCGCCGAGGGGGAGTGCAGCGAGATTCACACCATCGGCGGACTGCTGGGCGTGTTCGGCGAAGAGGACTTCCCCGCCGTCACGGTGCCGCTCAAGCCCGGCGAGAAGTTCGTCATCTACAGCGACGGATTGGAAGACGCGATCGTCACCCGGCGCGAGCACGGCCAGCAGCGCCAGGTTTTCACGCCCGGCTTCCTCGAGGCCGTTCGCCACCCCGGGCCGGGGATGATCGAAGCCATCGGCCGGCAGTTGGACCGCTGCGAGGGCAGCCTGGCACCGACCGACGATCAGACCTGTCTGGTGGTGGAGCGGATCAGGGGCACGCCTTGATCGGCGCCGTCTGAAGCGAACGGGGAGAGCCCCATTTCGCCCTCGTACCCGAGATCTCACCCACGCTGAAGAGCCGGGCCCATACAAACCCGCCCGAGGGTGACGGTGGGACGTCATTTTTCCTGATGAGGTTGATTTCTGGTCCACTCCGGGTTGCACAGCGACAGAGTTCCACCGTTTCTGCCGATTCTACATGTTGAGGGGCCGATAGCCTCCAGACGCCTGGCGTCGGATCGGCAGAGTGTCATGTCCGATAACCGGGGCCAGGATATAATATCGCGCTTTAGCCTGAGCCCCATGAACGATCCGTCATCGGGTGAGAAGTATGACACAAGTACGCAGTTTTACGGTGTTGCCCGCCCTTCCCGAGCCGTTGCGTCCGCTTCGGGAGTTGGCCAATAACCTCTGGTGGACCTGGCATCCCGAGGCCATCGAGATGTTCCGCCGCCTGGACCTGGACCTCTGGCGGGAGCTGAAGCATAACCCGGTGGGGATGCTGGCCCGGATGAAGCAGGAGCGGCTGGACAAGCTGGCCCGCGATCCGGCCTTCACGGCCTCGCTCAACCGCGTCCGCGAGGCCTGCCAGGCGTACCTGAAGCGCCCGACCTGGTTCGAGGAGCACTACGGGCAGGAGAATGTCGGCACCATCGCCTATTTCTCCGCGGAGTTCGGGCTGCACGAGTGCCTGCCCATCTACTCGGGCGGGCTGGGCATCCTGGCCGGCGACCATCTCAAGAGCGCCAGCGACCTGGGGCTGCCCCTGGTCGGGGTGGGGCTGCTCTACCGCCAGGGCTATTTCCACCAGTATCTGACCAATGACGGCTATCAGTTCGAGGACTACCCCGAGCTGGACTTCTCGACGCTGCCGGTGACGGCGGTACGCGACGCCAAGGGGCAACAGCTCGAGGTCGTCTGCGACGTGGGCGGCTTCCAGGTGCACTCCAACGTCTGGTCGGTCAAGGTCGGACGGGTCACGCTGTACCTGCTGGATACGAACCATCCGGCGAATCGGCCGGAGGACCGCGAGATCACCGCCCGGCTGTACGGCGGGGACCAGGAGATGCGCATCCGCCAGGAGATCATCCTGGGGATCGGGGGCATTCGCGTCCTGGCCGCCCTGGGCATCACCCCCTCGGTCTGTCACATGAACGAGGGGCATTCGGCGTTTCTGGCCCTCGAGCGGATTCAGCAACACGTTCGCAACGACGGGCTGACCCTCGAGGAGGCCAAGGAAGTGGTCGCCACGGGCACGGTGTTCACCACGCACACCCCGGTGCCGGCGGGCATCGACACCTTCCCGCCGGCGCTGGTGACCCGCTATCTGGCCTCGTATTGCCACGGGCTGGGGCTCAGCGAGAACGCGCTGCTGGAGCTGGGGCGGATGAACCCGCTGGATCAGAACGAGCCGTTCTGCATGGCCGTCCTGGCCCTGCGGCTCTCGCACCTGAGCAACGGCGTCAGCCAGCTTCACGGCGACGTGTCCCGCAAGATGTTCAGCCGGGTCTATCCGGGCGTGCCGGTCAACGAAGTGCCCATCACCTCGATCACCAACGGCGTGCACATCCGAAGCTGGCTCTCGCCGGAGATGGCCCACCTCTACGATCAGTACCTGGGGCCGCAATGGGCGGATGATCCGCTGAACCAGTCCATCTGGCAGCGCGTGGAGCTGATCCCCGACGCGGAGCTGTGGCGGTCGCACGAGCGGATGCGCGAGCGGCTGGTGGCCTTCTGCCGCCGGCGGCTCAAGAACCAGCTGATCGCCCGGGGCGCTCCGCCGGCCGAGGTCGACGCCGCCGACGAAGTACTCGACCCGGAGGCGCTGACCCTGGGCTTCGCCCGACGGTTCGCCACCTACAAGCGGGCCACCCTGTTGTTCCGCGACGTGGAGCGTCTGTCTCGGATCCTGACCAACACGCAGCGCCCCGTGCAGCTCATCATGGCCGGCAAGGCCCATCCCAAGGACGAGGCCGGCAAGGAAATGATCAAGCGCGTCGTGCAGTTCAGCAAACAGCCCCACATCCGCAACCGGATCGTCTTCATCGAGGATTACGACATGAGCGTGGCCCGGGCCCTGGTCCACGGCGTGGACGTGTGGGTCAACACGCCGACCAAGCTGCACGAGGCCAGCGGCACCAGCGGGATGAAAGTGCCGCCCAACGGCGGGATCAACATGTCCGTGCTGGACGGCTGGTGGCCGGAGGCCTTCGACGGGACCAACGGCTGGGCCATCGGCGACCGCCGCATCTACAACAACCAGGACTACCAGGACCACATGGAGGCCGAGTCCTTCTACGAGATGCTTGAGAAGGAGATCATCCCCCGGTTCTACGACCGCAGCGGAGACGGGCTGCCCCGCCGCTGGATCGAGACCATGAAGGCCTCGATGCGGACCTGCTGCCCGGTGTTCAACACCAACCGCATGGTCCGCGAGTACACCGACCGGTTCTATCTGCCGGCGGCCCGGCGCTGGTCGCGGTTCAGCGCGGACAAGTTCCACGTCTGCCGGGACGTGGCCGAGTGGCGGCGCAAGCTCCAGCAGAAGTGGGACGAAGTGCGGATCGAGTCGGTGGAGGCCGAGATTCCCAGCGAAACCGTGGTGGGCAACGAACTGCCCGTGCACGCCAGCATCCGGCTGGGGTCGATCAAGCCGGAGGAGGTGTCGGTCGAGCTGTACTACGGGCCGCTGGACGCCCGCGGGCTGATTACCACCGGCAACGCCGCCCCGCTGACCTGCGCCGGGAACAACGGTTCGCCGGACACCTTCCGCTACACCGGGGCGATTCCCTGCGAGTACAGCGGGCAATACGGCTATGCCCTGCGGATCGTTCCGAATCACCCCGAGATGGCCAGCCGCTATCACGTCGGGCTGGTGCGGTGGGGATG
>JABRVU010000546.1:0-1669 GCA_039961895.1 Phycisphaerae bacterium | reverse complement strand
AGCCCCACCCACCGCTCAAACCTGGAAACACGCACGGCAGGCGCCGTTTTCTCAGTTCTCACTGCCACCGCGTTGCGTCGGGCAACTCCGGCGTCATCCCAGCCACTCGATCCAGGCCCGGCCGGTCAGGAGGTGGTGCAGATAGTTGCCGGCGATGGCCGCCCCCAGCAGCGCGACCACCGCGCCGCTGGCCGCCGGGATGTATTGCAGGAGCAACCGCCGTCCGGCCGACGACAGCTCGCCCTCGTCCCCGGCGTCGCGCAGCAGCCTGGCCGCAAAACGCCGGCTGCCCAGCGCCGCGAAGCCCACCACCATCAGGGTCAAGGCCAGCCCCAGGCTGAAGACCCCCACCGCGTACAACGCCCCGGCCACCACGTTCGCCCCGATCCCCAGCAGCAGGATGATCGTCGCCGTCGGGCAGGGCACGATCCCGCCGGAGATCCCCAGAACCAGCAGCGTCCGCATGGTCAACGCGGGGGCGTCGATCGTGGACGGCGCATCGCGAACGGCGGATGGCGCCGGCCCGTGCGCATGGTCGTGCGGGTGGGAGTGATCGCGGTGTTCGTGCGCGTGTACGTGCGGGTGATCGTGCACGTGCGCATGGCCGTGCTCGTGCTCGTGTCCATGCGCGTGCGAATGTTCGTGACCGTGTGCATGCGGCGCCTCCACTTTCAAGCCGCCGTCCACCGTCCGCGATTCACCCTCCGTACCCTGAACCCCGAACCCCGAACCCTCCTGCACGTGGAGGTGCGGATGCGAATGGGTGAACAGTCCGCGGAGCCAGGAGCGCCGCTCATGGTGATGGTGAGGGTCGTGGTCATGATGATGATGATGATGGGCGATGCGTCCGGTGAGGGCCCGCCAGATCAGCATGACGCCCATCCCCGCCACCAGCAGACCGGCGACGATCCCCAGCCAGAGCTGCACGGCCGCACCGATGGTGGGGTGGCTCTTCTGGTAGAGCCAGATGATGAGCCCGACGATCACCACCAGCAGGGTGTGGGTCACGGTGACGATGACGGCCAGCAGGACCGCGTGCCAGTAGTTGCCCTTCTGGCTGATGAGGTAGGCCGCCACCACGGTCTTGGCGTGCCCGGGCATCAGGGCGTGCCCCGCGCCCCAGGTGAAGGCCAGGGCGGTGATGGTGAGGAACACCGCCAGACCCCAGCGTCCCTGGAGCAGCCCGACCAGCCGTTGGGCCCGCTGGCCTTCCAGGCTGGTCCTGGCCGGATCGTTCCTCGGATCGAGTATCGGATAGGGCAGGTCGCCGGCGGACCGCGAGCCGGCCGCTTCGCTTTCTCCCCGTGTCGCCGTGTCTCCCCGCCGTTCCGTTCCGCCCGCGTCCACCGCCCCTGATCCCTCCTCCACCCGGAACCGGATGGTCGCCGAGCGTTCCTGCGGAATGTTGCCCGGATCATAGGTGTCGTAGAGAAACGTGCTGCGCTGCTCGTCGAGGAACTCGGGATGCGGCGGGATGAACCGCACGCCGGGCACCTGTTCGAGCACGATCCGCCGCAGCCCCTTGAACTGGGCGAAGCAGTCGTCTTCGAAGGTCAGCACGTGCTCGCCGGGCGCCAGCCGCGAGGGATACGAGCCCGCGTAGCGGATCAGCGAGCGATACGTGGGCAGGCCGCCCGCGCCGGGCACCGAGATCAGGCCGGGGATGCCC
>JABRVU010000545.1:0-6207 GCA_039961895.1 Phycisphaerae bacterium | reverse complement strand
GGCCCCCTCGACGTCCAGCCCGCCCCCTCCGTACCAGTTGAACTCGCCGATCATCAGCGGCTTGCCCACGCTGCACAGGTAGAGCAGGGCCTCGAGATATGCGGCGTTGACGGCCAGGCCGGCGGGGCCCTCGGCCGGCGTCGGCGGCTCGAGCGGATAGAAATGCACGGTCACGAAATCGACGAAGCGGCCGTTGCTCTTCATGTCAAAGCCCGCGTAGTGCTGCACGCCCGGCAGGTAGATCGGCACCGCCCACTGGATGTGGCCGACGGTCACGAGGTGGCGGCGATCGGCCGAGCGGATGGCCTCGACGTGCCGCCGGGTCCACTCGTCGGCCAGCTCCTCGCGGAAGCGCTGATAGTCGTACAGGCGGGCACCGTCGGGCGCCGGTTGAGGCGGGGGCGGCTCAATCGAGCCCAAGGCCGGCAACTCGCCGGACGGCAGGCCCCAGGCCGCCGCGACCTTCTCCGCTGAACCGTAGGTCCGCTCCAGCCAGGCGTTCCATTTCGTCCGCATGGGCGGCGAATCCCAGCGCACGGCCGGCTCGTTCAGCAGGTCATACGCCAGCAGCGTCGGGTCGTCCTTGAACAGGCCCGCAAAGGCCCGCCACCACGCGTCGTCCGCCTCCAGGATGGCCTCGTCGGCGAAGGCGTCGCCATGCCGCCATGCCGGCGTGCCCTCCCAGTGATCGGGCCCGGAGGGGATCACCCGCAGCCCGCGCTGCCGGCAGAGGTCCAGCAGCACGCGGAACTTGGCCAGGCCCTCCGTGTTGACCCGCCCGGGCTCGCGGTGGAACGACTCGAAGGTCAGAAAGACGCGGATGGTGTTGAAGCCCTGATCGCGGATCAGGTCGAGATGCTCGGCCACGCGGGCGGCGTTGAACTGCTTCCAGAGCTTGGGCGCCCAGCCGGTCTGGTGATCGAAGTAGTTGACCCCGACGGCCACGAACGGCCGGCCCGTTCCGCGCTCGCGCAACGCGGTCGGCCGCTGCGGATCCACCTCGATGAAGGCCGCGTCGCCCGGCGTCTCGGCGGCCGAGGCGACCCGCAGCGCGGATACGATGATCGAAACCACTCCGAATCCCGGCATGATTCCACCCTTCATGGTGCCTGCGGACCGTTCCGCCGCGGCATGGAACCCTCAAACCCGCGTGGGACCGGTTTCCCGGCGGTCGGATCTGGGGCTTCGGACGCACGCTTATGGCGCTGATCGCGTCGAGAGGACACGATCCTTCAGATGCGCGAGGTTCTGCCTGACCGCCTCGGGCGAATAGCTGATGACGATCCACCCGTCGGTGACGGCCAGCGCCGGGCCCAGCAGCCCGAGTTGAAGATACCACAGCCCGTCGGCGTCCTGGCGCACCCGCGGAGAGAGCCGCAGATAGTCCTGAAGCTTTTCCGGGGGTTCGTCCACGTAGTGGCGCCAGGCGGCCATCATGGCGTCCACGGTCTTGCCGACCCGCGCCCGGTCGCCCTTGATCTGAATCCAGATCGTGCCGGGGACGGGGATGCCCAGCGGATGCGGCGGGAACGAGTGCACGATCAGATGATCGCCGAGCTGGTCGATCAGGCCGGCATCGACGTCGAACTGGAACTCCTCCTCCACCAGGGCCCAGATGCGGGCGAACCGCTGGCGGCGCTCGGGCGACTGGGTTTGCAGATAGGCGGCGCGGCCGTCGCGGACGGCCTTGCCCAGGTCGAAGCGAAAGGCGGCGAAGCTGCTCGCTTTCTCGGGGACGGCGGCCAGCACCTCGGGGGCCGCGATGTCCCGGCCGGTCAGCACCTGGTGATGCTCCCGTCCGTCGCGCTCCAGCAGCAGGCATTCGCTGTGCAACGCCCGCCCGTCGAAACCCACGCTCATCAGCGCGCGGTCGGCGCGTTCGAGCTGCATGGCCTTCAGGGCCGACTGGGCCGTCTGGTTGATGACGTTCTCGAGCCGCTTCTCGATCCGGGCGACGGCGACGTAGACCTCGATCCCGCTGCTGCGGGCGCTGCACAGGCGGTGGGCGCGGACATACCAGGCATCGCCGCCAAGCTGCGGGGCCTGGCTCTTCATGGCGGCCAGAACGGACTCGAAGGCCCCTTTTCCGAAAGCGGCGACGAAAAAGCGGTCCACGTTGCCCCACTCGGCCACGGCCCACTCCGGCAGGCGGGCGTCCACCAGCCGAAAGTACGGCTGCCCGCCGGCGCTGACCCGTTCGACCTTGCCGGTCGTGGCGTCGGTGTAGGTGGCCAGCAGGTCGCGCACCCGGCGGTCGATCTCGACGGCCAGGCCGTCGCTTTCGACCACCAGGGCGCTCTTCATGTCCTTGAGCCGGTAGACGCCTGGGCTGATCGGCCGGGCGGTAATGTCGAGCAGGACCAGGGCGAAATCGCGCTGGGCGACCAGGGGAAGCGTGCCAAGGATATCGGCGATGACCCGGCCCTGCTGGGGGATGACGCCCAGCGTCTTGAGGGCCAGCAGCCAGCGCCCGATGGCCTCAACCGAGGCCAAGCCACCGGTCTGGGCGGCGTCGGAGGCCGGCCGGCTGAAATACACCGCCATGGCGTCGGCCGGCACACACGACTCGATCCGCGCGGGCTCGCCGCCCAGCGCGGCCATCGCCAGCACCCAACTCGCGCCCGCCGTCCACCATCGGACCGTCATGTCGTTGCTCCCCGCTGCCGGCACCGGCCGGCCGACCCTGCCCGTATGAATCCTCCGGGGCCAAGGCAACTGCCGCTCACCGCTCCTGGTCGGGGGCTCCGTTCGCACCGCCGGCAGGGGGTCGGCTCAGGAGCGGACCCAGCATGCCGCCGGTCAAACCGGCCATGGCCGCCCCCGCCGAGCTGCCCGAGAAGCTCAGCGGATAGGCCCCGTGATGAACCGACAGGACGCCCTCGGGCGTCGTGACCATGCCGGAAACCGAGCCGAACGCGTGTTTGGTCAGGGTGATGGCACTGGGCAGGTCCTTGGCCGTCAGGGGCAGGTCCACCCCCTGACCCTTGAGGGCCTCGACCAGCAGTGGGATCAGCCCCGCGACCAGCCCGTGCACCTGTTTGACGCCGGATGCCGCGTCGCCGTAGCCGATCGATGAGCAGTTCGGCGGAAGCAGCTTGCGCCCGCGCTGGAAGTCGGGGTTGTCGAGCAGGCTGGGACCCTGGTCGATCTGGTGGTCGAGGACGATCTGCACCACCTGGGGCGAGGCGGCGAGGATCCACCAGTTCCTGTGAATGGCCCAGGCCGGGGTGACGGGCAGGCCGACCACGCCGTGGATCCGCACGGAGCAGACCTTCTGGCCGCGGTATTCCTCTTCGTCGAGGGTCAGCAGCCGGCCCTGCCCGCCGGTTTCGTTGATGAAGCCGATCAGCTTGACCAGCGTCTCCTGCAGATGATTGCCGGGGCGAAGCTCGCCGATCGCGACCTGTCCGAAGATCCACAGCCCGGCGTGGCTGGGGGCGTCGTAGAACACCCAGGTGTCGGCGAAGGCGGCCAGCAGGTCGTCGTGAATCTTGAAACCGATGGTGGTCTCGAGCTGATCGAGGTAGGGCAGGGCCCGGCGATAGGCGTCAGGCGCGAGGGCCTCAAATGATCTCTCAATATACTTGTACATGGCGGCGAGGTCGAAGTTGTTGACGCCGGCCGAGAAGGCCTTGCGGGGCACGAGGCGAAGATCGTCGTCGGTCAGGGGCTTCTGCCCGAAGAGACCGCCGCCGCGGCCGATCCCCGGGGCGTGCAGGAAGGCGGTGGCCTGGAACCCGCCGGCGGCGGGACGGGTCGAGAGACAAAAGGACTTGAGGTTGTCCAGGCCCAGCCCGGCCAGCACCCGTCTCACGCCGCCCGGCTCGCTCACCAGCGGCACCTTCCACTCGGCGAAGACGGGCTGGAACTTCTCGAAAGTCGCCGCCAACTGCTCGAAGTCGCCGTACAGGAGGGGGGCATCCGGCCCGGCGTGGACGAACCGGACCGCGGCCGCGTAGTTAGCGTCGTCGCGCAGGCTCCTGCCCGGCGCCGCCGCCGTCCAGAAATCGCGGAACCTCTCGCCCATGCAGAACACCGCATCGTCGGCCAGGTGCCCGTACCAGATCGGAATCGCCTCCCTGCTCAGGATGATCTCCCTGAGTTTCCCGGCGGGAAGCTCGAGGGTCTTGGCCGGCTTCACTCCCCCGGCAGCGAAGACGTCATCGAGCCGTTCGGCCAGGCGGGGCGACTGCGGGCCGACGCGCAGAAGAAGGCCCATGTCCACGACCGGAGGATCGCCCTTGTTTTTCCCCGGCCCGACCGAGGCGATGCCGAACGCGGCCGGGTGCTCCCAGAACGCCGAGAGCGACGCCAAGGCCAGCTCGTAAATCCTGGTCTCATCGGTTTGGGTAACCTGTTGGCGAAGGAACCGGTCGAGGGCCGGCCAGATGGCCTCGTTCCAGTTCCTGCGGAACTGAACCACCTTGTCCTCGGCCAGCATTCGGGCCCAAGCGGTGTCCTGGGCGGCCGCTCCCAGAGCCTTGACGCCGGGCCAGCCGACGTACAGGAAAGTTCCCGAGGGCATGCGTTCGGCCAGATCGGCGGCCGGCGCCGGCCCGGTCAGAACCACGACCGCCCCGATCATCGCCGCGCGTCGCAGGGCTCGGCGACACCACCGCGCCAGTCCGCCAAACATCCACGCTTGCATCGGGTGCTCCCACGTTCACGGCCCGCCCCCATGCCCAGGAGCGTACCGGCCGCGCATCGGATTTCAACCGTGGCATCTCCCGATCGGACCTTGGAACTGGCTTGAAAGCCTCACGACAGGCGCGTCGGGTCTGAACGGGACCGTCAGCCGGCGCCGGCCGACTTCAGGTAGTCGAGGACCGCCCTGCCGCCGAAGACCACCAGCGTGCCGCCGGCCAGGACGTTGAGCACGACCCACGCGCCGTTCATGCGCAGGCCGGCGGGCAGGAACCGGCGGTCGGCCCAGATGGTGGCGAAACACCACAGGCCGCAGGTCAGCGTGCCTACTACCGCCGCGGGTTTGACGATCGAGACGGGCTCGGCCACGGTCCACATCAGCGCGATCCCCCCCAGCCCCGAATACAGGCAGGTCGCCAGCCGCACGCGGGCGAACGGCACCTGCCGCGCGCTCGGCCAGACCGCCAGAAGGCATTCGTAGGCCGTCCGGCTGTAGACCTCCTGGGCGCCGTAGATGTTGGCCCAGAAGGCGGTGATGATCCCCAGCTTGTAGAGCACCGCGAAGACCAGTCCCAGCCGGGCCAGGAACTCGACCTGGTGCGAGAGCAGGGCGAACTTCTCGGGAACCTTGTGATCGGGATGCAGGATGGCGGCGCCCAGCAGGTTGAAGACCAGGGTGAACAGCAGCACGCAGACGAAACCGGTGAACACGTCGATGATGGGAGCGCGAAGCCAGCGCCGCCCGACGGCCACGTTGGCCGGTGAAGGATCGACCCGCGGCCCGCCGTCACGGCCCGCCGGCCAGCCCAGCGCCCCCCAGGACTTTTCGCGGAAAAAGCCCAGGTAGCCGATGTAGTCCTGGGTCCCGCCGCCGATGGCGCCCATGAACGTGACCAGGGTGAGGATGACCGGCTCGGCCCAGACTTTGGGGTATTCGGTCCTGACCCAGTCGGGGTAGGCCAGCCCGCCGACGGTGAAGGCTCCGCGCAGGGCCGCCGCCCAATCGACGGGCGCGGCCGCCACCGCCGCGAGGATCGAAGCCAACAGCACTGCCACGATGATGGTCTGGGCCTTCTCCAGCACGGCGTAGGACTGCCACAGCGTCAACCCCACGACCAGCACCAGCGTGCCGGTGCCGAAAAGGGCGGCGTAAACCTCCTGGCGCGGGTCGGTGGGATGGATCCCGATGATCCAGTTGGCGGCGGTCCCGAGGATTTTCGCCAGGCCGCCCATCCAGAAGGGAAAGCACAATACGCTCAGAACGCCCAGGATAACGGGGAACCAGGCCCGCGGGCCCGGCAGGCGGGCCCAGGCCTGCATGGGATGCTCGCCGGCCAGGACCATGTAGCGGGCCCCGCCGTAAACCTGCACCAGCTTGCAGGCGACGCAGATGACGATGAACCAGATCAGCCCGTAGCCGAACAGGGCCCCCGAGCGCGAGGCGAAGAGCGTCTCGCCGCTGCCGATGGAGACGGCGGCGACGATCGCGCCCGGCCCGAAGCAGCGCATCGCGCCGCGCAACCCGCCGCGCATGGCCGGCGGCAGCTCGGGATACTGCGAGAA
>JABRVU010000544.1:0-1672 GCA_039961895.1 Phycisphaerae bacterium | reverse complement strand
AGCGGACGGGCAGCGAGGCCGTTTACGATCCGGGCGGCGAAGAACGGATCGGCGAACGGGTGGACGCGCTGCTGGCCGACGGCCTGACCATCGAAGAGGCCGTCCAGGTCGCCCTGCTCAACAACCGGTCGTTGCAGGCGGCCTTCCAGGAGCTCGGGGTGTCGCGGGCCCAGGTGGTGCAATCCGGGCTGATGAACAACCCCAGTCTCTCCCTGGTGTTCAAGCTGCCGGAGGGCGGGGGCCGGCCCAACGCCGAGTTCAACCTGGCCCAGGAGCTGGCCACGTTGTGGCAGATTCCGCTGCGCAAGGAGGCGGCCAAGGCCCAGCTCGAGGCCGTCGTGCTGGAGGTCGCGGCCCGGGCGGTCAACCTGGCCGCCGACGTGCGCGTCCGCGGATACGAGCTTCTGGCCCTCGAGGAGGGCGCGGGGGCGCTCCAGGAGAGCCTGCAACTGCTGGAGCGTTCGCAGGCGCTGGCCCAGCGTCAGTTCGAGGCCGGCACGGTCAGCCGGCTGGACGTCAACCTGGCCCGCTCGAACGTCATGGAGATTCAGATCGAGATGATCGGCCTGGAGCGGCAGCGCCAACTGGCCGAGGCGGCCCTGGCCCGGCTGATGAACCTCAGCGCCCGCCTGGGGTCGTGGCGGCTGGCCGATCGACTGCCCGAACCGCGCGGCGTGCCGGGGCCGGAGCTGCTGGCCTGGGCCCTGGGGCAGCGCCTCGACGCCCGACAGGCGGAGTACGCGGTCAGACGGGCCGAGTGGGACCTGCGCCAGGAGTGCCTTCGGGTCTTCCCCAGCGTTCAGATGGGGCTGAGCCTGGAGGTGCTCGAACGGCGGGCCCAGGCGGCGCGGAAGGTGCTGGCCGACGCGATGCGGGAGTCGATCGCCAACGGCGCGCCCACCGTCCCGAGCATCGAGTCGCGCGGACAAAGGGCCCTGAATCGGCGACAGATCATCGACGCGATGCTGGGGCCATCGCTGGCCTTCACGCTGCCGATCTGGGATCAGAATCAAGCCCACATCGCCGCCGCCGTCTATCGCGTGATCCAACGGCGGAAGGATTACGAGAACCTGCTCGACCAGGTGGCCAACGAGGTGAACCGGGCCCTACGGGTCGTCGAGAACGCCGCGTCGCTGGTGCGTTTTTACCGGGACGAAGCCCTTCCCCAGGCTCAGCTCAGCGTGGATGGGGCCCGCAGCTTGTATGAGGCCGGTCAGCAGGGGATCATCGTCTTGATCGAGGCCCAGGGCTCCTACATCCTGCGGCGGCGGGCGTACGTACGGGCCTTGGGTGACCATGCGGTGGCGATGGCCGAACTCGAACGGGCCGTCGGCGGGCGGTTGCCCGCGCCGCCGGCCAGTCAACCCGTCGGCCAGGCCGGACCATAGCCGCGAAGGGCGGGCTTGCCCCATGACGGCGCGCCGCCGGCGAGGAGTGGAAATGGCCCATCCGAGCCGCGCCCGTCAGAAACCCGCCTGGGCCGCGCACGGCGGGCGGGGCGGCGAGCGCCGAAACCGCTGCCTCACGGTTGCGGCTCTGACGGCCGGCGCTTCGATCTCTTGTGGGCGGATGGGGGTACTCATGCATCTGCGATGGACACGGTTCTGGGCGGCGGCGGGGATCGGTTTGGGGTGGACCGGCGGCTGCCGGATCGAAATCGGCAGCCTGGATG
>JABRVU010000543.1:0-15372 GCA_039961895.1 Phycisphaerae bacterium | reverse complement strand
GGGTTCAGGAAAAGGAGTGGGGGCGTCAAGTACGGTGGACCGAAGCCCGCGGCTCGTTGCACCCGGAGCATGCTGATCGAATTGACGCCGGCCCGCCGGGTCGATACGGTTGGCGCGAACCATGAAGCTGTTCCCGCGAACGGAGCTTACAAACCATGACCGACCCGCGCATCGACAAGCTGGCCGACCTGCTGGTGAACTACTCCTGTGCGGTCAAGCCCGGCGATCACCTCCTCATCGAAGCGATCGACGTGCCGCATGAGTTCACCAAGGCCCTGGTCCGGGTTGCGGCCGCCGCCGGGGGCCGCCCGCTGGTCCTGCTCAAGAGCAACGAGATCAACCGGGCGCTCATGCTGGCCGGCTCCCAGGAGGGGTGGGACCTGATCGCCGACGTCGAGCGCTGCCAGATGGAGCGCGTGCAGTGCTACATCGGCGCCCGCGGCAACCCCAACGTATCCGAACTGTCCGACGTGCCGGCCGACAGGCAGAAGCTGTATGAATCAACCGTCTGGAAGCGCGTGCACCAGGAGATCCGCGTCAGGAAGACGCGCTGGGTGGTGCTGCGCTGGCCGAGCCCGTCGATGGCCCAGATGGCCGAGATGAGCACCGAGGCCTTCGAGGACTTCTACTTCAACGTCTGCACGCTCGACTACGCGAAGATGAGCCGGGCCATGCAGCCGCTCAAGAGCCTCATGGAGCGCACCGACCAGGTGCGGCTGAAGGGTCCGGCCGACACCGACCTGACCTTCAGCATCAAGGGCATCCCGGCCGTGGCCTGCGACGGCAGGCTCAACATCCCCGACGGCGAGGTCTTCACCGCCCCGGTGCGCGAGAGCGTCAACGGGGTCATCCGCTTCAACGCCCCGACCATCTACCGGGGCATGACCCACAACGACATCCGGCTGGTGTTCAGGAACGGCCGGATCGTCGAGGCGACCAGCACGGCCACCGAGAAGCTCAACGAGGTGCTCGACGCCGACGAGGGGGCCCGCTACGTCGGCGAGTTCGCCATCGGCTTCAACCCCTATTGCACCCGGGCCATGAAGGACATCCTCTTCGACGAGAAGATCGCCGGCAGCATTCACTTCACCCCCGGGGCCTGCTACGACGAGGCCAGCAACGGCAACAAGAGCGACATCCACTGGGACATGGTCATGCTCCAGACCCCCGAGGTCGGCGGCGGCGAGATCTGGTTCGACGGCAAACTGGTGCGCAAGGACGGGCGCTTCGTGGTGCCCGAGCTGGCCGGCTTGAATCCGGAAAACCTCAAATAGCCGGTGGATGCCCCTCGAGACAGTCATGGATCCGATGGGCGCTGCCTCCGGGAGGACCGGGGAGTCGAAGCAGTCCGGTTGCGCCGCTATCGGATGGAGATCAGGAGGGCCGTCCGCCCGGCGGCGGGGCCGTCGCGGCGATGGCTCCAGAAGCGCCGGTCGCAGATCGAACAGGTGCCGGGCAGCTCGATGTGGTCGGCCCCGACGCCGCCGGCCAGCAGTTGCCGCCGGTTGGCCTCCCACAGGTCGAAGATGAAACGATCGCGGTGGGGACGAAAGAAATCGTCGGCGTCCGGGAGGCGCGTGCGGGCGATGCGGCGGACTTCCTCTCCGACTTCGTAGCAGCAGGGCCCGGCCGACGGCGCGATGGCCGTCTGCAATCCCGCGGGGTCGCAGCCGAAACGCTCGACCATGAGTCGGATCATCTGCGCGGTGGCGCCGGCCACCGTGCCCTGCCAGCTTGAATGCACCGCGCCGATCACCCCCCGATTTGGATCCACGGCGCAGACCAACGGACAATCGGCCGACATGAGGATCAAGGGCACGCCCGGCCGATCGCAGACCAGTCCGTCCACGAAGCGGACGGCCGACTCGCGCCCGTCGCGCCCCCGTCCGACGTCCGCGTCCTCGACCGGCAGGACCTCTCCGCCGTGCACCTGCGCCGGCGAGGTCAGCCGCTCGAAGGGCAGGCCCAGGATCTCGCACACCCGCCGGCGGTTCGCCACCGCCGCCTCGCGGCCTTCGCCGCGGTGGGGGGCGTAGTTGTGCGGCCGGGTCGTGACGGCGTGAACCACCCCCGGCAGGCGCGACAACCGCTCAAACCGCAGCAGCGTCAGGTCCCCGAACGACTGCGAAATCATTCCGCGCTGCCCCCCGCCGCCGACCTGCTCACCACCAGGAGCCCGACCACGTGCAACCAGAAACCAGGAACCCATCAGCCTCCGGGCTTGAGCAGCACCTTGATGCAACGCGGATCGCCGGCCAGCTCGAAGGCCTCGACCCCGCGCGAGAGCGGCATCCGCCGCGAGATCATCGACTCGACGTCGATCTGCCGGCGGGCCAGGGCCGCGATGGCCTCCGGGAACGGCCCGCACCTGCTGCCCAGCAGCGTCACTTCGTTGATCACCAGCGCGGCCAGGTTCAGCTTCGCGCCCTCGGCATAGGTGCTCTTGAGCACCAGCGTGCCGCGCGGGCGTACCAGCTTGCAGGCCAGCTCGAAGCCTTCCGGCGAGCCGGTGCACTCGACCACCACGTCGCGGTCGGCCCGCGGAACGACTTCGCCGACCGGCGTGCCCTGGATGCCCTTCTTGTCGCAGAACTCGAGAGTCAAGGGGTTGCGTCCGATGACTTCGAGCGGGCATCCGCAGGTCTTGAGCACCTGGGCGACGAGCAGCCCCAGCCGCCCGGAGCCGACGACGGCCACGCGCATGCGCGGCTCGATGGGGCACTGTCGGATCACCTGGTAGGCCGCCGCCAGCGGCTCGACGAAGACGGCCTGCTCGTCGCTGATCGACTCGGGCAGCTCGTGCAGGTTGCGCTCGGGCACGGCCACCAGATCCGCGAAGGCCCCGTCGCGGCCCTGGATGCCCACCACGCCGCGCCGGCGGCAGTGGTTGGCAAGCCCGCGCTGGCACATGTCGCAGCGCCCGCAGACGCAGTTGATCTCCGCCACCACCCGCTTGTCGCGCCAGCCGCGCGGCCCCTTGACCACCCGGCCCACGAACTCATGACCGGGCACCCCGGCGAAACCCATGTAACCCCGCGTGATCTCCAGGTCGGTGGCGCAGATGCCCGCCAGCCGCACCGCGATCAGCACCTCGCCCTCTTCGGGCACCGGATCGGGGTAATCGGTCCGGTAGCGCAAGCCCTGCCTGAACTCCAGCGCGTTCATCCGTCGCTCCCCAACGGTGGCGGAATGGAGACCAGACGGGCGTCAAACCCGCGGCAGGTCGCCCTCGCCCTTGGCGGGCAGTTGCGTCGAGCCCATCAGGAACTCATCCACGCCGCGGGCGGCCTCGCGGCCTTCGCTGATGGCCCAGACCACCAGCGACTGCCCCCGGCGCATGTCCCCGCAGGCGAAGACGTGGGGCACGCTGGTCTGATAGCGCCCGTCGGTCTTGACGTTGCCGCGTTCGTCGAGGGCCACGTGCAGTTGGGCGATGATGCCGTCGGTCTCCGGCCCCGTGAAACCCATCGCCAGCAGGACCAGGTCCGCCGGCCAGATCTTCTCCGTGCCGGGCACCTCGCGCATCCGCGGCTGCGAGCCGTTGTCGGAGACCCACTCGACGGTCACGGTCTCCAGCCCGGTCACCCGGCCGGCCTCGCCCAGGAAGCGCCTGGTCAGGATGCTCCAGTAGCGTTCGCAGCCCTCTTCGTGCGAGCTGCTGGTGCGCAGTTTCATCGGCCAGTAGGGCCAGGGCTGCGATTCCGGACGCCCTTCGGGCGGTCTGGGCAGCAGCTCGAACTGGGTCACGCTGCGGGCCCCCTGCCGGTTCGAGGTGCCCACGCAGTCGGAGCCGGTGTCTCCGCCGCCGATGATGACCACGTGCTTGTCGGTGGCCAGGATGTCGCCCTTGCCGCGGCTGAACCACCACCGGTCGGTGATGACCGCCGAGGCGTCGCCGGCCACGCGCTTGTTCTGCTGGGGCAGGAACTCCATGGCGAAGTGCACGCCATCCAGCTCCCGGCCGGGGACGGGCAGGTCGCGCGGTTTGGTGGCCCCGCCGGCCAGCACGATGGCGTCGAACGCGCGGCTCAGCTCTTCGCCGGTCACGTCGAAGCCGACGTTCACGCCGGTCCTGAAGATCACCCCCTCGGCTTCCATGATCGCCAGCCGGCGGTCGATGACGTGTTTCTCCATCTTGAAGTCGGGGATGCCGTAGCGCAGCAGCCCGCCGATGCGGTCGGCCCGTTCGAAGACCGTGACCTGATGCCCGGCCCGGTTGAGCTGATCGGCGCAGGCCAGACCGGCCGGGCCCGAGCCGACCACCGCGATCTTCCGGCCGGTGCGCTTTTCGGGCGGACGCGGCGACACCCACTTCTCCTCGAAGGCCCGCTCGATGATCGAATACTCGATCTGCTTGATGGTCACGGGCGGCTCGTTGATGCCCAGCACGCACGCTTCCTCGCACGGCGCGGGGCAGACCCGACCGGTGAACTCCGGGAAGTTGTTGGTGGTGTGCAGAAAGTCGATGGCCCGCCGCCAGTCGCCGCGGTAAACCAGATCGTTCCAGTCGGGAATGATGTTGCCCAGCGGGCAGCCGGTGTGACAGAAGGGCACGCCGCAGTCCATGCACCGGGCCCCCTGCTCCTGGAGCCTGGCCACGGGCAGGGCCAGGTGGAACTCTCGGTAGTGGCGGCGGCGCTCCTCGACGGGCAGGTCGGGGAACTCCTCGCGCGGGTATTCCTTGAAACCGGTGGGCTTACCCATGCGCCACCCCCGCCAGCACGCCGGCCTGATGGGGAGCCCCTTCGTGGGCGCGCCGGCGGGCCGCCTCCTCGAGCACCCGGCGGTAGTCGCGCGGCATGATCTTGACGAACCGGGGCAGGAGCGCGTCCCAGGTGTCGAGCACGCGCTCGCCGACGGCGCTGCGCGTGTAGCGCACGTGACGGGCGATCAGGTCCTGCACCAGGCGGATCTCCTCGGGGTCGGTCAGCTCCTCGAGATCGACCATTTCGAGGTTGCAGCGGAACTCGCCGAAGTCGCCGGCCTCGTCGAGCACGTAGGCGATGCCGCCGCTCATGCCCGCCGCGAAGTTCCGCCCGGTGTGGCCCAGGATCACCGCCCGCCCGCCGGTCATGTACTCGCAGCCGTGGTCGCCGACGCCCTCGACCACCGCCACGGCTCCGCTGTTGCGCACGCAGAAGCGCTCGCCGGCGATGCCGCGGATGTAGGCCTCGCCGCCGGTGGCCCCGTAGAGGGCCACGTTCCCGATGATGATGTTGTCCTCGGGCACGAAGGTCGCGGTCCGCGGCGGGTAGATGATGACCTTGCCGCCGGAAAGACCCTTGGCGAAGTAATCGTTGGCGTCGCCCTCCACCTCCAGGGTCATGCCCCGGGGCACGAAGGCGGCGAAGCTCTGCCCGGCCGAACCGTTGAACTTGAAATGCAGGGTGTCTTCGGGCAGGCCCTCATGGCCCCAACGCCGGGTCAGCTCGCTGCCGGTGATGGTGCCCACCGTGCGGTGGACGTTGCGGATGGGCAGCTCGTGGTAGACCTTCTCGCCGCGCTCCAGGGCCGGCTTGGCCAGCTCGAGCAGCACGCGCACGTCCAGCGATTTCTCGATGCCGTGATCCTGCGGCTGGCGGCAATAGGTGCCCACGTGTTCGGGCACTTCGGGCTTGTACAGGATGCGGCTCAGGTCCAGGCCGCGGGCCTTCCAGTGGTCGATGGCCGCCCGCACGTCGAGCATGTCCGACCGCCCGACCATCTCGTTGATCGTTCGGAAACCCAGCGACGCCATGATCTCGCGCAGCTCCTCGGCCACGAAGAACATGAAGTTGACCACGTGCTCGGGCTTGCCCGCGAACTTGCGGCGCAGCTCGGGGTCCTGCGTGGCGATGCCCACCGGGCAGGTGTTCAGGTGACACTTGCGCATCATGATGCAGCCCGAGGCGATCAGCGGAGCGGTGGCGAAGCCGAACTCCTCGGCCCCCAGCAGGCAGGCGATGGCCACGTCGCGCCCGGTCTTGAGCTGGCCGTCCACCTCGACGGCGATGCGGCTGCGCAGGTCGTTCATGACCAGCACCTGGTGGGTCTCGGCCAGGCCCAGTTCCCAGGGCAGGCCGGCGTGCTTGATCGAGGTGAGCGGCGAGGCCCCGGTGCCTCCGTCGTGCCCGCTGATGAGCACCACGTCGGCCTTCCCCTTGGCCACGCCGGCGGCCACGGTGCCCACGCCGACCTCGGCCACCAGCTTGACGCTGATGCGGGCCTGGCGGTTGGCGTTCTTGAGGTCGTGGATGAGCTGCGACAGATCCTCGATCGAGTAGATATCGTGATGGGGCGGCGGCGAGATCAGCCCCACGCCCGGCGTCGAATGCCGCACCCGGCCGATCCAGGCGTCCACCTTGCGCCCGGGTAGCTGCCCGCCCTCGCCGGGCTTGGCCCCCTGGGCCATCTTGATCTGGAGTTCATCGGCGTTGACCAGATATTCGCTGGTCACGCCGAAGCGCCCGCTGGCCACCTGCTTGATGGCCGAGCGCATCGAGTCGCCGTTCCGCAGGTTGGCGGCGGTGATGGGCGAGAGCCGGGCCACCTCCGCGCGGCGCTGCTCCTCGCTGTCAAACGGGCGATAGCGGATGGGGTCTTCGCCGCCTTCGCCGGTGTTGCTCTTGCCGCCGATGCGGTTCATGGCGATGGCCAGGTTGGCGTGGGCCTCGAAGGAGATCGACCCGAAGGACATGGCCCCGGTCTTGAACCGCTTGACGATCTCGCTGGCCGGCTCGACCTCCTCCAGCGGCACCGGCGCGTCGCTCTTCCTGAACTCGATCAGCCCCCGCAGGGTGCAGAGCCGGCGGTTCTGTTCGTCGATGAGCCGGCTGTACTCCTTGAAGGTCTTGGGGCTGGCCTCGCGGACGGCCTGTTGGAGCTTGGCCACGGTCAACGGGTTGGTCAGGTGATATTCGCCGCGCCGGCGCCACTGATACTGCCCGCCGACGTCCAGGTCGAGGCAGTCGGGGACCGGCCGGTCGGGGTAGCCGCGGCGGTGGCGGAAGCGGCTCTCGGCCGCGATCACCTCCAGCCCCACCCCGGCGATACGCGAGGGCGTCCAGGTGAAATAGCGGTCGATCACCTCCTGGTTGAGGCCCACGGCCTCGAAGATCTGCGAGCCGCGATAGCTGTGCAGCGTCGAGATGCCCATCTTGGAGATGACCTTGATGACCCCCTTGTTGACGGCCTTGATGTAGTTCTTCCTGACCTGCTCGGGGGTCAGCCCGTCGGCCAGGCGGCCCTCTTTGAGCAGCTCGTGGAGCGTCTCGAAGGCCAGGTAGGGGTTCACCGCCCCGGCTCCATAACCCAGCAAAAGGGCGAAGTGATGCACCTCGCGCGGCTCGCCCGACTCGATCACCAGCCCGCATTTGGTCCGCTTGCGCTCGCGGATCAGGTGGTGGTGCACGGCCGAGCAGGCCAGCAGGGCGGGAATGGCGGCGCGGTCGTGATCCACGCCGCGGTCGGAGAGGATCAGGATGCTGTAGCCCTCCTCGACGGCGTGGACCGCCGCGGCGCAGAGCGCCTCGACGGCCGAGCGCAGGGCTTCGCCGCCGCCGTCGGCCTCGAAGAGCATGGGCAGCGTTTTCGACCGCAGCTTGCTGTCGCGGAACTCGCGGATCTTCTGAAGGTCGTTGTCGCTCAGGATCGGCTGCTCGAGCCGCAGCAGGCGGCAGTGCTGCTCGGTCTCGTCGAAGAGGTCCTCGGCCGGGCCGATGTTCATGATCGTCGAGGTGACCAGCTCCTCGCGGATGGCGTCCAGCGGCGGGTTGGTCACCTGGGCGAAGAGCTGCTTGAAGTAGTTGTAGAGCAGGGGGGCCTTGTCGGACAGCACGGCCAGCGGCGTGTCCGTGCCCATCGAGCCGATGGGCTCCTCGCCGTCGATGGCCATGGGGCCCATGAGCAGCCGGAGATCCTCGACGGTGTAGCCGAACGCGCGCTGATGGGTGAGCAGGTCCTCGCGGCTCTCATGGGCCGGTGGCCGGGAGGGCTCCGGCAGGTTCGCCAGCCGCACCAGCGACTTGTCCAGCCACATCCGGTACGGCTTGCGGGCGGCCAGGCCCTCCTTGATCTCTTCGTCGGGGACGATCCGCTCCTGCTCGGTGTCCACCAGGAACATGCGCCCGGGCTGCAAGCGTCCCTTGCAGGCCACGTTGGCCGGGTCGATGTCCAGCACGCCCGTCTCCGAGGCCATGATGACGTAGCCGTCTTTGGTCACGGTGTAGCGCGAGGGCCGCAGGCCGTTGCGATCCAGCACCGCCCCGATCACGTGGCCGTCGGTGAAGGCGATCGAGGCCGGCCCGTCCCACGGCTCCATCAGGCAGGAGTGATATTCATAGAAGGCCCGCTTGGCGTCGCTCATGGTCTTGTGGTTCTGCCAGGCCTCGGGGATGAGCATGGCGATGCAGTGCGGCAGCGACCGGCCGGTGTGATAGAGCAGCTCGACGGCGTTGTCCAGCGTGGCCGAGTCGCTGGCCCCCGGCGTGCTGATCGGCAGAATCTTGGCCATGTCCTCGCCGAACAGCGGCGACTCGAACAGCCCCTCGCGGGCGTGCATCCAGTTGATGTTGCCGCGCAGCGTGTTGATCTCGCCGTTGTGGCACAGGAAGCGGAACGGATGGGCCAGGTCCCAGGTGGGAAAGGTGTTGGTGCTGTAGCGCTGGTGCACCAGGGCGATGCCCGAGGCCAGGGACTCATCGGCCAGGTCGGGATAATAGCGCTCGATCTGCGGGGCCAGCAGCAGCCCCTTGTACACGATGGTCCGCGAGGAAAGGCTGCACACGTAGAAGTACATCTTCTCGGGCAGGTCCGACTCGCGGATGGCCCGCTCCATCCGCTTGCGGATCACGTAGAGTTTTCGCTCGAAGGCCGCCTCATTCTGAAGACCCCTCCCGCGGCCGATGAAGACCTGCCGCACGACCGGTTCGACGTCACGGGCCTTCTCGCCGAGCACCTCGGAGCGTCGCGGCACGTCGCGCCAGCCCAGGAAGTCCTGGCCCTCCTCGCGGACCGCCCGCTCGAACGTCTCCTCGACCCGCCGCCGCTGGGCGCCGTCCCGCGGCAGGAAGACCACGCCGGCGCCATACTCGCCCGCGGGCGGGAGAGTGAAGCCCGCACCGGACAGAGCATTCTTGAAGAAGTCGTGCGGCAATTGGATGAGGATGCCGGCCCCGTCGCCGGTGTTCGGGTCGCAGCCGCACGCCCCGCGATGCTCGAGATTGACCAGGACCTCGAGGGCCTTGTGCACGATGGCGTGGGACCTCTGGCCGTTGAGGCTGGCGATGAAGCCCACGCCGCAGTTGGCGCGCTCGGTGGAGGGATCGTACAGACCGAATCCCCGGCCCGAATGAAAGACCTGCGCTGGGTCCACGTCACACCGTCACTTTCGACGCCAGAGGCGAGCCGTTGTCATTCCCGTCGTGTACCGCGTTCGCGGCGTGGGGGGCCGCATCGGCGGCGGCCGCGCCGTTGCCGTGTTCCTGGATGAAGCCGATGAACCGTTGCACGGTCCGCGAGAGCAGGCCGCTGCGCCGGTGGATGATGCCCAGCGGCCGGCTCATCGCCGGCATGGTCAGCGGAACCGCCGCCAGCGTGCCGGCCTGTATGTCCTTGCGCAGCGTCGGCAGCGGCAGAATGGAAACGCCCTCGCCGATCTCCACCGCCCGCTTGATGGTCTCGACGTTGTCGAAGGCCACGGTGATCTTCACCTCGACGCGATGGCGACGGAACTGTCGGTCGATCATCTTGCGGATCATGAGCCCCTCGTCAAAGGCCACGAAGGGTTCGCCGATCAGGTCCTTGGCCGTCACCTGCGGCAGCCTGGCCAGCCGATGCGTCGGCGGACAGACCAGCACCATCGGCTCCGTCCGCCAGGGCAGCATGACCACGTCCTTGCCCGCGCGCGGATAGGAGATCAGCCCCACGTCGGCCTGTTCGTTCAAAACGGCCTCGTAAACCCGGTCCGGGTGAAGATAGGCCAGCCGGACCGTGGCCCGCGGATACTGATGGGCGAACTGCTGCACCAGCCGGCTCATGTCTCCCAATCCGACCGAATAAATGGCCGCGACGTTGACCGTGCCGGCCACCTCGTTCCGCAGCGTCTTCACCTCCGCCTCGACCGCGTAATAGCGCTCCACCAGCCCTTTGCAGCCCTCGAAATACACCTGCCCTTCGGGGGTCAACTGGAACGGCCGCTTCGACCGGTCGATGAGCCGTACGCCCAGACTCTTCTCCAACTGCAACACGTTCTGACTGACCGCGGACTGCGAAATCCTGTTCACCGCCGCCGCTCGGGAAAAGCTCTTGTGCCGAACCACGTCGCAGAAGATCTTGAGCGCCTCGAAGTACATACCGGCACTATCGTAACATTAACTATGCTAATGTCAATGCTTTTTCTCTATTTGAGATATTGATAGTCTGTTCCGTAGTTTTAACATCATGATAACATTAATGTTAATGATTTTTCAGGGCGTTCGTGTCTGCCGTTTCGAGATGCCGTCGAGCTAAAAAAGCGGGGCACCGGTCGGATTCCCGGCGCCCCGCGGACGGGTTCAAGGGGTCTATATGGTACCGGGACCGGCGGGTGGCGCCAGAAGCGCTCCATCCGCCCGCGTGGCGGTACCGGCCTTCGCCGTCGGCCCATACCGTCGTCACGGCACGCAGTTGGGGAAGCCTTCCTGGGTCCACGTGACGGACGGAGCGGTCATGCACTCGAAGAACTTCTGCAGGTCCTCCGCGTCGATGTCGCCGTCGCCCACGCCGGAGTTGTCGCGGTCGAAACAGCGGCAGCTCTCGGCGTAGCCCGGCGTCTGGCCGGTGATGCACTCCTGGAGCCGGCCGAAGTCGATCAGGTCCACGTCGCCGTCGCCGTCGGCGTCCGCGAAGGGGGTCGGGCACGGCACGCCGATCCGGCCGTAGAACTGGATCTCGGTGATCTGCATCGAGTTCGCGGTGTCGGCGTTGCGAACGCTGGTGAAGACCATCCGATAGGACCTGTAGGCCGTGTCGTTCGAGAACGTGACCATCGGCGAGGACACGTAGCGCGACGTGGGCGGCGCGATCCCGCCGCTGGCGATCAGCGTCCAGCTCTCGGCGTTGCCCCGGCTGTTGTCGGTGCTGGCGATCGGGTCGTTGGTTCCGTACAAAGCGAAGGCCAGCGGGTCGCGCTCGGGTGCGTCGTTGGCGGTGATGATGCGGAAGGCTTCCACGATGCTCGGCCCCGCGCCCGGCGTGACGATGAACCCGGAGTTGTTCTCGCCGAAGTTGAGGTACTTGGCCGGCGTCCGGTCGATGGCCAGCGGCGGGCTTTCGTTGCCCGGGTAGTTGCTCTGCAGGATCGGATCGGCGTCGATGGCCAGGATCGGGGTGTTGCCGGTCAGCACGCTCGCGCCGGTGCCGTCGGTGGATTCATAAAGCCCGATCTCGGCGATCTGCATGGAGTCGGCCGCCGCCGGGTCCTTCACGTTCGGGAAGATCAGCTTATACGACGTGTAGCTGGTGGAGTTCTCGAACGTGATCGCCGGAGCGACGGTCCGCCTTGCCGCCGGCAGGGCCAGCGGACCGGACGAGATCAGCGTCCAGTTCTCCAGGTCGCCGGTGCTGTTGTCCGTGCTGACGATGGGGTCGTTGGTGCCGTAGAGCGCATAGGAGGCCGGGTCGCGCGGCTCGTTGTCGTTGCCCGTGGTCAGGACCATGCTGCGGACGATGGTCGGGCCCACGCTGGGCGTGGCGATGATGCCGGTGTTGGTTTCATCGGCCGCCGCGGACTGGTTGCGGTACTTCGAGAGCGTGCTGCCGTCGCGGACGTTGCCGGGCCGCTCGCCCACCGGATAGAAGCTGCCCGAATCCACGTCGATGGCCAGGATCACCGAGTTGCTGGTGATGAGGTTGGATCCGGTGCCGTCGGTCGACTCGAACAGGCCGAGTTCCGCGATCTGCATGGAATTGGCGGCCACGAAATCCTTGATGGTGGGGAAGACCAGCTTGTAGGAGGTGTAACTGGCGTCGTTGGCGAAGGACGCCACCGGGGCGGCCGTGAAGCGGGTATCCGGCAAAGACAGCGGACCGGTCGAGATCAGCGTCCAGCTCTCGGCGTTGCCGAAGCTGTTGTCGGTACTGACGATGGGGTCGTTGGTGCCGTAGAGGGCGTAAGAGGCCGGGTCGCGGTCGGGGTTGTCGTTGGCGGTGATGAGGGTCAGGCTGTGGACGACGCTGGCCCCGACCGAGGGAGTGACGATGATGCCCGTGCCGGCCCGCCCGCTGTTCAGGTACTTGGTGAGCAGCTTGCCGTCGCTGACGTTGCGCGGCCCCTGGCCGACGGGATAGGCGCTCTGCGAGTCGGTGCCGATGGCCAGGACCGGTCCGGTCCCGCTCAGCACGTTGGTGCCGGTTCCGTCGGTCGATTCGAACAGGCCGACCTCGGCCACCTGCATGAGCGTGCTGGTCAGGGGGTTCTTGATGGCGGTGAAAACCATCTTGTAGGAGGTGTAGCTGGTGGAGTTGTCGAACGTGACCACCGGCCCGACGGTCAGCCGGGCGGCCGGCAGGGACAGCGGACCGGACGAGATCAGCGTCCAATTCTCCTTCTCGCCGAAGCTGTTGTCCGTGCTGGTGATCGGATCGTTGGTTCCGTAAAGGGCATAAGCCGCCGGGTCGCGGTCGACGGCGTCGTTGGCCGTGGTGATCACCAGACTGCGGACGATCGTCGCTCCCATGCTCGGGGTGGAGATGAAGCCGGTGTTGTGCCCCCCGTTGTTGAGGTTGGCCCGGCCGTTGTTGAGATACTTGGTGTTGACGTTGCCGTCGCGGATGTTGTTGGGGTTCTCGTTGGCTGGGTATCCGCTGGCCGCGTCGGGATCGACGGCGATGACCAGGCCGGTGGCCAGGATATTGGGACCGCTGTTGTCGGTCGTCTCGCGCAAGACGATCTCGGCGGCCTGCATGGAGTTGGCCGTCGCGGCATTGCGGACCGTCGGGAAGAGCACCTTGTAGGCCGTGTAGCTGGTTTCATTGGCGAACGAAACCAGGGGGTAGGCCGTGAACCGGGCCGTGGGCGGGTCCAGGGCGACATAAGCGATGAGGGTCCAGTTCTCGGCGATGCCGCGGCTGTTGTCGGTGCTGACGACGGGGTCGTTGGTCCCGTAGATCTCGGCCGTGGTGGGGTCGCGGACGTCCTGGTCGTTGGCCGTGGTGAGCTGGATGCTCCGGACCGTGGTGGGGCCCACCGCGGGGACGGCGATGAAGCCGGAACGCTCTTCGCCGAAGTTGAGGTACTTGGTGTTGACGTTATTGTCGCGCATGTTGGTGGGGTACTCGGCCAGGGTGTAGACGCTGCCCGAGTCGCCGTCGACGGCCAGGATCAGCCCCGTGCCGGCCAGCACGTTGGGGCCGGTTCCGTCGGTCGATTGCCGCAGGACCACCTCGGCGATCTGCATGGAGTTGGCGGCCGCCGCGTTCTTGACCGTCGGGAAAATCACTTTGTAGGAGGTGTAGCTGGTCTCGTTGGCGAAGGGGATGACCACGTCGGTGGTCAGCCGGGCAGCCGGAAGAGCCAGGGGCCCCGAGGCGATCAGCGTCCAGTTCTCGGCGGTGCCCAGGCTGTTGTCCGTGCTGACGATGGGGTCGTTGGTGCCGTAGATTTCATAGGATGCGGGATCGCGATCGACGGCGTCATTGGCCGTGGTGAGCTGGATGCTCCGGATGACGGTCGGGCCCATGCTGGGCGTGCAGATGAAGCCGGAGCGCTCTTCCGCGAAGTTCAGATACTTGGTGCTGGCCAGGCCGTCCCGGACGTTGGTGGGGAACTCGGCCAGGCCATAGAGACTGGCCGATCCGGGCGGATCGGTGTCGATGGCGATGATGAAGTCGCCGGGCTGGAGGATGGCCGCCGGCACCGGGTTCACGATCGTGCCGAAGAACTGGATTTCGGCGAAGTGCATCGACGTGGCCGCCCCGTCGCGCAGGGTGGGGAACACCATGCGGTAGGAGGTGTAGGCCGCGGTGTTGCTGAACTCCACCGGCGTCGAGGTGGCCAGGCGGCTGGTGGGAAGGCTCAGGGCCCCGGAGCTGATCAGCGTCCAGGTTTCCAGCCCGCCGGTGCTGTTATCGGCACTGGTGATGAGGTCGTTGGTTCCATAAAGCTCGTAACTGGCCGGATCCTGGGTGTCCGCGTCGGAGGCGGTGGTGATCTCGAAGGAGGTGACGATGGTCGGGCCGAGCCAGGGCGTGATGATGAAGCCCGAGCCCACGCCGCCGGTGTTGCGGTACTGGGTGGCGGTGTTGGCGTCCACGCCGGCCGCCGGCAGTTCGCCGCCGGCGTAGCCGCTGCCCGTCGGCGTGGTGTTCACGTCGATCGCCAGTATGAAATCCCCCGGTGTCAACAGTGGAATGGCCCCCCAGGCCGATGACGCGACAGCCAAGCAGATGATGGCCGCCCCAAAGCCATGAGTCAAACGCAGCGCGCGCTTCATACGGACTCCTCCTGAGCAGCGAGAAAGATATGATCTGTTCCTCGATCGACCCTGAGCCACCACACGTGGCAGGGACCAGGACGAAGACGTGTCGGCCGTCCTGGTACGACTCCAGCAACGTACAGCTTAACAGGCCGAACAGGGCGAAGTCAAGAGGAACACACGAGCCTGCCGACATCGGGCGTGGCAGAACTTTCGGGCTACCGTGGTATCGGACACGGATGACCCCCGTTTTCGGGACGGAATCCAGACTCGGACGGCGCGAGCACGCCGTTGACCCGGAATACTTGCCGCGCCGCTGACATCCGACGGGCCGTTGAACACGTCATAAGTACTGTTGGAGTTGCTTCAGGGCGGCGTCCCGGCTGGTGAGCTGACCGTTCAATTGGGCGTCATAGAGCCGGTTGAGAATATCCTTGAAACGCGGGCCGGGTTTGAGGCCCTTGTCGATCAGATCCTCTCCGGTGATGAACGGCGGAGGGGTGGCCTGATCGGCCGTGAGGGCATCTCGCAGCCGCTCGGCGGCGGCCAGGCCCGTTCGAGGCCGGCCCGTCGCCGTACAGACCGCCCGATGAATCAACAGCAGATCATCGAATCCCGGATGAGCACGAATCTTACGCGCGTCGGCCGGCGTGAAGGCCGCGAAATCAGGCATGCGCGCCTGCTGCTGCACCAGCCAGCGGGCCAGCGCGATTTCGTGATTGCTGCACCGCAGGGCCCTGGTCACGTGCTGAACATGTTCAGCGGAGCGATCGTGCAACAGCGCGGCCAGCGCGGGGATGAATCCGCACGAAGGCGGAAGTTCCGTCAACACCCGCCGGCACACTTCGATCTGCCGATCGGACCATTCCGCCCGGGGCCAGAGATGCATAAGCAGATTCAGGTCGGCCATCAGGGCGAATGCTCGGGCCCGGGCGGGGTG
>JABRVU010000542.1:0-2132 GCA_039961895.1 Phycisphaerae bacterium | reverse complement strand
GCGGATGGGTTACGTCACCAATGCGGACATCGAGGAGCGGATCGGGACGGCGGTGCTGGTGGAACTGACCGATGACGACCAGACGGGGCAGGTGGACGCCGACAAAGTGGACGAGGCCCGGCTCGGGGCGGAAGGGGAAGTGAACGGCGCGCTGGGCCGGCGGTACGCCGTTCCGGTGGACGTGGGGGTTCATACGGAGCTGGCGGGACTGCTCAAGAGCATCACGCTGGACGTGGCGGAGTACCGGCTGTACGGGCGCCGGCCGCCGGTGCCGGCGGACGTGAAGACGAAGCGCGACGGGGCCCTGCGATGGCTGGAGAGCGTGGCGGAGGGACGGGCGGTGCTGCCGGCGGCCAGCGTGCTGCCGGGGCCGGTGACGGAAGGGATCATCGGCGCGGCGGTCGGAGCGGAGCGGGTCCTGAAACGCAACACGATGGAAGATCTGTGACACCGGCCCGAGAATCGCCCCCGGCGCTGCCCACCGCAACGGCGGGGCCGGGCGGAAGTTGACGGGCGGATGAGGCCACCGCCGGCGGTTCCGCCGGATCGGGCGCGTGCCCCCTGCTTCAGTCGAAGAGCTTTCCCTGCCCCGGCGATTCGCGTTTCTTCCGCTCGATGACCTCGTGAGCCTCTTCGATGAGCTGGCCTAGGTCCTGGAACCGGCGATAGACGCTGGCGAAGCGGACGTAGGCGATCTGGTCGGCCTGGCGGAGCTTGTCGCAGACGATCTGCCCGATGTCCTGGCTGAGCACCTCGCGGTCGAATCGCCTGAAAAGCTGGTCCTCGATCTCGTCGAGCATGCGGTTGAGTGACTCGTCGTCCAGCGGGCGCTTGTAGCATGCCCGGCTGATGCCGTCGAGGATCTTGGTGCGGTCGTAAGGCACCCGCCGGCCGTCGCGTTTGATGACCATCAGCCGGATTTCCTGCTCCACCCGTTCCTTGGTGGTGAAGCGCTTGCCGCAGGCCATGCACACCCGCCGCCGGCGGATCACCGCGCCCGCTTCGCTGAGCCGCGAATCGATGACCTTGTCCTGGTCGATCTCTTTGCAGAAGGGGCAGCGCATGGTCCTCGCTTCCGAACGCTCAAGCGGCGGAGTATAGCGGAAACGACGACCACTCGATATGGGTGGGTTTGGCGGGGTGATGAGGCGGTGACGGCATCCGTGGCCCGCGGATACCGTCGCGCGGCCCGGCGATCGGCGGGCGGGGCGCCTTGCAAACCGCCCGCCCGCCCGCGATAGTGTCCCGATGGCATCCCGGCTCGTCGAAAAGACCATCGGCAGTCTCACGATCCAGGGCCACAGCGTGGCCGGGGAGGAGACCGTCGTCATCGTCCCGGAGTTCAACGTGGCCTTCGACATCGGTCGCGGCCCGCGCGAGGCGGTGTTGATGGACACGCTGTGCCTCACGCACGGGCACATGGATCACGCGGCGGGACTGGCCTATTACTTTTCGCAGCGTCATTTCCAGGGCATGCCCCCGGGCACGCTGCTGGTGCATCGCAAGCTGGCGCCGGCGGTCGAGCAGCTCATGCAGGTCTGGGGACAGATCGAAGGCCACGTTTCGCCGGGGCGGATCGTGGGCGTGGACGAGGACGAGGACTTCGAGTTGAACCGTCAGCTCGTGGTGAGGCCGTTCCGGGTCCGCCATCCGGGCCCGTGCCTGGGGTTCTCGATCGTGGAGGTGCGCAAGAAGCTCAAGCCCGAGTACGCCGCCTGCACCGGCCCGCAGATCGCGGCCCTCAAGAAGCAGGGCCAGGCGGTCGAATACCGGCTGGAAATCCCGCGGGTGGCCTATTGCGGCGACTCGATGATCGGGAACTTCCTGGACAACGACCACGTTCGCAACGCCGAGGTGCTGCTGTTCGAGTGCACGTTCTACGAGGCCGAACACGTCGAGCGGGCCCGGCTGGGGGCACACCTGCACGTGAACGACCTGCCCGAACTGATGGAGCGGGTCCGGAACCCGCACGTGGTGCTGATCCACGTGACGCGGCGCACGCCGCTGGGCGAGGCCAAGCGGGCGGTGGCCAGGATCCTCGGGCGCGAGGACCTCGAGCGGGTGAGCTTCCTGATGGATCAGCCGCCCCGAGGCCGCACCCCCCGGCCGCCGCCGGACCCGGGCCCCGTCGG
>JABRVU010000541.1:0-23385 GCA_039961895.1 Phycisphaerae bacterium | reverse complement strand
AGGTGGAGACGCTGTGGGACCGGCTCAAGACCACGCTGGCGGATGATCGCTACGTGGAGATCACCTACCTGAACCTGACCCGCGGACCGGAGGACGTGCTGAGGCGGATCTGCGGCTTTCTGGGCGTGGAGTACGATCCGCGCATGCTGGAATACGACAGGCACACCAGCTATGAACCGCCCAACCCCAAGCTGGCCCAGCAATGGCGGCGCAAAATGCCCTCGCGCGACATTCAACTGGTCGAGTCGCGCATCGCGGACCTGCTGGTGGCCCGCGGCTATGAGCTCAGCGGCCTGCCGCCGATCAGGCCGTCGGCCCTGGAGCGGCTGTATCTGCGGCTTCAGGACCGCCTGGCCCGCTGCGCGTTCAGGGTTCGGCGCTACGGCTGGCGGCTGTGGCTGGCCTCGGTCATCGCCCGGCGGGTGGGCACCCGAGGCTGGAAACGGCGGCTGACCCTGCGCTGCAACGAGATCGACCGGTAATACCTCAAGTAATCGCGGAGAACCCCAGCCATGTCCATCCAGCCGGCCGACGTACCCGTGTTCGTGCTCTGCGGCGGACTGGGCACCCGCCTCAAGGAGCACACCGAGCTGGTGCCCAAGCCCATGGTGCCGGTGGGCCATCGCCCGATTCTCTGGCACATCATGCGCAGCTACGCCCACCACGGCTTCAAGCGTTTCGTGCTCTGCCTGGGGTACAAGGCCGAGGTCATCAAGTCCTATTTCCTCAACTATCCGTCGATGAACAGCGATTTCACCGTCCGCCTCAAGACCAGCGAGGTGACGGTGCACTCGATCGACCACGACCAGGACTGGCAGGTGACGCTGGCTTCGACCGGCGAGCTCACCATGACCGGCGGTCGCGTGGCCCGGGCCGCGGCCCGCTACCTGGGCGACGCCCGCCACTTCGCCGTGACCTACGGCGACGGCCTGACCGACGCCGACCTGCGCGCCGAGCTGGACTTCCACCTCTCTCACGACAGGCTGGGGACGGTGTTGGGCGTCAACCCGCCGTCGCGCTTCGGTCAGATCATGCTCCAGGGCGACGAGGTCACCCGATTCGACGAGAAGCCCGCTTTTACCGATGAATGGATCAACGGCGGATACTTCTTCTTCCGAAGGGCCTTCCTGTCCTACCTGACGCCGGACGAGTCCTGCGTCCTGGAGCGGGCCCCGCTGGTGAAGCTGGCCCAGGACCGGCAGTTGGCCATGTACCGCCACCGCGGGTTCTGGGAGTGCATGGATACCCAGCGCGACCTGGACCGCCTCAATCAGTTGTGGGCCTCGGATAAGCCGCCCTGGGCGGCGTGGAGAATATGATATGACAAGAGCATGTAGTGTCCGCAATTCGCTGCACCAGGAATCACCTACAGTAGCACCCGCCAAAGATAAGGATTCTGCCGTGATTGTGGGCAAGTTCGATGGTTTTTTTATAGGTGGCTGTGACCGGTCTGGGACGAGTCTGCTTCAGTGTATGCTTAATGCCCATCCGAACATCCTCATCACTCACGAGGTGGCAGCGGCAGTCACGTGGCATGGAAAGTATGGTCGGATGGGGCCCGAGCAGGCGTCTGGAATGATTACCGCCCTGACGAAAGACGAGCGATTCATCGGCGTGACACCGGATATGGTTTGGCAGGAGCTGGCCGACCGACCAGCTACTTTCGCCAACGTATTAAGCGCCGTGTACCGCAGTCTGGCAGCGATTCGCGGCAAGCGCCTCTGGGGCGACAAGTCGCCACGGTATTGCCTGCACTTCGGTTTTCTGGCCGAGACCTTTCCCCAGTCCGCACTGGTACACATTTATCGTGACCCGCGCGCCGTCGCGTATTCGCTGATCAGGCAGTCCTGGGGGCCGGACACCGCCTACCATGCAGCATTGCACTGGCAGGAATGCGTCCAGCATGGATTGAATGAGGGAAGGTTGATCGGCCCGGCTCGTTTCCTCAATGTTTGCTACGAGGCACTAGTGTCCGATCCTTCCGGTCAGCTTGAGCGCATCTGTTTATTCCTGGGAGTGGATATGGATCGGCGTATGCTTGACGTCCGCAACCAGGAGGAGGGATTGGTGCCAGCGGTTAGAGACTTTCATCCGCTCATCGGACAGCCAATAACCACCCAGCAGATTGATAAATGGAAGCGCCTACCGGCCCGAGATATTGCGGCGATCGAAGCGATCTGCGGCAAACTGATGGACGAGCTCGGTTACGAACAGGTCAGCGGGAAGGGGGAGCGAGGTGTGTCGTTTGGCGGACGATTGTTCTTTGGTATTCAGGCCCGATGTAGACGGTTCAGACGCCGCATGAACTCTGTCATCTCAAGGGCCAGGAAACTTCACCCGCCATCAGCAGGCAGGCAGTGCCGTTTGAGTGTCCAGCAGAGGGACGCCGTGAGTTCTTCAGGCCAGAAAGAATAGCATTCCCGCCGCTCATTTTTCGGAAGATGGAGCAGGAAAAAACGATCATCACACTCAGACCCGCCGGGTGGAGATCATCTGCTCGTGCCGCTCCCTTGCGTTCGCAGTTTCGATGATGGTTGTGGCTCAGAGAGGGATCGGCTGATGTATCTTGTAGCCATCCATGTGCCGGTGTATGTCGACGCCGGTTGCTGCTATTTCGAGACCGACTGGATACGATCGCTGCGGCTACTACGCGACTCGCTTCAAGGTCGATATGGAGTGTTGCGGGTCGTGGCGCCCTCGGTCGACTTAGCCGGTGGATTTCCCGCACAAAACCTCGAGGCGGCTCCCGGTGCCGATGAAGGATTTGAAGTAGTTCCCAGCGCCCCATTGCATGGACGCGCCCGGAGTTATTGGTTGTCTCGGCGGAAATGGTGGTTGCGTGACGTTTCGAAGCACTGTCGTCACGCTGATGTAGTCCACACGGGGCTTGGTGATTTATACCAGCCGTTCAACTCCGATGCGCATCGATGTGCCTGGCATGCCGGTAAGCCGATCATTTTCGCGCGCGATACCGACACTGTTTTGCAGATCGAGTCCCAGATTACGGGCCAATCGCCGATCACCGCGGCTCGCTGGAGAGTGTACTGCTGGCTCTACGATCGTTGCATGAAGAAAATGGTCTTGCAGGCCGCGCTGGCTCTTCTCAAGGGCCGTACTTTGTTCGAAAAGTATGCGCCCTTTGCCCAGAACGCGAAACTGGTTCAGGATACGTCACACCTGAGCAGCGAGGTTCTGCCTCGACATGAGCTTGAGATGCGGTTAGCCCGACAGCAAAGAGATCGAGGCTTACACTTGGTCTACGTCGGCCGACTGGTCGATCGCAAAGGAGTACATCGGTCTGTGAACATCGTTGGACGAGCTGTCCATCGCGGCGCCAACGTACGACTGACCATTCTTGGGCGTGGCCCTGAGGAGGCATCTATCGCCCGGCATGTTAATGAAGGTGGCTTGAGAGATCGTGTCCGGTTATTGGGACCGCGAATGTACGGGCCGGATCTGCTGCGCGAGCTCGGTCAGTACGACGGCCTGCTGTTCACGCCATTGTATGAGGACACGCCGCGAATGATTTTTGACGGCTATGCGGCTGGCTTGCCCCTCATCGGAGCAGAGATACCCTATGTCCGGGAGCGTATCCATGAAGAAAAATCAGGGATTCTCCTTCCGATGGACGACGACGAACGTGCCGCCCAACTTCTTACCAACTTGGCCTCGGATCACCAGCAGCTCCGCGAATTGACGTGGAACGCATGGGAGGCCGGTATGTTTCATGCGGCGGACATATGGTATAAGCGCAGAGCGGAGTGGACATTTGAGGCAGTCGAGCGGGCTCGGCACAAGGCTCGGCAAGCCAGGGTTTCGTCGTGCTCGTGCGACAGTATCTGATTCAGGTTGATTAACCGAGGCTGTGCTGACATGAGGGAGTGTTGAGCATGAAAGTCTTCGTGACCGGGCATCGGGGCTACATCGGGGTTCACCTGGTCGATCTGCTCAAGCAGGCCGGGCACAGCGTGACCGGGTGCGATCTGAACCTCTTCGAGGGCTGCGAGTGGGAGCCGTTCGTCCGGCCCGACCGGGAGCTGGTCAAGGACGTTTACGAGGTCGGCCCGCGCGACCTGGACGGCTGCGACTGCGTATGCCACCTGGCGGCCATCTCCAACGACCCGATGGGCGACCTGGACCCCGGCGTCACCCTGCGCACCAACCGCGATGCGTCGGTCAGGCTGGCCCGGACCTGCAAGCAGGCCGGCGTCGGACGCTACCTGTTCTCGGGGAGCTGCTCGGTGTACGGGGCCGGCGAAAAGCTCGACCTCGAGGAGGGCGACCAGCTCAACCCGCTGACCGCCTACGCCCGCTCGAAGATCGAGACCGAGGCGGCGGTGGCCCCGCTGGCCGACGCGGGCTTCACGCCGGTTTACCTGCGCAACTCGACGGCCTACGGCCATTCGCCCATGCTGCGGATCGACCTGGTGGTCAACAACCTGCTGGCCTGCGCGGTGGCCACCGGCGAAATCCGCATCATGAGCGACGGCTCGCCCTGGCGGCCGCTGATCCACTGCCGGGATATCGCCCGGGCCTTCGTCGCCTTCATGCTCGCCCCGCGCGAGAAGGTGTCGAACCGGGCCGTCAACGTGGGCGGCAACTCCGAGAACTACCAGGTCAAAGACGTGGCCGACCAGGTCCGGCGGCTGGTGCCGGGAGCCAGGATCACCTTCACCGGCGAGGTCGGGGCCGATCCCCGCAACTACCGCGTGAACTTCGACCTCCTCGGCCGGCTGCTGCCCGACTTCCGCCTCGAGTACAACCTGGTCAGCGGAATGGAGGAGCTGCACCGCAAGCTGATCGAGCACGGCTTCGGCAAGGCCGACTGGGAGGGCGACCGGTTCGTCCGGCTGCGGACGCTCAAGAAGCGGCTGTCCCGGCTGTCGGAAACGTGCGCCGCCCCGGCCTGACCGCGGCCGGGCGGCGGCGCCAGGCGGCGGCGCCAGGCGGATGGGACGTGAACCAGACGGGGGATGATTCATGATCTTTACCGAGACGCCCCTGAAGGGGGCCTTCGTGATCGGGCTCGAGAAGCGCGGCGACGAGCGCGGCTTCTTCGCCCGGGTGTTCTGTCAGCGCGAGTTCGAGCAGCACGGCCTGGTGACCGGCTTCGTCCAGGTCAACAACTCGCTGAGCGGCCAGAAAGGCACGCTCCGCGGGATGCATTACCAGCTCGCCCCCAGGGCCGAGACCAAGCTGGTCCGCTGCATCCGCGGGGCCCTCTACGACGTGATCCTGGACCTGCGGCCCGGTTCCGCGACCTTCGGCGTGAGCTTCGGCATCGAGCTGTCCGCCGACAACCGGCAGATGCTCTACGTGCCCAAGGGCTTCGCCCACGGTTTCATCACCCTGAGCGAGAACACCGAGGCTTTCTACTTCGTGGATGAGTTCTACGCCCCCGAGTACGAGCGCATCGTGCGCTGGAACGATCCGCGGTTCAACATCCGCTGGCCGGCGGCGCCGGAGAACCTTTCGGACAAGGACCGCAACGCCCGCGATTTCGATCCGGCGTATCACCTGCCCCCCGTGGAGGCCCGGGCGTGAGAATCCTGTTCACCGGCGCCAGTTCCTTCACCGGCTGCTGGTTCGTGGGCGAATTGGCCGCCGCGGGCCACGAGGTGACGGCCGTCTTCCGCCGCCGCCCCGAGGAATACTCCGAACCGCTCCGCCGCCGGCGCGTCCAGCGGGCTCTGGAATCCTGCCGGGGGGTGTACGGCTGCGCGTTCGGCGACGACGCCTTCCTGGCCCTGGTCCGCGAGCAGGGGCCCTGGGACCTGCTGTGCCATCACGGGGCCGACGTGACCAACTACAAGAGCCCCGATTTCGACGTGCCCGCCGCGGTGAGCAACAACGCCCATCGCCTTCCGGAGGTGCTGGCGGCCATGAGCGCGGCCGGGTGCCGCCGGGTGCTGCTCACCGGCAGCGTGTTCGAGTGCGGCGAGGGCGCCGGCTCCGAGGGGCTGCCCGCCTTCTCGCCCTACGGGCTGTCCAAGGCCCTGACCGCGGAGATGTTCCGCTTTTATGCGGCCCGGGCGGGGCTGGCCCTCGGGAAGTTCGTCATTCCCAACCCCTTCGGGCCGTTCGAGGAGCCGCGGTTCACCGCCTACCTGATGAAAAGCTGGTTCGCGGGCGCGATCCCCAGCGTGCAGACGCCGGCTTACGTGCGCGACAACATTCACGTTTCGCTGCTGGCCAGGGCCTATGCCCGCTTCGCCGAGGAGCTGCCGGCCGGTCCGGCGTACCGCAAGCTGAATCCCAGCGGATACATCGAGACCCAGGGGGCCTTCGCCCAGCGCTTCGGGCGCGAGATGGCCAGGCGCCTGGACATGCCCTGCGCGGTCGAACTCAAGCAACAGACCGCGTTCGACGAGCCGCGGATCAGGATCAATACCGACCCGTTGGACGCCGCCGGTTACGGGTGGGACGAAAGCCGGGCCTGGGACGAGATCGCGGAGTATTACCGGCGGACGCCGGCCCGGTGAACACGCCCCGAGAGGGAAGGCATGAACGTCCAGGCGGTGAGTATGCGGTTCCAACCCCAGTCCGACTCGGAGCGGGTCGCGCCGGCCGCCGGAAGCAGCCTGGTCATCGTCATCGTCTGCTACAAGGCCGCGGACCTGACCGTGGCCTGTCTGGGCTCGCTGGCCCCGGAGGTGGCCCGCATCCCCGGCGCGAAGGTGGTGGTCTGCGAGAACGGCACCGGGCCGGAGTCGGTCGAGACGCTGCGCGAGGCCATCGACGCCAACGGCTGGTCCGCCTGGGTCGAGCTGAAGGCGATCTCGCCCAACCGCGGTTTTTCGGGTGGCAACAACGCGGTGTTGGGCGAGCTGCTGGCCGCGGAAGAGCGGCCCGAGTTCGTGCTGCTGCTGAACGCGGACACGATCGTCCGGCCGGGGGCCCTGGCGGAGCTGCTCTCGGCCGCCCGGGATCATCCGCGCGCCGGCATCGTGGGGCCGCGCCTGGAATGGCCCGACGGGCAGCCCCAGCAGAGCTGCTTCAACGACTGCACGCCGGCCAGCGAATTCTTCATCGCCGCCCGGACCGGGGCGCTGAGCCGGCTGTTCGGGGCCCGCCCCTGGGCCCTGCCCGTCTCGGACGAACCGGTCGAGGTCGAGTGGACCACTTTCGCCTGCGCCCTGATCCGCGGGCAGGTCCTGGCCGAGGTGGGCCTGCTCGACGAGGGCTTCTTCCTGTACTTCGACGACCCCGACTACTGCCGCCGGGCCCGGGCCGCCGGCTGGAAAGTCCTGCACTGGCCCGCGGCCCGCGTCGTGCACCTCCGCGGGCAGAGCAACCCGGTCAAGTCGCTCACCGCCCGCCTCCAGCGCCGCCCGGCGTACTGGTACGCCTCGCGGGCCCGCTACTACGCGAAATACTATGGGCGGGTCGGTTTGTGGACCGCCAACCTGCTCTGGACGCTGGGTCGGACGATCTCCAAGGCCCGCGAGCTGGCCGGCCTGAAGCGCGAGCGGCACGTCTGCGAGCGCGAGTGGCTGGACATCTGGACCCACTGCGCCGACCCGTTGAAAATGCCCGTCGCCGCCGGAGACCGGAGCTGATGCCAAGATTGCCGGACTTCATCATCATCGGGGCCATGAAGTGCGCCACCAGCACGCTGCACGACCAGCTCGGCCTCCAGCCGGGCATTTTCGTCAGCGAGCCCAAGGAGCCGAACTTCTTCAGCAACGACGAGGAGTACGCCCGCGGGCTGGACCATTACGCCGCCCTGTTCGCGGCCGCCGAACCCGGGGCGCTGTGCGGCGAGTCGAGCACCCATTACACCAAGCTGCCCACCTATCCGCGCACGGTCGAGCGGATGAAACGGCACCTCGACCAGCTGCGGCTGATCTACGTGATGCGCCACCCGGTGGACCGGCTGGTCTCGCACTACGTGCACGAGTGGACCGAGCGGACCATCGAGTGTCCCATCGACCGGGCCGTGCGGGAGTTCCCGCGGCTGATCGACTACGGGCGTTACGCGATGCAGCTCGAGCCGTTCCTGGCGGCCTACGGGCGGCAGTCCATCCTGCCGGTGTTCTTCGAGCGGCTGGTGGCCGAGCCGCAGCGCGAGCTGGAGCGCGTCTGCCGGTTCATCGGCTATGCGGGCCGGCCGGTCTGGCACCACGAGGAGGCCGCCCAGAACGTCTCCCAGGAGCGCTTGCGGGTCAGCCCGCTGCGCGACGCGATCGTCTGGAACCCGCTGGTCACCTGGGTGCGCCGGCGGTTCATTCCGCAGTCCTGGCGCGACCGGGTCAAGCGGCTCTGGCAGATGCGCAAGCGGCCGCGGCTCAGCCCGGAGTCGCTCCGCCTGCTTCAGGAGACCTTCGATCAGGACCTGGCCCGGCTCGGGGAGCTGCTGGGCGTGTCGATCAACTGCGCGAACTTCAAGGCGGTGGCCCGGTCGGGCGAATACGCGATTCAGGCCGATCACCGGCGATCCGAACCTTCGTTGCCTCCGGCCCGAGCCGAGCCGTCCGTGTTCCCCGATCGCAACACCGCCGAGGTCTGCGCCGGCGAGGTCCGAGGATGAGCATGAACGCCCCATGCGGCGCGGGGCCGGTCCGGGAGCCCCGGACTCATGCCGACGCAACGCCGGTGCCGGCCGCCGTCAACCCGACCTCGGCTCCGGCGAAGTCCGCGGCCGGAACGCTGGGCATCGTGGTCATCGGCCGCAACGAGGGTGAACGGCTCAAGCGCTGCCTGCGTTCGCTGGTCGGCGGCGGGCACCCCATCGTCTACGTGGACTCGGGCTCGACCGACGGCAGCGTCGCGTTCGCCCGCTCGCTGGGCGTGGAGGTGCTCGAGCTGCCCATGAATGAGCCGTTCACCATGGCCCGGGGGCGCAACGCCGGTCTCGAACATCTGCTGGCCCGCCATCCAGGCATCGAGCTGGTGCAGTTCGTGGACGGCGATTGCGAGGTGGCGGCCGGCTGGCTGGAGGGGGCGCTGGAGGCGTTGGCCGGCCGGCCCGACGTGGCCGCCGTCTGCGGCCGGCGCCGCGAACGCTTCCCTGAAGCCTCGATCTACAACCGGCTGATCGACATGGAGTGGGACGGGCCCGTCGGCGAGGTCGAGGCCTGCGGCGGCGATGCCCTGATGCGCGTCGCCGCCCTGCGACGGGCCGGGCCCTTCAACCCCGCGCTGATCGCCGGCGAAGAACCGGAACTGTGCGTCCGCCTGCGCCGGCACGGGTGGCGGATCCTGCGCCTCCCGCGGGAGATGACGCTGCACGACGCCGCCGTCACCCGCGTCGGGCAGATGTGGAAGCGCGTGGTCCGCACGGGCCATGCCTATGCCGAAGGGGCGGCGCTGCACGGCCGGTCGCCGGAACGCCACAACGTGCGGGCGGTGCGCAGCCTGGTGGCATGGGGGCTGCTGCTGCCGGCGGCCATCGTGCTGACCGCGGCGGCGGCCTGCGCCGGTTTGGCCCCCTGGCCGGCGGCGCCGGCGATGACCCTGCTGTATGCGCTGCTCTTCCTGCGCATTTTCATCCGCCAATACCGGGCCGGCACCGCGCCGCGCGACGCCACGGCGTTCGCGTTGTTCTGCGTGCTGGGCAAGTTCCCGCAGGCCCTGGGAGCGCTGACCTACTGGCGTAACCGTCTGCGCAAGCGGCGGACGGCGCTCATCGAGTATAAGTGTGCGTCTTGAAACCCCGAAATCCGACCGGCTGGAAGCCGGTTCCACAGGGGTTTCGGAGGCACATCAAGACGCCGGGCCGGGCGGTCCGCCGGCACGGCCTGACCGACGTCAGGGAGGATCGTAAGTGGCCCAGAAACGGATTCTGCTGACCGGCGGGGCCGGTTACGTGGGCAGCGCCTGCCTTCGCCACCTGCTCGAGCACGGCTACACCGCGGTGGCGTTTGACAACCTCTCGCAGGGCCATCGAGCCGCGGTGCCCGCCGGCTGCCTGATCGAGGGCGACGTGGCCGACACGGCCGCCCTGTCCGCGGCGTTGCGCGAGGTCGGCGCCGAGGCGGTCATGCATTTCGCGGCCTCGACCGCCGTCGGCGAATCGGTCAGCGAGCCCGAGCTGTATTACCGCAACAACGTGGCCGGTTCGCTGAGCCTGCTGAGCGCCATGCGCGCCGCGGGGGTCAGGCGCATCCTCTTTTCGAGCACCTGCGCCACCTATGGGCTCAGCCCCAGGGTGCCCATGGCCGAGGACGCGCCGCTGGATCCGTGCAGCCCCTACGCGCGGACCAAGCTGGCGGTCGAGTGGATGATCCGCGACTTTCAGACCGCCTACGGGTTGGGCTTCACGCTGCTGCGTTATTTCAACGCGGCCGGGGCCGCGCCTGATGGCCGGCACGGCGAAGATCACCGCCCCGAGACGCACCTGATCCCCATCGTCTTCCAGGTCATCCTCGGACAGCGCGAGACGTTGCAGGTCTTCGGCGACGACTATCCCACGCCCGACGGCACCTGCCTGCGCGACTACATCCACGTCGATGACCTGGCCTTGGCGCATCGGCTGGCCATCGAGGCCACCACGCCCACGACCGCGCAGGTCTTCAACGTGGGCATCGGCAAGGGTTACACGGTGCGCGAGGTGGTGCGGGCCTGCGAACAGGTGGCCGGCAAGCAGATCCCCTGCCGGGTGGCTCCGCGCCGCCCGGGCGACGCGCCCGCCCTGGTCGCCGACTCCTCGAAGCTGCGGAACACGCTGGGCTGGTCGCCGAAATACCCCGATATCACCAGCATCGTCCAGACGGCCTGGGCCTGGCATCGCCGCCATCCGAACGGCTACGACGATCGGAACCCGGATTGAAGCACCGGCTCTCGGAGCGCTGACGTGACCACGCATCCTCCCGGCAAGAACGGCACCCCCCGCCCGAGCGGGCCCGCGGTGCGCGAACCGGCCGCGGGCCGACGGTACGTCATCATCACCCCCTGCCGCAACGAAGCCCGCTTCATCCGGGCCACGCTCGAAACCGTCGCGGCCCAGACCGTCCTGCCGGCCCTGTGGGTGGTGGTCGATGACGGCTCGACCGATGAAACGCCCGACATCCTCGATGCCTATGCCCGCAAGCTCGACTTCCTTCGCGTCGTGCGGGTCGAGGACCGCGGCTTCCGCAGCGTGGGCCCCGGCGTGGTCCATGCGTTCTACCGCGGGCTGGCCGAAGTCGATCTCGACGACTTCGATTACCTTTGCAAGCTCGACGCCGACCTCGAGCTGCCGCCCGCCTATTTCGAGTCGATCATGAAGCACATGGAGCGCGATCCGCTCCTGGGAAACATGTCAGGGAAGACGTATATCCGTCTTCCTGATGGCCGATTGGTCTCTGAGAGGCTGGGTGACGAAAACGCGATCGGTGCGGCCAAGTTTTATCGGACCTCCTGTTTTCGAGACATCGGCGGTTTCGTGCGAGAAGTAAGCTGGGATGGCATCGACGGGCACATGTGTCGTATGAAGGGCTGGATCGCTATGTCCAGCGATGAGCCCGAGTTGCGGATCGTACATCTCCGTCAGATGGGTTCCAGTCAGGTCGGTCTCTGGCAGGGGCGCAAACGCTGGGGTCGAGGCAAGTGGTTCATGGGGTCCGCCTGGTATTACGTGTTGGCAGTGGCGGCTTTCCGGTCGCTCGAGCGGCCCTTTGTCCTTGGCGGGCTGGGCATCCTGGCCGGGTATTTCGGGGCCATGCTGACCCGTCGGGCGCGCTTCGACGCGCCGGGGTTTCGTCGCCATCTGCGGCGATATGAACTGGCCTCATTGCTCTACGGCAAGCGAGGCGCGATGCGGCGATTTCACGAGCGCCTTCGACGCGACGGACCGCGCCTGGATCTTGAAACCGCCGCCCGTCGGAGCCGCGACCGCGAGGGAGCGGTTTGAAAGCTCAGGCGACGCCCGGCAGCCGGGGCAGTGGGTGACCAGGGGTTGAGGTGTCGTGGATCGTGGATGAAGAAAGCCGCCGTTGCGCGCATGCGGATGAGCACAGGCGGGACGACGTACTTCGGGGGCATGCTGAGATTCCGACATCACCCCGGAAAGGCACCGGGGTCAAGCGGTTCTGGGGACGCCCTCTGAGTGCGAGTCCGTTGAACCGAGCGGGGGTTTTTGTTCGATGAGAATACTGGCCGTCTCCAGCGGTGGAGGGCACTGGGTCGAGCTGGTCCGGCTGTGCAAGGCCTGGCAAGGCCACCAGGCCGTCTTCGTTACCGTGCATCGTTCGTATGCCACCGACGTGCCGGGGGCCCGGTTCTACGTCATCAACGACGCGACGCGCTGGAACAAGTTCGGGCTGATTCTGCTGGCCGCCCGGCTGGTCTACATCCTGATCCGCGAGCGGCCCGACGTGGTGGTCACGACCGGAGCGGCCCCCGGCTACCTGGCCCTGCGCATCGGCAAGATGCTGGGGGCCCGCACCGTCTGGATCGACAGCATCGCCAACGCCGAGGAGCTGTCGCTGTCGGGCCAATACGCCGGGCCTTACGCGGACCTGTGGCTGACCCAGTGGGCGCACCTGGCCCGCCCCGACGGGCCCCGGTACGAAGGAGCGGTGATATGATCTTCGTGACCGTGGGCGCGCAGATGCCCTTCGATCGGCTGATTCAGGCGGTCGATCGCTGGGCCGGACGGACCGGGCGCGACGACGTCTTCGCCCAGATCGGGCGGAGCGACTACCGCCCGCGGCACATCCGCTGGGAGGCGTTCCTCGACGAGGCCGCCTTCACGCAACAGGTCAAGCGGGCCCGGGCGCTGGTGGCCCACGCGGGGATCGGTTCGATCTTCGCGGCGTTGCAGCACGGCAAGCCCATCGTGGTCATGCCGCGCCGCGCCGCCCTGGGCGAGACGCGGAACGAGCACCAGTCGGCGACGGCCAGGTACTTCCGCGAGATGGGCATCGCGGTGGCGGCCGACGAGCACGAGCTGCCCGCGCTGCTGGACAAGCTGGACACGCTGACCTGCGGGGTGCGGATCGGCCCGGATGCCTCGCCCCGACTGATCGAGACGCTTCGCAACTTCATCGAGGGGGCCGCGCCCAGCCGTGCCCGCGTCGAAGTGCCTGAAACCTGATGGCTCATCCCCAAACCCTGAAAAAAGGCCGGCAGGAAGCCGGTCCCACGCAGGTTTTAGGGCACACTCGTATCCTGCCGGCGCGGAGGGCGGGTCCCGCGCCGGTCGTCGTCGGCCTGTAACGCCTCCAGCTTCATGAGCCAGACCCTGGCAATGCAACCGTCCCCGACCGGCCACGCCCAAGCCGCGCCCTCGCGCGGGCCGCGGTCCGCCGCCCCGGCGATCCGGCTGGCCTATCTGACCACGCAATATCCCGAGGTCAGCCACACGTTCATCCGGCGCGAGATTCAGCAGCTCGAGGCCGCGGGCCAGTCGGTGTTGCGGCTGTCCATCCGCCCGCCGCCGGCAACGCTGGTTCACCCGGTCGACCGCGGCGAGGCCGAGAAGACCCTCAGTTGCCTGGGCGAGCCGAAGTGGAAGCTGCTGGCCGCGTTCGCCGGCGCGCTGCTGCGCCGGCCGGCGGCCGTGCTGTCGGCGTTGCGACTGGCGGTCCGCATGGGGCGCCGGAGCGACCGCGGCGTGCTCAGGCACCTGGCCTACGTGGTCGAGGCCTGCCACCTGCTGGCCGTCGTGCGCCGGCATCGCATCCAGCACATCCACGTGCACTTCGGGACCAACTCGGCGGCCGTCGCCCGGCTGATCCGCCGCCTGGGCGGCCCGCCGTACAGCATGACCGTCCACGGCCCCGACGAGTTCGACGCCCCCATCGCCTTCGATCTGGGCGGCAAGGTGCGCGACGCCGTGTTCGTGGCCGCCATCAGCCGGTTCTGCCGGGCGCAGCTCTGTCGCTGGTCGGCGCCCGAGGACTGGCCCAAGATCAAGATCGTCCGCTGCGGCATCGCACCCGACTTCGGACGCGAGATCGGCGACGTCCCGCCGGATTCCGTCGAGTTTCTCACCATCGGGCGGCTCAACGCCCAGAAGGGCCAGTTGATGCTGCTGGAGGCCGCCCGCCGGCTGCACGAGGCCGGCGAACGCTTCACCGTCACCATCGCCGGCGACGGCGAACTGCGTGCGGTCCTCGAAGCGCGCATCCGGCAACTGGGCCTTCAAGAGGTCGTGACCATCACCGGCTACCTGCCGGAGAGCGGCATCCGCGAATGCCTGGCCCGGTGCCGGGCGCTGGTGATGGCCAGTTTCGCCGAGGGGCTGCCGGTGGTGGTGATGGAGGCTCTGGCCGCCGCCCGCCCGGTGATCGCCACGGCGATCGCGGGCTTGCCCGAGCTGGTCCGCCCGGGCGAGAACGGCTGGCTGGTGCCGGCCGGCGACGAGGAGCGTCTGGCCGAGGCCATGCGCGCGGTCCTGCATCTGCCCGTCGGTCGGCTCCACGAGATGGGCCGGGCCGGGCGCGAGCTGGTCTTTCGACAACATGACGCCGCCGCCGAGGCCGCCAGGCTCCTGCAACATTTCCAGGACGCCTGCCCGGTGCTTGAAAACAAGGATCCGCCCTGATGTGCGGCATCGCGGGTATTCTCGAAACAGGCGGCCAGGACCACTCCGCGGCCCTGGAGCGGATGTGCTCGGCCATGGCTCACCGCGGCCCCGACGACGCGGGGTACGAGGCGATTCCGCTGGGGTCCGGCGATACCCGGATGCTGCTGGGCCAGCGGCGGCTGTCGATCCTCGATCTCTCGCCGGCCGGGCACCAGCCCATGACCAATCCGCGCACCGGCGACTGGATCGACTTCAACGGCGAGATCTACAACTTCCGCGAGCTGCGCGCCGAGCTGGAGGCCCACGGGCAGCGTTTCGCGTCCACCTGCGACACCGAGGTGATCCTCAAGGGCTACGCGGTCTGGGGTCGGGACGTGCTTCGGCGGCTGCGGGGCATGTTCGCGTTGGCCCTGGTGGACGGTCGGACCGGGAAAATCCTCCTGGCCCGCGACCGGCTCGGCATCAAGCCGCTGTACCTGGTCCGCGACGCGGCGCCCGGCGTGCCGCTGCTGTTCGCGTCCGAGGTGCGGGCCATTCTGGCCGGCGAGCTGGTGGCCCGGCGGGTGTCGCCGACGGCCGTCGGGCATTACCTGGTGAACGGCTGCGTGCCCGATCCGCTCACGATCATCGAGGGAGTCGAGTCGGTCCTGCCGGGCCATTACCTGCTGTTCGATCCGGCCGGGCAGTGCGAGGCCTATGAGCCCTATTGGCACCCCGAGCGCGAAGCGACCGGTCGGCCGATCGCCTATGAACAGGCCCGCCGCGAACTGCGCGAACGGCTCGAGGAGACCGTCGCCCGACACCTGATCAGCGACGTGCCGCTGGGCGCGTTTCTTTCCGGCGGAGTGGATTCATCCGCCCTGGTGGCCCTGATGGCCCGCTCGGCGCCGGGACAGGTCGAGACCTTCTCGCTGGTCTTCGACGACCCGGAGCTGTCGGAGGAGGCCTATTCGCGGGCGGTGGCGGCGGCGTTCCGCACGCGGCATCATGAGTGCCGGCTTTCGGAGGGCGAGTTTCTGTCGCTGGTCGAGCCGGGCCTGGCCGCCCTGGATCAGCCCACCGCCGACGGCATCAACAGCTACATCGTCTCGCGCAAGTGCCGCGAGGCGGGGCTGGTGGTGTCGCTGGCCGGCACCGGCGGGGATGAGTTGTTCGGGGGCTACAGCAGCTTCGCCCGCGTGCCCAGGTCGTTGCGGGCTCTGCGGGTCCTCGACCGGCTGCCGCGGCCGCTGGCCCGCGGGGCGCGGCGCGGTCTGGCGTCGCTGTTCCGTCGCAAGAACGGCTACCTGCCCTCGTCGGGAGCCCGGGGAAAGCTGGCCGCTCTGTTCGAGCTGCCCTCCGACCTGCTGTCGGTGTATCACCTGAGCCGGATGGTGCTGCTGCCGCCGGTGGTGGCCGCCCTGGTGGCCGGCGATCCGGACGAGGCCGCGACGGCCGCCCTCCCGGCGGAGCTGTCGCGTTGCATCCGCCGCCGGCTCGCGCCCCATCACGACCCGCGGGCCCAGGTGGGCGTGTGCGAGCTGATGCTCTACCTGTGCGACCAGTTGTTGCGCGACACCGACTGCGTGAGCATGGCCGTCAGCCTCGAGGTGCGCGTGCCGCTGCTGGATCACGTGCTGGTCGAGCAGATCGAGCGGCTGCCGGCCGAAGTGCGATTCGGCGGCGGGCGGCCCAAGGGCCTGTTGATCGACGCGGTCAGCGACGTCCTGCCGCGGGTGGTATACGACCGGCCCAAGAAGGGATTCGTGCTGCCCCTCGGGCGCTGGTTGCAAGGCGGGCTCCGTCCGCGCGTCGAGGCCCTGCTGGCCGACGCGGACGCCGTCCGCTCGGCGGGGCTGGATCCCGCCGCGGTCCGGGTGGTGGTCGCCGATTGCCTGGGCGCCGGGCAGCGCGTCTATTTCACGCGGCTGTGGGCCCTGTTCGTGCTCGTGGACTGGTGCGCCCGCAATCGCGTCTCATCGGCCGGCCGACTCGACCCCGAGCCCGCCGTCGCCTGCTGACTTCCGCCCGTCTCACCGACCCTGCGTCGTGCGCCGCGGCTTGAGGTGCTTGACCAGGAAGGCCACCATCTCGCCCTCGGCCCCGCCGCGCGCGTTGCGCCGGCTCCGGAATTCATCGGTGTGTCGGACGACGCATTCGATGCCCAGCGCGTCCATCTTCTCCTTGAGGTATCGGCCGAACTTGGGATGGTGGATGCCGGCGCCGGGCTTGGCGTCGGCCGGCAGCGGTCCGTCCGGCTCGGCGTAGAGGGCCCAGACCGGGGGGTCGTCCCTGGTCAGGTAGGTGATGGGAGCGGCCTGCTCATAGAGCTTCGCCGCCTTCTGCGACTCGGCCTCCTCCTCGGTGATGCCGTAGAAGGGCAGCAGGGCCGGATGAGCCGCCGCCGCCGCGCCGATGTTCTCGCGGATCCACCGCGGGTCGTAGGTGCATTGGGCGCCGTTGACCGCCATGCAGGCCAGGCGCGACGATTGCCTCAGCACCGGGTCGTCGCTTTTCGGGTCGGCCAGGTCGTCGTGGAAGCCGATCCATAGCGAGATGCCCGCCCCGGCCGATCCGCCGCTGGCCGCGATCCGCCTGGGGTCGAGGTTCCATTCTCTGGCCTGGAGCCGGAGAAACTGAATCGCTCGGGCTCCATCGAGCATCGGGGCCGGGAACGGCGCCTGGTGCGACAGCCGGTAGTTGATGCTGGCCACGGAGATCCCCTCGCGGAGGCAGGCGGCCAGAACGTTCAGGGGCACCTGGCTCTTGTCGCCGCCGCGAAACCCCCCGCCGTGAATGAACACCAACAGCGGCGCGGGCTCCGGCGAGCGGGCCTTCCAGAGGTCCAGCACGTTGCGTTCATGCGGTCCGTAGCGCGCGTCCTGCACGTCGGGCGCCGGACGGGTGGCGGCCGCGTTCCGGCCGGCACGCGGCCGGGTCTGCTGGGCCTCGACCGCCAACGCTCCCGTCAACCCGTACGTCAGAGCCACCATCGCGGTCATTCGACGCATCACAACCTCCCGACGATCGTCATCCACGCTTGGCCTCGTTCCCGCCGGTCACCTTCGCGCCCCCCTTCCTTCGCCCTCGATCCTCGTTGAGCGTGCATCCCAAGACGGCCTTTGGCCGCACCTCCATCATGCGCGCTTCTTGCGCGCATACTTGCTAGCAGCTTCCTGCCTTCCTTCCCTCGCCCCCTCATCCTGAACCGCACTGATCCTCGTCGAAGACGGCCCCGGCCGCAACCAGGTCGCCGGGCCCGGTCTTGCGCACGCCCGGGGGCCAGTCGCGCCCGGGGTCGTACCACTCGTCGAGCACCCGCCGCCAGTCGGCCTCGTTCCGGACGCGGATGAAGGCGTCGCGGACCGCGCGCCCGGCGGGGTGCAGCTCGCTGTACTTGATGCCGAACTTGCGCATCAGCCGGGCGGCCAGGGCCTGGCCGTGAACCTCGACCGACCATGCGAAGTGCTGGCGGATGGTCTCGCCCTGCCGGGCGACGCTCGGCGGCGGAGGCAACTCCCGCCCGGCGGCCAGGGCCCGGCATTCCTCGAAGATCCACGGGTTCCCGATGCACCCCCGGGCCACGGTCACGCCGTCCACCCCGGTTTCGCGCATCATCCGCAGACAGTCCTCGGCGGTGAAGAGGTCGCCGCTGCCCAGGATGGTCTTGTCGCCGACGTGACGTTTCACGCGGGCCAGGAACTCCCAGCGGCTCGGACCGACGTAGCGCTGTTCGACGGTTCGTCCGTGCACGGTGGCGCCGGCCGCGCCCAGCTCGAAGGCCCCGTCGAGAATTTCGAAGAAGTTGGCTTCGCTGGCCGGCGAATCGTCCATGCCGCGGCGCATCTTGAGCGTGACCGGTCGGCGGCCGGCGACGGCCTCGCACACCGCCTTGACGATCTCGAGGGCCGTCCGCGGCTGCGACAGCAGGAAGCCGCCCCGGCAGCGCCCCAGCACCTTGCGCACCGGGCACCCGAAGTTGATATCGATCACGTCATAGCCGGCGCTGACCATCAGGTCCGCGGCCCGGGCGAACTCCTCGGCCCTGGCCCCCATGAGCTGGCCGCCCACCGGGTGGTCGTCGGGGGCGACGGCGGTGATGAGCCTCTGTTTCCGGCCGCGGGTGAGGACGGTCTGGTCGAGCACGACTTCGTTGAGGGCGTAGACCGCCCCGTGCCGGCGGGCCACGCGGCGCATGGGCAGGTCGCTGTAGCCCGACAGCGCCGCCTGCACGAAGGGAACCGGAATGGCCAGCGACCCGATCGTGAGCATGACCGGATATGGTAGGCCCGCCGCCCGACCGGCGACAAGACCATCGGCAAGGGGCCCGCGCTCACGAGGAGGGGGTCGTCGCCGCCACCGCCCGCGATTTCTCCACCGCCTGGGCCAGCAGTCCCAGCAGCCGGTCGTGATCCAGCGGTTTGACGAGGAACCCCATGACGTTGGGCATGCGCGAGAGCCGCAGGACGCGCTGGCGGGTGGCCTGGCCGGTCATGACGATGCAGGGCAGGTCGGGATGGGTCTGCTGAAGCCGCTCGAGCAGCTCCTCGCCCGACATGTGCGGCATGTTGAGGTCGGTGAGGACGGCGTCGAAGGGCTGCTTGGCGATCCTGGAAAGGGCCTGCGTGCCGTCCTGGACGCCGATCACTTCGTAGCCGCTGACCCGCAGCCTGCGGCGAAGGCCCTCGCACAGGCAGATCACGTCATCGACCACCAGGATGCGTCCGGCCTCGCCGGGCCCCGGTCGTTTGCTTGGCCGCTCTCTTATCGGCCCCGCCTGCACGTGTGAATCGCCGTCTCCCATGCTGCTCTTCATCGGATCGGGGCGCGGTCGGGTTCACCTGCGCCGCCTTCGCCGCGCGACTTCGCGGCGGAACGGATGTGAAACCGGGAAAGCAAGGAATCACCCCAGGCTGATAAAACCACCGGCCACGGCCCCGGCGGCGTGGATCGGCGATTTGTCCAGCAGTTTCGGCAAGTTTTTTGCGCGATTCGTTTGCCCGCCCGGGCATCGTTTCTTATGTTTGATTTGCCTTTCGACGATCACAGGCAACGTGAGAACGGAGGGCGAATCACAATAACTCGCCGCCGCGGCGAAGGTTGAACCAGCCGCGAACCGATGCGGCCCGGGGGAGTCGGGAAAGTCGGTCGGGCCGTCGCTTACGCCTTGAAAAGGATCTCGGCAGAGGGATCCGCCGAGTGTGTCGAGCCGGAGCCGTCTGCTCCGGACGGAGATGCTTCGTCGGTCACAACGGAACACGCACCGGCAGGCAATAACGCCCGCGGGGAACGGGCAAAGGAAAGGAGAAGTCATGAAGGCACTGGTCAATCGAGTCAAGAGCTTCGTGGTCAGCGAGGACGGCCCGACCGCCACGGAATACGCGGTCATGCTGGCGCTGATCATCATTGTTGCCATGGCCGGCATCACCCTGCTGGGCGACAAGGTCAACACCATCTTCAGCAACGTGTCGAACACTCTGCCGGATGGTTCCTGATCGCCGGGCTGACGCGGGACCCGCGTCGGCGACGCGAATCGCGTGACGCGGGGGGCCCGTCCGACCGACGGGCCCCCGCGTCCCTTTGACGCGAGAAGAAAGAGAGACGGAGCGGCCGCGATCCGGCAGAGGGCCGGCGGGCGGCGGGCACTCCGCCCCTCCCTCTTCCCGCGACGGCGGGGGACACGCTCGGAGGGGAACGAAGCGGGAGTGGACCAGGCATGATCTCGAGTCTGTGGCTGACAACCTGCGCGGTGATGGTGCCGGGCATCGTGTGGGCTTCGTGGATCGACTACAAGGAACGGCGGGTGCCCAACCGGCTCAACGCCGCCCTGGCCCTGGCCGGTTTCGCCGCCCAGGCGTACTTCCACGGCTGGCCGGGGCTGGGCGCCGGGCTGCTGGGTCTGGCCGTCGGCTTCGCCGTGCTCATCGTCCCCTGGCTGATGCACGGCATGGGCGCCGGCGACGTGAAGCTGATGATGGCCATCGGCGTGTGGCTGGGGCCCTGGCTGACCTTCCTGTCCTTCTGCGTGGGAGCGGTGGCCGGCGGGATCATCGCCGTCGTCATGATCCTCTCCACCGGGCGGCTCTGGCAGGCTTACGGCAACCTGGCCACCATCGTCAACAAGGTCTCGAGCACCTCGACGGTGTTCAGCGAGTTCGGGTCGGCCAGGAGCTTCGGCTCGACCTCGCAGTTGCTGCCCTACGGCGTGCCGCTGACCATCGGCACGCTGATCGTGTTCTTCGCCGCCCCCTGGGGCCTGTTGTAGGAGACATGCCATGCGTAAGCAGTGGATTCGAGGCGGCCTTCGTTCCGTCCGGCGCGGGGGTTACGCCCGCCGCGGGGCCGCCGTCGTCGAGATGGCCGTCGTCACCCCCCTGCTGCTGATGATCATGTTCGGGATCATCGAGTTCGGGTGGGTGTTCATGATCCAGGAGACCATCACCAACGCCGCCCGCGAGGCGGCCCGGGTGGGGGCCTTGCAGGCCAGTACCCAATCGGACGTCGAGAACCGCTTCATGCAGGCCATGGCCCCCACCGGCATCGCGGTGTCGCCGGGGATGCTGACCTATACGCCGGCCAGCACCAACAACCCGACCGTCACCGTCAGCGTCAAGATCCCCTACTCGCAGGTATCGTTGCTGGGCCAGTACCTGGGCATCAACATCGACAAGAACATCGGCTCCTCCTGCACCATGCGCAAAGAGGGTCAGTTGTAGACGGCCGGGCCGGGCGCGCGGTCGTGGGAAGCCGGTTGCGGTTCATGAAAGGTGAACGGTGAATTGCGCGGGCCGTTCGACGGCCCGTTCGTGAAGGGGGCGGACGTTTCCAACCTTTGTTGTCAGGGAGCACACCCATGAAAGGGAAAGCCATCATTCCACTGGCCGTTGGCCTGGCCATCGGCGTGTTTGCGATCAAGTATTTCGTTTCGGTGATCAAGAAGGCCCAGGGAGCCACCACCACCGAGATGGTCCAGGTGGTCTACGCCAACAGCGACATTCCGCTGGCCAGCGAGATCAAGGAGACCATGATCGACGTCAGGAGCGTGCCCAAGGCGGTGGTGCCCAAACTGTACATCTCCGACCGCAAGGAGGTGATCGGCCGGGTGGCCGGCCAGCAGATCGTCACCGGCATGCCCATCGTGCAGAACTTCCTGGCTCCCAAGGGCACGCCGCCCGGCCTGGAGATCCGCATTCCCAAGGACCACCGCGCGGTCGCGGTGCAGGTCGATGAGTTCACGGGCGTGGCCGGCTGGATCAACCCCGGCAGCCGGGTGGACGTGATCGCGGTGCTGAACGGGCGCACCAGCCAGGAGAGCATCAGCAAGGTGATTCTCCAGAACGTGCAGGTGCTGGCCGTCGGGCAGGACATCGGCTCGAAGAACGACGCCACCGCCTCGGTGCCCAAGTCGGTGACGCTCTCGGTGCACAAGGACAGCGTGTCGCTGCTGCACCTGGCCGCCGCCAAGGGCAAGATGATCCGGCTGGCCATGCGCAGCCAGACCGACGACGAGCTCAGCAGGAAGGTGGCCCAGACGACCGATAATGAGCTGGTCGGCAACCCCGCCGGTTCGCAGGGCGGCGCGTCCAGCAAGATCGCGGGGTTGCTGGCCGGTTTCCTGAAACAAGTTCCCAAGCCGGACGCCAATGCGACCGATAAAGAGCCCAGAGCCCGAGAACCGCAACCGGTGGTCAGGCCGGTGGCCGTCGTCGATAAGCGCGACTGGGTGCAGGTTTACACGGGCTCCGAGTTCAAGGAGGAGCTCGGTTTCAGCCGCGAGGGAGGTTCGTGGCGATTGGTGGCCTGCAAGAGCAAAAAGGACATGCAGACGGACCAGGGCGAGTCGCAGGAGCCGGGATCCGGCGCCGCCCCGAGCCCCCTGCCGAAGCAGCGGGGGCTGCCGTCTCCGCTTGCCCGTCCGCTGAATTGATTCAGGCCCGACATCGACGGGCGACTGATTCAATCCGGACGATTCAAGGGAGCCCGAGATGTTCAGGCACATGGATGACCCATCGGAATCACGGATGAATGGCCGGCGCAGCCGGGTGTTGCGATTCATGAGGGCATGGCCCTGGACGGCCCTCTCGCCGGGCCGCGGGCGTGGGGCCCGCCTGGCGAGTGCGGTCGTGCTGTGCGGCGCGGCGGCCGCTTCGGCGCCGGCCCAGCCGAACACCCCGACGGCGTCCGAGGCCGGCGGGAGCATCAGCATCAGGCAGATCGAGGCCGCTCCCGGCAACCGCGTCGAAATGCTCGTCGGGCGGGGCGCGATCATCAACCTGTCGAAGAAGGCCACCCGCGTGGACGTGGGCGATCCGCGCGTGGCGGTGGTCAGCATCCTCTCGCCGCTCCAGATCATGGTGTCGGCCAAGTCGGTGGGCACGACCAATCTGATCCTGTGGGACGAGACCGAGGCCCAGACCTTCTATGATCTGGCCGTCCTGCCCGATCTGGCCATGCTGCGGTCGGCCATCGAACAGACCGCCCCTGGCTCGGCGGTCCAGGTGCTTCCTCTTCTGGGGGACAAGATCATCCTGCGGGGGACGGTGCCCGATTCGGACACCGCCGACCGGATTCTGCAACTCGCCCAGACGTTCGCCGCCGGCGGTTCGGCGGCAGGCGGCGGCCAGTCGCAGGGCGGCGCGGGCGGACCGGCCGGGGCCATGCCCGAGGCCCGCCTGGGCGGCCAGACTTCGACAGGCGGAGGCACGGCCCAGTCCGCCACGGTCATCAACCATCTGACCGTCGCCGGCGAGCACCAGGTCGTCCTGCGATGCACCGTCGCCGAGGTCAGCAAGTCCGCCATCCGCCAGTTGGGCATCAACGGCTGGCTGGCCGGCGACAACATCCGCGACGTCTTCGCCATCAACCAGATCGGCGGCATCAACCCGGTCAACATCGAAGCCCCCGGCGGGCAGAACGTCATCCAGCCGGGCGGCCTGGCCTTTACGACCGGCGAC
>JABRVU010000540.1:0-4815 GCA_039961895.1 Phycisphaerae bacterium | reverse complement strand
GGCGTGAAATAGCCGGGCCGGAAATGGTCGGCCCCCTGGGTGTTCTCGTCGCTGCCGCTGCCGGCGAATCCGACGCGGACCACGCGGGCGTGCAAGCGGGCGGCCAGGGCCGGACAGACCCCTCCCAGCCCCACCGCCAGGGTCGCCATCCCTGCCACGAGCCGAGTCTGGAACATGCGAGCTTGCCCTTGGGTCGCAGCAGCCCCGGTGATCTCCCCGTGGAATCCTACGCGAGGGCGGATCGCCCGGTTCTTCGGCCGACCGACCTCGCGACCAGGCGACCAGCCGGTTCTGGGCGCAGCGTGCCATTCTAAACCCGAACCGTCCGGCACACAATCTTTTACAGCACCCCGTAGGCTTTCAGGGCGACGATAAGCTTCTCGCGGTTGGCCGGCTGCATGGGGCACAAAGGCAGGCGGAACTCCTCCCGGCACAGGCCCATCAACGACATGGCCGTCTTGATCGGGATCGGGTTGGTCTCCAGCGAAAGCAGCCCCCTGGCCAGGGCGAACATCTTGAGGTGCCAGCGGCGGGCCGTGGCCCAGTCGCCGCGAAGGGCCGCGTCGGTCAGGGCCTTCACGTCCCTGGGCACGATGTTGGCCAGAACGCTGATGACCCCCACTCCGCCGATGGCCATGAGCGGCAGGGTCATCGAATCGTCGCCGCTGATGATGGCCAGGTCGCAGCGCGTGGCCAGCTCGCTGGCCGAGTCCATCGAGCCGGTGGCATGCTTGACGGCCACGATGTTCGGGCAGGCCTCCCGCAGCCGCACCATCGTGTCCACGCTGATTTCCACGCCGCAGCGGCCGGGAATGTTGTAGAGCACGTGGGGAAAGTCCACCGCGTCGGCGATGGCCTTGAAATGGCGGAACAGCCCCTCCTGCGTCGGACGATTGTAATAGGGAGCCACCTGGAGCGAACCGGAAGCGCCGTTCTCGCGGGCGTGCCGGGTCATGGCGATGGCTTCTTCGGTCGAGTTCGAGCCCGTCCCCCCCAGCACGGGAATGCGCCCCTTCGCCCGGCGGACCACCGCCGCGATGACCGCGTCGTTCTCCTCGTGGGTCAGCGTGGGGCTCTCCCCGGTGGTTCCCGCGGGCACCAGCACGTCGGTGCCGGCGGCCACGTGCATGTCCACCAGGGCGTCGAGGGCCTGATAATCGACCCGCCCCTCCTTGAAGGGCGTGATCAACGCCACCATGCTGCCTTTAAACATTTCGTGCCTCCTGGGGGCCCGTTCGTACGGGCTACCCGCCGGTACCAGACTCCGACGGGCTGCCCGCCATGACGACCGGCCGATGCCCCTGGCGTTTTCGGAGCCGCATTGTACCGGTGGCGACGCGGCGTCGCCATTGAACCTCGAGGGCATCAACGCCGGTCGAATCGACGGCGCTGGATCAACCTTTCATCCGGCCGGGTGTCCAATCTGATGCGGTGCGGGCCCCGGCCCGGTTGAGCCTTTACTTCGCCGTGGCCGGCGAATACAACCGTGTCCATACCGGGGATGTCCAACCGTAAAGGAGCTCATCATGTACCCCCCAGCAAGATTGCGATCAGGGCGGCTGCACGCGGGCCGGACGGCCCTGGTGGGCTCGATCTGCGTGGCCGCGCTGACCGCCTCCGCCGCGGCCCAGCGAACCCGCGTCGACGTCGGCGTGAACGTGGGCGACGTCAACGTCGGCGTCCACGTCGAGACCCGCGGGCCGGTCCACGAGGCCTTCGCCGAACCGGTGGTCTACGAGCCGCAGCCGGGGCTGGTCGTCCCCCAGCCACCGCCCGATCCGATCCAGGAACTGCCGCCCGAGGAGCGACCGGCCGGCGATTACGTCAACTGGGTGCCGGGCTACTGGAGCTGGGACGACGACGACAACACCTATATCTGGACCAGCGGCATCTGGCGGAGCTGCCCGCCCGGCCGCGCGTTCGTTCCGGGATATTGGACGAGGGTCTCGGCCGGTTTTCAGTGGGTCTCCGGCTTCTGGATCCAGGCGGAATACCAGAGCATCGATTACCTTCCGCCGCCGCCGCGCCCCTTGAGCCTCGACCCCATCGGCGCGGCTCCCGCCCCCGATTACATCTGGGTGCCCGGCGTGTGGATCTGGCGGTCGGGCCGCTACGTCTGGCGGCCGGGTTACTGGCTGGCCCCGCAGGTCGAGTGGACCTGGGTCCCCTCCCACTACGTCTGGACGCCCAGCGGCTTCGTCTTCGTGAGCGGCTATTGGGATTACACCGTCACCCGCCGGGGCCTGCTCTTTGCGCCGGTCCGCGTTGAACGGACGGTCATCGCCCGGCCGGGTTTCGTCTACACGCCGCGCGTGGTGGTCAACACCCAGGTGCTGGTCGGAAACCTGTTCGCCCGCCCGCGGTACGCGCACTACTACTTCGGAGATTACTTCGCGCCGGAATACGCCCGCGTGGGTATCGTGCCGGTCTACGCGTTCCAGCGCAACCGCCACGGCTATTCGAGCATCTACGCCCAGCGGGTGGCCATCGAGCGCCGGCGCGATCCGCGGTATGAGGACAACCTGATCCGGCAATACGAGGTCCGCCGCGACCGGACGGAGGCCCGCCCGCCGCGAACCTGGTCGGCGCTGGAGGACGCCCGGCGGCGCAAGCCCCTGTTCCCGGACGCGACCACGCGAGAGAACCTGGCCCTGGCCCAGTCGGTGGAGGAAGTGGCTCGCGGGCGCGACGCGCCCCTGCGGATCGAGCGGACGCCGCAGTCGAACCGGGAGGACGTCCGGCGGCTGATCGGCGACGTGCGCAAGCTCCAGGACCGCCGCCGGCAGATCGAGCTGGAATCCGCGGACAAGGGTCCGCTGCGGCCGGCGCGGACGACGGCGGAAAAGACCCCGCCGGGCCAGCCGACGCCGAGAGTCCAGCCCCCGGCCGAGCCACAGCCTCTTCGACTGAGTCTGCCGCGCTCGCCGCTGGCCGGGAGGAGAAGCAACCCCTCGCCCCGAACCAGCGAGCCCGCCACGGCCGAACCACGCGGCCGCGGCGAACCGCGAACCCCGAGGCGCTGACCACCCGGCTGCGCTTCCTGAAAACCATGCGGGACCCACGGTGCGTGGGTCCCGCATCCTGCCGGTCGGTTTTCAGGTTTCGGTCAACCGCCTGGAGCGGATCGAGGTGCGGGTGGGTGGGACCGGCAACTCGCCGGTCGACATTCAGGGCCGTGGATGCACCCTCACGCGCCGGCCAGGACCTGGTTGAGCGCCATCTGGAAATCCTTCTTTCCGCGCAGCCCGACGAACTTCTGGCGGACCTGGCCGTTCTGGAACAACAGCACCGTCGGGATGCTGCTGATGCTGTAGCGGGCCGAGAGGTTCTGATTGGCGTCGGTATCGACCTTGCCCACCTTGACCTTGCCCGCGTATTCGGTGGCCAGTTCGTCGATGATCGGCCCCAGGGCCTTGCAGGGCATGCACCAGTCGGCCCAGAAATCGACCAGCACCGGCTCGCCGGCCGAGAGCACTTCCTGTTCGAAATTACTTTCGGTGAACTCTTTGGTGTTCGCACCGGCCATCCGGGTTCCTCCCTGCGGATCACGGCCCTCGGCACACCGTCCCCCGTCTGCCGCGGGCGGACAATCTCGCGGGCGCTCATCAAGGGGGGGCCCGCCTCCCTCTGTCGGATAGACGGCGGGATTCTAGGTGCCGGCTTTCGGGGAATCAAATAGCGGCCGTTGTTCCTCTTTGGGACGCGACTTCCAGCGGCGGTGGATCCACAGATACTGTTCGGGGGCCTGGCGGACGAACTCCTCGATGGCCCGGGTGTATTCCTGGGTGATCCAGTGGACTTCGTCGTCGCGGCCGGTCCACTCCTCCGGCCGGATGATCCGGTTGCACCCGATCTCGTACTCATACCCGTCGCTCACGCGCCGGGCGTAGGCCACCAGGATGGGCACCTGGTACTCGATGGCCAGCAGGGCGATGGACTTGTAGGTCGAGGCCTTCCGCCCGAAGAACTCCACGAACTGCCCCTTGTGCCCGGCGTTCTGATCGGCGATGAAGGCCAGCGTCCCGCCGGCGGCCAGCACGTCGCCGGCCGACTGCGTGGCCCCCTTCTTGTAGAGCAGTTGCAGCCCCCGGCGCGAGCGCACGCCCATCACGTGATCGTTGAGGTAGGGGTTGTCCAGCGGGCGCATCACCGCCACCATCGGAAAGCCCAGGGCCGTCATGGCGAAGCCCAGCAGTTCCCAGTTGCCGTAGTGTCCGGTGAGCACGATGGCCCCCCGGCGCGAGAGCAGCGCCTCGAGCCCCGGGCGCATGTTCTCTCCCAGGCGGATGTACCGCGGCCAGGTCCACTCATTGATCAGCCGCGGGGTGAACAGCATCTCCACCGCCATCATGGTCACGTGCTGCATGGAGGCCAGGGCCACGCGCTCCCGCTGGCGCTGCGACATCCGCGGGCCGTAGGCCAGCCGCAGGTGCTCGATGGCCCGCTCGCGGTGCCGGGGCATGATGCGATACCAGATCGAGCCCATCCAACGCGCCGTGCGCAGGTTCACGTTGATCGGAAAACACTGAAAGACCATGTCCACCAGCCGGATGCCGCAGTAGGCGAACCAGTCGAGCGGCAGATGCACGGCCGAGGCGCCGGCGACGCGGCGGGTGACGCGGTCCATGAGCGTGCGCAACAAGGCCATAGGTCGGGATTCTAACGATTCGCGCATTCCGGTGTCACACACCCGGCGGTCGCGGCGTCGGTGAACCCGGGTGTAGCACAATTCTATGGCGCCCTGCCAAAATGGCAGGTACACTAGACGACATGGTTTTGATTCTACACTCTTTTCACGGAGGAAGTGATCCATGT
>JABRVU010000539.1:0-1521 GCA_039961895.1 Phycisphaerae bacterium | reverse complement strand
GTCGCCCACCCCCTTGATGGCCCCCAGGCCGAAGCGGATGCATTCCCGGGTGGTCGCCGCCGGACCGCCGCCGACCGGCCGCGACGGGCGCGCGGGCTCCGCGGTGTGCGACTCCCTCACCACCGTGAAATCGCGGTCGGATTCGTTCACGTCCGGCGGGCTGACCGCGATGTTCATCCGCCGGCATTCCTCGATGTACTCGACCACCTTGTCCTGCGAGGCCATCTCGAAGGTCAGCAGCGCCGCCATATACTCGGTCGGGTAGTAGGTCTTGAGATAGGCCGTCTTGTACGCCACCAGGGCGTAGCCGGTCGAGTGGGCCTTGTTGAAGGCGTATCCGCCGAATCGCAGGATGTCCTCGAAGATCGCCTCGGCCGTGGCCCGCGAAACGCCGTTCTTCTCGCAGCCCTCCAGGAACGGCCCGCGCTCGGCCTCGATCATCGAGGTCTTCTTCTTGCTGATGGCCTTGGCCAGCCGGAAGGCCCGCTTCAGCTCGATCCCCCCCAGCCGGTTCACCAGCCGCGAGACCTGCTCCTGGTAGACCATGATCCCGTAGGTCTCTCCCAGCACCTCGTCCATGATCGGATGCGGCGTCCGCCAGCGCTCCCCGTGCTTGCGGGCCACGTACGAATCGATGTGCACCATCGGCCCGGGGCGGTACAGGGCGTTGGCCGCGATCAGGTCCTCGATGCGGTTGGGCTTCATCTTCATGAGCACGTCGCGCATCCCCCCGGACTCGAACTGGAAGATGCCCTTGGTCTGCCCGGTCACGAACAGCTCGAAGACCTTCGGATCGGCCAGGTCGATCCGCTCCAGGTCGATGGACACCCCGTGGTGGCGCTCGGCCAGTTGCCGGGCCCGCTCCATGATCGACAGCGTCGAGAGCCCCAGGAAATCCATCTTCAGCAGCCCGCAGGCCTCCACCCCCGGCCCGTCGTACTGGGTGATGATCTGCGTCGAGTTGGCCGGCTGGTACAGCGGCGTGAAGTTGTCCAGCGGCTCGTCGCTGATGACCACCCCGGCCGCGTGCACCCCCGTGTGCCGGGCCAGGCCCTCCAGCTTGCGGCTGACGTCCAGCACCTTCCGCACCGTCGCGTCGGTCTCGTACATCCGCCTGAGCTCGGGCTCCTGGGCCAGGGCCTTGTCGATGGTCATCTTCAATTCGTCGGGGATCAGCCTGGTCAGGGCGTTGGCCTGATCGAAGCCCAGCCCCATCACCCGGCTCACGTCCTTGACCGCCGCCTTGGCCTTGAGCGTCCCGTAGGTGATGATCTGGGCCACGTGGCCGTATTTGTGCCGGACGTAGTCGATGACCTCCTCCCGGCCATGCTCGCAGATGTCCATGTCGATGTCGGGCATCTCCGCCCGGTCCGGGTCCATGAAGCGCTCGAAATACAGCTCGTAGCGCAGCGGATCGGGCGCCGAGAGCCCCAGGCAGTACCCCACCACCGTCGAACACGCGCTGCCCCGGCCCCCGCAGGGAATCCCCCGCGACCGGGCGTACTCCACGAAGTCCCACAC
>JABRVU010000538.1:0-3097 GCA_039961895.1 Phycisphaerae bacterium | reverse complement strand
GCCGCGACCGGCGGCTGAAAGTCCGTCTGCGCCGGGGGTGGGGATGGGTGCGGCTCGAACTGAAGTCGGCGGTAGAACTCCCGCCCGACCTCGACGACCAGCGTCGCGTCTTCGTCAAGCATGGCCCGGTAGCCGGCGAGCCCACGGATGAGGGCGGCCAGGTCAGGGTCGCGCATTTCGGCCTGGGCCAACAGGGCCGCGGCTTTCTTTCGACCATCGGCGGCCAGCGTCGCGGCTTGGGCCAGGGCCCGGCCGCGAATGCCGACGGCTTCCGTCGCGGCGCCGGCCCGCAGGCCCGCCGCTTCGACCGCCGCCTCTTCCCGGCGACGCTCGGCCAGCCGTCGGAAGGCGGCGGCGGCCGTCCGATGCAGCCGGTGCGCTTCCGTCTCCGGCAACTCGATCCGGGTGATACTGACCTCCAGCAGTTCGATCCCAAACCGGCTCCTGGCCTTGAGCGACCAACCGTAGAGATCGAGAAGTCCCTCCGTTGGTGCCGCCGATGGCTGAGGCGCGGTGTCAGGAGGGATGCGACCGCTCGCCCGTGTTCCCTCTTTCCCGATGAGACTGACGATCTCGAGGAGCGTACGACGTGACAGCTCGCGGTCGATCTCCGCACCGATCCACTCCGCCAGTCGCCGGGCAAGCTCCGCGTCGGAGTCCGGCAGGCCGGCCCGGATGCCCAGACCCTGCGGGCTGAGTCGCCAAGCGACATCGGCCCGCCCGGTGAGGGGACGACCGTCCCGTGCGGCCGAAAGGGCCAGCGCCGCCGTGGCGGTTTCGACCCTGCCGCTGAAGCGGCGGATGCTCTGCCAAGGCCGCTTGACGCGCAGGCCGGGCGAGATCACGGCCCGGCCGCCGTCCGGCCCGCCGGGAATCCAGGCCAGCTCCGATTCATCCAGGCGGTAGAGGCACCGCCCGAGCAGGATCAGGGCGAGGCCGGCCACCGCCGTAATGACCATACCCCGCCGCGCGGCCCTCGGCAGCGCCGTCCACGTTCGCCTGATGGCCGCGAGCATGGCCCGCGCGGCGTTTCTCATGGCCGGCCCCCTTCCGCCGCAGGCCGCGTCGCGCAGAGCCAGAGCGCGACCGCGTTGGTCTGGCCGTCGCGTCGGATCGAAACCCGGCAGCAGCGGTCCAGATCGGGATCAATCACCACCAGCCGCCGGCCTGGAAGCCGCTCGTTGAGAAGCTCGCGGACCAGCCGAAGGCGGCCTTCCTCCGGCGAAACTCCCGCCGCCGCCATGCGCTCTTCGAGGTCGCGGGCCTGGGCATGAGCCGTTTCGAGTCGTCGAGCCTCCTCCTCCGTCGCCTGGGCCAGTCGCTGGTCGGCGTCCACCCGCGCCTCGGAGAGCGTTTTTTCGGCGTCCCGCCGGGCCTGGGCCAGCGTTTCCTGGGCTTCAGCTTCCGCTTGCCGAAGCGATTCCAGCGCCTCGGCCACGTCGGCTCCTCCCGGTCCGGGGTCGGCTTCGATGCGGTGGATGGCCAGCCGTTCGATGTTCAGTCCGCACTCCATGCGTGACAGTCGACGGCCCAGCAGCTCGCTCCAGGCGCTCGCGGGATCGCCCACGATGTTCCCTTTGCCCGCATCGACGGGAACCCTCGCCAGCGACTCGCGCAGCGTCGATTCCGCCTGAACGGCAAGCCATCCGTCGGGGTCCGCGGCGGCGTGGCGATAGGCTCGCGGATCGCCGATGCCGTACTCGACCGTCGCCGACACGTACAGGAGCGCCAGGGTCCGTTCGCGCGGTTCCGATAAAGGACCACCGACCCGTGATTCCAGGGGCGCCAGGACCGGTCCGGCGACGACTTCGCGCAGCCAGTCCGTCGGCGCCTTCGCCGGCGGAGGGCCCTGCCCGGCGGTCGCATTCGGCCCGCCCAGTTCCAGGCGGATCACGCGAAGCTGTCGCGGCCTCAGGCGGGTCACGCGCTCGATCGGCCAAAGCGAGCGGAAATGGAGGCCCGGCTCGCACAGGGCCACCACCCGCCCGAACCGGTGGACGATCGCCACTTCGTCGGCCTCGACGCGCAAGGCCGACCCATAAAGCCCCGCGATGGCCGACGCCGCGACAAGAAAAGCGACCACCCTCCAGGGCGTGCGTCGCCACCACGCCAGCCCCGCAACCGAAGCCGACGCGGGCTCGGTTGAGGAGGCGGTCAGAGTCGCGGATCGAGAGGCCTTCGGTTCCCGTCCGATTCGCCCATCGGCCAGCACAATGAAGCCCAACAGCGAGCGATGCGCCGTTTCCGTGTCCGAAGCCGAGGAGAGGGATCGGGCGGCGACAAACAGGCAGCGTTGCCCGACCGCCGTATGGGCCAGGCTGGCTCGACTCATGGCATCCGACAGGTCGATGCCGGCGTCGCGCATGAACGGTCGGCCGCCGATCAGCACTTCAAAGCCGTTGATCCGGCCTTGAACGCCGCGGCCGGGAATGAACCGCCACGAGCCGGCGGTGGTCGCCGGGCCATCAGCGGCGGGCAGGGACCGGCAGGCGCCGGCAATCGCCCGGCCGATGGGGTGGCCGGCCGGCCAGTCGGCCCAGGCGGTGAGCCGGAGCAGGTCCGCGGGCTCCAGCCCGGCCGAGGAGACGACCTCCACCACGCGCAAATCGCCCTTGGCCGATGGCGTGAACATCGGATCGTCCAGAGGATCGATTGCGCCCCCCGGCGAGGTCTGAACCACCGTCGCCCCGTGCTGAAAACCGGGCGGCGGCGCCGAACCGTGCCGATGAAACCAGCGTGTACGAATCCCGAGCCGCCGCATCGACCCTCCGACCTCTTGAACCTGCCCGTGCCCGCGGCTACCGCGCGTCAACGGCTTCAAAGATAACAGGCCGGACAGGCCCCGGCCAAACAAAAAGCAGAAAGCGGGTGCATGTCGGTCAGGGAAGCGCGACACGATCGACGGGTACGATGAATACAGCGGCCTGCCCCCGTTGCAGGCCGTGGGGGGCTCCAAACGTTCCACGACCGGCACTCTCGGCCGGTCGCTACGGAATCCGCGGCTCGCGGATTCTGCCGCGCAGCCGGTGCCCGTCAGGCGCGCGGCCGTCTCGGGGATGGCCGTGGTCGGCCGGGGGCGGCATCGGCGCCATCAACC
>JABRVU010000537.1:0-2650 GCA_039961895.1 Phycisphaerae bacterium | reverse complement strand
CCCCGTTCCCGCGCCGCCGTTCTGGGGCAGCCGGGTCCTCGAGCAGGTGCCGCTGCGGGCGGTGTTGCCCTTCATCAACGAGGCCATGCTCTTCCAGAAGCAATGGCAGTTCAAACGCAAGGGCCGGCCTCAGCACGAGTGGGACGCCTACGTGGACGGCGAAATCCGCCCCATCTACCGGCGTCTGGCCGCCCAGTGCGAGCAGGAGGGCATCTTGCAGCCGCGGGCCGTCTACGGCTACTGGCCGTGCCAGAGCGAGGGCAACGCACTGATCGTCTATGACCCCGCCGACCGCGGCCGGCCGATCGCCCGCTTCGACTTTCCGCGCCAGCAGGAGGAGCCCTACCTGTGCCTGGCTGATTTCTGGAGGCCCAGGTCGAGCGGCGAGTTCGACGTGCTGGCCATGTCCATCGCCACCGTCGGCCAGCAGGCCAGCGAGACCGCCCGCCAGTGGTTCGCCGACAACCGCTACCGGGATTATCTCTACCTGCACGGGCTTTCGGTCGAGTGCGCCGAGGCCCTGGCCGAGTATGTCCACAAGCAGGTCCGCGTGGAGCTGGGCATCGCCGGCCAGGACGCCCGCGACTTGCAGGACCTCATCAAGCTGGCCTACCAGGGCTGCCGCTACAGCTTCGGCTACCCGGCCTGCCCCCGCCTCGAGGACCAGCGGATCATGTGGCCGTTGCTCGAGCCCGATCGCATCGGCGTGAGCCTCAGCGAGGAGTTTCAGCTTCACCCCGAGCAGTCCACCAGCGCCCTGATCGCCCACCACCCGCAGGCGCGCTATTTCAAGGCCTGAGTCCACTGACTGGTAAAGAAGGGACCGAAAACCGACCGGCTGGACCCGGTCCCGCGCCGGTCATGGGACAGGCTCCGAAGCGGAGGCTTACTTCACGCGCTGGGCGGAGACGATCACCGGGGGATCGACGGGCACGGATTTCTCGGGCTCAGGCCGGCGGTCCATCGGGTCCACGCGGGTTTCGATGTCCTTGATGCGGTCCACGACGGCCATGCCCTCGACGACCTTGCCGAAGACGGCGTAACCCCAGCCGGTGGGCGGGCGGGGATCGAGCCGATAGCCGTTGTCCACCACGTTGATGAAGAACTCGGAGGAGGCGGTATGCGGCGCGGTCATCCGGGCCATCGAGATGGTGCCCCGTTCATTGGACAGCCCGTTCTTCGACTCGTTCTGGATCGGTTCGTGCTGGCCCTCGGTTTTCTTGACACCGATGGCCGTATAGCCCCCGCCCTGGATCATGAAATCGGAGATGACCCGATGGAAGATGGTGCCGTTGTAGTACCCTTCATCGACGTAGCGCAGGAAGTTGGCGACGGTGATGGGGGCCTTCTCGGCGTCGAGTTCGAGGACGATCCAGCCTAAGTCCGAGTTGCCCTGGCGGATGCGCATCTCGACGCGCGGATGGGGTTCGAGGGGCGGGGCCTTGGGCTTCTCGGTCGGTTCCCAGCCGGCCGCCGACGTGGTCGATAGGGATGGCCGGGTGGTGGGAGTGGCCGCGGGCTTGGACGACGCGGGCTCAGACGGCTTGGCGCCCCCTTCGCCTTGCGTGGTGGTGTCGGCGGGCGCGGGCGGTTCCTTCTTGCAACCCGTCCCCGCCAGGATCGCCAGTGCCGCCCAGAATCCATATCGCATCAGCAATCGGTTCATCTGCTCATCTCCCTGCTGGTGGTCCAGCCGGCCTCGATGGCCGCGTTCCTGAGCGCGGCGATATCCGGCTGATGCGACCGGACCGCCAGTGAACGCTGGCACAAGTCCACCAGCCGCTCCTGATCGGCCGGATCACGAGTGGAACGATATCGCCGCGCGTAGACGAATGCCAACTGGTTGATCGCCGGCACCAGGTCGGGCTTGCGCCGCAGGGCCTCGTGCAGGGCGCTGATGGCCTCAGGCTCGCGTTCGAGGGCGGCGCGGGCGATGCCCAGGTTGCACCAGGCCCGGGCGTCGTCCGGGCGGCGGGCGACGACGGTCTGAAAGCACTCCTCGGCCTCGGCATACTGATCGAGGGCCAGGGCCGTTTCTCCGCGATGAAAGAAGGCCTCGGCGACGGCCGGCGCGGCCAGATCGCCCGGCGGGGGCGCGACGGCCGGGGTCGGCTGCGTCGCCGGGGGCGCGGAGGACAACCCCGCGGTCGTTTTTCGCCATTGGGCCAGGGCCTCCGGCAGCCGCCCGTCGGCCTGGAGCAGAATGGCCAGCGCGAAACGGGCGGGGCGATGGCCGGGGCTTGCCTCCAGCAACTTCTCAAATGCCGTCGCGGCCTCCGCCCGGCGATCGAGCCGCACCAGCGCCACCGCGTACTGATAGCGGGCCGGGGTGCGGGCCGGATCCAGCTCCAAGGCCCTGCGCAGCAGCGGCAGGGCATCCTCGTACTGGCCCAGCTTGCATTGCGCCGCAGCCGCCGCGATGAGCAGGTCGATGTCGTCGGGGTTGCGGGTCAGAAGGCGGTCAAGAGCCGTCGCGGCCTGCTGGTAGCGGCCGCGCCGGTAATCCTCGATGGCCGCCGCCCGGCGGATGTCGGCTTCCGCGGGCAGGCGGGCCGCCCACGCGCCCAGCCACGCGTCGATCAGGTCGGGCCAGTCCAGCCAGTCGTCGGCGGGCAGGGTCGCGGTCCTGGCCGGCGACGACTGGCTGGAC
>JABRVU010000536.1:0-4537 GCA_039961895.1 Phycisphaerae bacterium | reverse complement strand
GTCGCAGCAGCCGCAGCAGCCGAAGCAGTCGGGGCAGCCGCGGAGGTTACTGACAGGGGGAGTGCGTCCTGAGACCGCTGTGGCGTCGGCGTTCCGACCGGCGTGATTGTCGGCGTTTCAGGAGACGCGCTCACGTTCCGCTCCACCGCCCGGTATCATGGGTCGCATGGATGACATCAAGATCCGACGCGCGCTCATCGCCGTCTACGACAAAACCGGCATCGCGGACTTCGCCCGGGCCCTGGTGGACGAGTTCGGGATCGAGATCATCAGCACCGGCGGCACGGCCCGGCACCTCAAGTCCGCGGGCGTTCCCGTCACGATGGTCGAGGACGTGACCGGCTTCCCCGAACTGCTCGATGGCCGGGTCAAGACCCTGCATCCCAGGATTCACGCCGCCATCCTGGCCGACCGCGACAACCCCGAGCACATGCGCCAGCTCGAACAGCACGGCATCCAGCCCATCGACATGGTGGTGGTGAATCTCTACCCCTTCGAAAAAACGGTGGCCGACCCGAGTTGCACCTTCGAGCGGGCCATCGAAATGATCGACATCGGCGGTCCGTGTCTGCTGCGCGCCGCGGCGAAGAATCAGAAACACGTGCTGGTCTGTCCGGATCCGGCGAAGTACGATTCGTACCTGGACTTTCTCAGGAACTGGAGCGATCCCGCGACACGTGACACCGCCCGCGGCGAGAACGCTTACCAGGCGTTTCTAACCACCCGCCTCTATGACGAATCGGTCTCGAACTGGCTGAGCGCCCGGCACGGCGAAGACCTCGGACAGCAGACCCTGCGGTTACGGGCGCGGGGACGGCTCCGCTACGGCGAGAACCCCCACCAGAAAGCCGAAGTGCTCGGGAACGTTGCGGGCGGTCATGAACCGGCCTTGATTCGGGCGGGCAGGCCCAACGACGCGGTTGACATGTCCTTCAACAACTACGTTGACGGCGATGCGGCCTTGTCGCTCATCAAGGAGCTGTCCCGTGTGGGACCGGCATCCTGCCGGTCTGAACCGCAGAGCACCGGCCCTGGGACGGCCGCCGGTCCCACGCGGGTCGGTCCCCCATGCGCCGTCGCGTTCATCAAGCACACCAACGCCTGTGGGTGTGCGATCGGGGACGATCCGATCGACGCCTATCGACGGGCGTATCTGGGCGACCCCATCGCCGCCGCCGGCGGGGTGTTGTGCATGAACTTCCCGGTCACCCGCGAGATCGCCGACGTGGTGATGAACACCTTCGCCCGCTGGGGCAAGGCCGCCGGGGCCGCCTTCTTCAAACTCGACGTCTGGATCGCGCCGACCTTCGATCAAGACGCCGTCGAACTCATCGCCACCCCGACCGAGAAGCGCAAGTGGGGCAGGGAGTGCCGGCTGCTGGCGGTCGGGCCGATGGACGGACCTCCCGACCCCGACGATCTCGACTGCAAAAAGATCGTCGGCGGGATGCTGGTCCAGAGCCGCGACCTGATCGGCCTCAACGAGGATGAGTGGAAAGTGGTCACCCGCCGGGCCCCGACGGAAACCGAAATGCAGGATCTGCGTTTCGCCTGGCTGGTCTGCAAGCACACCAAGAGCAACGCCATCACCATCTGCCGCGACGGGATGCTGTTGGGCAACGGCGCCGGTCAGATGTCGAGGGTCAAGTCCTGCGACCTGGCCCTTCAGCTCGCCCGCGAGAACGGGCACGCCGACAAGCTCAAGGGCGCCGTGGCGGCCGGAGATGCGTTCTTCCCCGTGCCCGACGGCCCGCGGAAGCTCCTCGACGCCGGCATCAGCGCCATCATCCATCCCGGCGGCAGCAACCGCGACGCCGAGACGGTGGCCGTCGCCGACGCGGCCGGAGCGGCCATGATCGCGACCGGCACCCGCCACTTCAAACACTGACCGGCGGACCGCGGGCCGCCGCTTCGAACAGGACGGCGTTGAATGGCAGGCAGGGCCACCGGCCGTGGCGCGGCCGGAACGGATCAATCGTAGCCGCTGGGCACCCAGCCGGGAGGCCGGCGCGGATGCCAGAGCGAGGGGGCCGAGCTGTCGGTGGGCTCCTCGAGCTTGGCGGGAACCACGCGTTCGACGTGCGCGTCCATGAATCCCACGTTGGCCCGGTTGGAATGGCGGAAGGCGGCGGCGCTGTTGCTGACGTTGACCCGGTCGTAGGGCTTGTCCACGCGGACCACCAGCGAGCCGCTGGTGGTGTACCGGCGGACGCCGAAGACCCGCTCGGTGACAATGGACCAGTCGGTGTAGTCCGCGTACAGGGCGTGCCAGGGTTTGATGCCCTGAACGGCGGCCGAGACGTTCATGCCGTAACTGCCCCACAGGATCGGCTGGGTGAATCGCCCGGTGGTCATCTGGGCCAGGGTGGAACCCTTCCAGTTGCGCAGGTAGATGTCCCGGCCGGTGCCGGCCTTGACGCCCCAGACCTCGCCGGCCTTGGCCTGGAAACCCGCGGGAATGTAATAGACGTAGCCGTCGTCGAAGTCCTGGTCGCCGCCCAGCCGGTCGGCCTCGGTCTCAAAGGCCGCGGTATACCGCCCGGTGGCGTCCGGGCGGGGCGTGCGGGCGAAGTAGGCGGCGTCGATGGCCACCTCCGGGTACGGATGCGGCTCGTTGGGGCGGGTCACCTGGTACACGTAGACCGCCGGGATGGGAACCGGGGCCTTGTCGGTCGGGCAGGTGAACGGGCCGGTTTCGCCCTTCATGATCTTGAGCACGTAGGTGGACCAGCCGCGATGGGCCGGGGCCCGGGACTTCTTCGCTTCCTCCATCCACATCAGGCCCGAAGAGGTGACCGTCTTGAGGTTCTGGGCGCACACGGCCCCCTGGGCCGTCTCGCGCGCGTTCTTGAACGCCGGCAGCAGGATGGCGACCAGCAGGGCGATGATGGCCACGACCACCAGCACTTCGATGAGCGTAAAGCCGGTCCCGCGCGGGAAGCGACGGCCAAGCAAACCGCTTGAGCCCCACGGGCGAATGGACCCAGACATGTGAACCTCCCACCGGGCCTGGCGGCGGCGCCGGTTCGCACGCGGATATGAGGTGTCTGCCGCCCCGACCGCCCGGCGCAAGTGCCACGGCGGGGGCATTCCATGGCCCTTTTTGGGGCCGATCCGGACCGACTCTCGCCTTACTCTATCACGACCCCGGCCCCAGGGCAAGACCCGCGTCCGTTGGATGCGGCAGGGGGCGCGGATCCAGGACGCACCGAGGCGGTCCCGACCGGCAGCGGACGGCCAGCACCTCGCCCATCGGCCCGAACTCGAAGGCGCGGAACAGGTGGGCCAGGCGTGCGGCCACTCTCGATCGCCACAGCTCCTGGGTCAGCCGTCGCCGCCAGGTCACGCGGAACCCGTCGCGCTGAAAAGCGGCCACTTCGCCGGGTGACAGCTCATACGGATGCAGGTAGATCACGCCGGGCTGCTCGAGCCGGTTGGCCCGGCGCAGGGCACCGGCCATCACCGCCGCCGGCATCAGCCGGGTGTATCCCCCGCCGCAGACCGGCCAGTTCCGCCCCAGCCAGCGCAGGGTGGTCAGCGGGAACTCGATCAGGTCGCAGTCCGGCCAGGAGTGCGGGAACCGCGGCGCGTCGGGTATGCCGTAACGCCGCTTGCGGATGGGAAAAATGCTCGAATCGTAGCGGAAGCCCAGGCTCGCCAGGATCGGGCCGGCCCACCGCGAGGCCGGGGTGATCGAGAAGGCCGGGGCCCGGTAGCCGATCGGCCGTTCCTGAATCTGGGCTTCGATGACCCGCACCGAACGCTCGACGTCGCCCCGGAATTGTTCAGGGGTCATCCGATAGACCAGCTCGTGCCCGTAGCCGTGCGAGCCGATCTCGTGGCCGGCGTCGCGGATGCGCGGCAGGAGCCCCGGAAGGGCCTCGCAGGTCCTGCCCAGGGCGAAGAACGTCGCCCGCACCCGGTGCCGGTCGAGCAGGGCCAGTACCCGATCGAGGTTGCTCGCCACCCGATGCGTCACCGGGCTGCGCGGATCGAGCACGCCCTGGGCCCAGTCCTCGAGGTCCACCGTCATCGCGTTGAGCATGGTGAACGCGCCCGTCCTGAGGCCGGCACCGTGCGGCCCGCGCGCACAGGCCGCATGGCGTTTTTCGGACATCGGCGCGCGCAACTTGAGCAATCCGTCCGCCGCGCGCAGCGGTGGACGACGCCGAGTGCATTGACAGCGCAACACGGTCGGGCTAGGGTCCTGCCACGTGGTTCGGGTTGGCGTCTCCCCCTCTCCAGTCCAACCATCGGTGCACGCGGCGCCATACTTCTCATGACTCGGGAGGATCAGCAATGGTTTCCAGACGCCTTTCGGTGCCCCTCGGGACGTTGTGGATGTTCGGATCGATGCCGACCGCCGGGCTGGTGTACGCCCAGGAGGTCACGTCCGCGCCCGCGACCGCGCCGCCACCCGCCACCGCCCCCGCGGAAGCCGGCCATACCGTCATCGTGCACATGGACGCGGCGAAGGCCGGCGACAAACCCGGGGTGCCGGGACGCTTTCCCGCCCGCTTCTCGCCCGAGTCACTGA
>JABRVU010000535.1:0-4065 GCA_039961895.1 Phycisphaerae bacterium | reverse complement strand
TTCCAGCTCCAGGCGGGCGTTCACCATGCCGGGGGCGGGCTCCCAGGTCACGAAACTCGCCGATGAGAAGGCCCGCAGTACGTCGGCGAAGTCGGCGAGCAGCTCGAGCGGGCGGATGGGCGGCTCATCGGCGGAACCATTGCCCATCGGCACCGTCACGCTCATCTCCCGTCCGGAACGAACGATCCGCAGCTCGACCCGCCCGCTGTGCGCCCGGCTGGCCATCAGCTCGCGCAGCGAGGGCAACGGGCGTGCCGGGTCCACGTTCTGGTTATCCACCGAAAGGACCTGATCCCCCGGCAGCAGTCGCCGGTGGGCGGGCCAGCCCTCGAGCGTTCGATCCACCCAGACGCCGGGTTGGGTGGTCGGCCGGGGAACAATGCCGAGTTGCACGCTGCCGGCGAGTTGTCGCCGTCGCAGCTGCTGCCACCAGTCGGCGGCCAGCATGTCCGGGTGATGAACGGCGATGTAGTCCAGCCAGGACTGGATCATGTCCGCGCCGGCCCGGGGGCGAGCGACCAGAACCATTTGTGGCGTACCATGCTTCGAGCGGACGCGGGTCAGGGCCGCCGGCAGCCCCCCGACCGGCAGCGGCTCGCCCTGCCCGCGACGGGCCTGCGCGATCTGCCGCACCGTCTCCGGGTGGGTGGCGACGACCAGCCAGCGGTCGGCCAGCGTCCAACTGATTTCCAGCGAGCGCAGCAGTTCACAGGCCGTGTAGGTCTCGAAGAACCGTCCCAGGGGCAGTACGTGAATGGCCGGCCAGCCAGGCCCCATCTCGACCGTGCGCAGGGCCAGCGGACCGCTGGGTGGCGGAGAGAGGTTGACCAGCTTGAGCACGTTGTCAGCCATCTGCGCCAGCACGCGCCCGACGGCCTCGGGATCGTCGGTCTCGACGGTCAGGGCCGCCACCGGCAGCAGCAGCGCCGGACCGGGGGCCCCGGCCGGGGCAGACAGAGGCTGGCGCGAAATCAGCACGATGGTGTCCCCGACCAGGTGGGCCAGCAGGTCTTTTTCGAGGGCCCCGGCCGGCAAACCCGTCTGGATGACTTCCAGATAGAAACGGAGGCTTCCATCGGGATAGTTGGCCACCAGGCGGCGAAACTCCTCCAGGTATCGAATCGGCCGGGTCCAGGCCGCCAGCGTCGAGCCGGGCAGGCGCAGCAACGAGTCGATGGGCGGATCGGCGGGGTTCTGCGGACGCGGGTCTCCGGTCAGCCGGGCGCTGACCTCGACGGTGACACCGTTGCCGTTGATGATCGCGCCCACCGCGGCGGTGCGAACTTCGGGGATCATCAGCCCCAGCGGCTCGGCGGGCATCGAGGCCGCCGACGGCAGTGGCGGCAGCAGCGTCGTACCCGTGTAAAACACGATCTGGGCCTCGCCCGGCAGGGCCGCGATGCGGTCGCGGAAGTCGGGCTGGTCGGCCAGGGACACGCGCCGGCCGATGGCCCAGAGGGTGACCGTCCGCTGATACACGCCGTGGGGGTCGGTCCGTCGCCCGATGACCGCCGTCTGCCCATCGCAGGCCAGCTCGTGATGGTCGTCAAGCCCGTAACGGCGGACCCGGGCATCGGCGGGAGAGGGGATGCGCAGGGCTTGCAGTTCCTGTTCCAGGGCGGCCGGGTCGATGGGCTGGGTGAGCAACACGGCGTCGTCGAGGCTTCGCCAGCCGTCGGCGGCAATGGCCAGCCGTCCGGTGAACAGCAACTGGGCGGCACGTTCGCTGCGCAGGCCGAGCTTATGGCCCAATGCCTGCTGCCAGGGGGCCAAACGTGGCGGCGGCGTCGGCCGCGAGGCCACAGGGGGTGACGCCGCCGCAGAAGCGGCCGACGTCGCCGGCCCGGATGCGGGCGGACCGGTCGTCGGCTGAGACCCCGCCGGTGCGGCAGCCGGTCGCGTGGCGGCGGCCTGTGTCGCGGGCGGCGTGAGAGCGGCCTGCGAGGCCGATGGCCGGGACGCCGCTCGCGTCGCCGTCGGCGGTACCAGCCCCTCGAGTAGCTCGGCCAGTTCCTTGCCCGCTCCCGTTTCCAGGAACGCCTGCACGTCGGTCAGTTCCAGGTACAGCCGAACCTCGGGTGGAACCGACTTCGCCAGCCCCACCGGCGGCAAAGGTGCACCGGCCGGCGCGGACGACGGGATGAACGAGCCGCCCAGGAAGGCAACGATCACGATGCGACGAAGGGCCATGCCGCCTACCAATGTACGCGCAAAACGCCGGGGCGTCATCGGGTATGTACGAGATAACGGAAGGACGCCGAAGGCAGCGGCGCGTCCTCATGGCGGGCCAGTCCGCAAGAACGGGCATGCGCCCAGATCTTTGCGTCCAGTTGACACGTTCGGGGGTTCGCCTTACCTTCTGGCCTGCATTCACGGCCCGCGGCCGCCTGGATTCTTCCCGCGGGCCGGCTGACATCGCGGGATCGAACCGTCCTGACCGCGAATCCCGGCACGTCCATTCGAGACGCTCACCCGACGGTTGCGCGACGTGCGGACGCATTGTTTCCTCAAGCGGGCTCACGGAGCCCAGGAGATGTATCCAAGATGGCGACGAAGTGGGTTTATTCATACGGCAACGGCAAGGCCGAGGCCAAGGGCAGCGCGCTGAGCAAGAACGTGTTGGGCGGCAAGGGCATCGGGCTGATGGAGATGACCAGCATCGGGCTGCCCGTGCCGGCCGGCTTCACCGTGACCGTTCAGGCCTGCGAGGAGTATTACAAGCTGGGCCGCAAACTGCCCAAGGGCTTGCAGGAAGAGGTGCGCGCCGCCGTGGCCAAGCTCGAAAAGGTCACCGGCAAGAAGCTGGGCGACCCCCAGGACCCGCTGCTGGTGTCGGTGCGTTCGGGCGCGGCCCGGTCGATGCCCGGGATGCTCGAGACGATCCTGAACCTGGGGCTCAACGACGTGAGCGTGGAGACGCTGGCCGCCAGGACCGGCAACCCGCGTTTCGCCTACGACGCCTACCGGCGGTTCATCCAGATGTTCTCCAGCACCGCGATGGGCCTCTCCAAGGAGCCGATGGAGCACATGCTCACCGAGCTGAAGGCCCGCCTCGGCGTCAAGACCGACCCCGAAATCCCGGCCGAAAAGCTCAAGGAGCTGTGCGAGGAGTTCAAGGCCTTCTACCGGCAGAACAAGGGCGAAGACTTTCCCCAGGACCCCTACGTGCAGCTCTGGGGAGCGATCATGGCGGTGTTCAACAGTTGGGAGGCCGAGAAGGCAGTGACCTACCGGCGGGTGGAGAAGATCACCGACCTGAAGGGCACGGCCGTCAACGTCGTGCAGATGGTCTTCGGCAACAAGGGCGAGAACAGCGGCACGGGCGTGTGCTTCACTCGCGACCCCAACAGCGGCGAGAACGTTTTTTACGGCGATTACCTCATCAACGCCCAGGGCGAGGACGTGGTGGCCGGCATCCGCACGCCGCTCAAGCTTTCGACGCTCGAAAGCCAGATGCCCGAGGTCTACAACCAGTTGCTGGCCGTCCGGGCCATTCTGGAGTGCTACTACAAGGAGATGCAGGACCTGGAGTTCACCATCGAGGACGGCAAGCTGTACATGCTCCAGTGCCGGACGGGCAAGCGTTCACCGGCGGCCGCGTTCACCATCGCCGTCGATCAGGCCACCAAGCCCCTGCTGACGCCGGCCCAGGCCAGCGCCCTGGTCAAGAAGGGGTATCTGCCCAAGCAGTACGCCTCGCAGGCCATCCGCCCGGTCATCACCCGCGAGCAGGCGGTGAGCCGGCTGACCTCCGAGGACATCGAGCGGCTGTTCTACCCGGTGATCGACGGCAAGAAGATCTCCAGCGACGAACTCAAACGCGCCCGGCTGGCCGGCGGCATCAACGCCGTGCCCGGGGCGGCGGCCGGCAAGGTGGTCTTCACCGCCGCCGAGGCCGAGGAACTCGCCAAGGGCGGCGAGCGGGTCATCCTGGTCCGCAAGGAGACCAGCCCGGAGGACGTCGGGGGCATGCACGCGGCCAAGGGCATCCTCACCGCCACCGGGGGCAAGACCTCGCACGCGGCGGTGGTGGCCCGGGGCTGGGGCAAGTGCTGCGTGGTGGGG
>JABRVU010000534.1:0-2689 GCA_039961895.1 Phycisphaerae bacterium | reverse complement strand
TCAAAATGGCGTTATCGCCCGCGTCGAGGCAGGGCGAGCCGGCCCGCAGCCGAAGGTTGCCGGGGCCCACGAAGAGCGGATCGGCGTCGATGTTGCCGACCCCGGCCGCCCCGCCCTGGACGCAACTGTGGCTGACCACCGCCAGGCCGGATATCTGCGTCGGGGTGTTGCCCCAGAGAATGGAGTTGGTCAGGATGGCGACGTCGCCGGCGGTGACATTCGAGATGCCTCCGCCGTCCACGGAGGCCGTGTTGCCGCCCAGGCTGCAATGGACCAGCGTGGAGATTCCGTTGCCGGCGATCGCGGCGCCCTGGGCGGACTGGTTCTGGCTGAACGCGCAGCCGACCAGCATGGCGTTGCCGTTGCTGCGCAGCCCCCCGCCCAGCTGCGTGGCCGTGTTCGACGTGAACGCGCAGTTGAGCAGGGCGGAATGGCCGATGCTGGTCAGACCTCCGCCGCGCGCCGAGAGGTTGCCGTGAAAGGCGCAGTCGATGAAGACCGCGTTGCCCGTGGTGGTCATGCCGCCGCCGTCGAGGAAGACGCCGGCCTGGTTGCCGGTCAGCGTGCAGCCGATCAGGGTCGCGTCGCCGTTGCCGGAGATGCCGCCCGCCGAGTCGCTGGCATTGTCCGTCACCAGGCAGTCGATCAGGGATGGAGTGGCGCTCTCGTAGGTAAGCCCTCCCCCGTAGAGCGTGGAGAGGTTGTTGCTGAAGGCGCACCGCACCAACGTCGGGCTGCCGAAGATGAAGTGGGCCCCGCCGCTGCGCGAGGCGGCGTTCTCGAGGAAGACGCAGTTGGTCAGCGTGGGGCTGCCGTTCACACAGTGCAACCCGCCGCCGGAATCGTCCGCGGCGGCGGGGCTGGCGTTGCCGCCGCGGATGATGAAGCCGTCAAGCACGGCGGTGGGGCCGGTCCCGCCGGCGGTCACGACGTGGAAACTGTTATCGGCGACATTGGTGAAGTTGGGACCGTCGTTGCCGGCCAGGTCGCCGCTGAGAACCGAGGGGTTGGCCTGGAAGTCGCGATCGGCAAGGTTGAAGACGACCGGGTTCTCGTTGCCGGCGAAACCGCCGCGGACGGCCACGCCGTTGATGAGCTTGAAAGTCGCATTGCGGTCGCCGGTGCCGGTCGGGTTGGCGGCGTTGCGGTCCGGGCGGTAGACGCCGGCGGCGACCCAGACCTGGTCTCCGGGCGTCGCGGCGGCCAGACCGGCCTGAAGCGTCCGCTTGGCCGAGGCCCAGCTCAGGCCGTCGTTGGCGTCATGGCCGTTCGGCGAAACAAAGATCACCCGGGCCGTCGCCGCCTCGGTCACCAGAAAGCCGTTGGCCAGGGCCTGGGAGAAGCCGTCGGCGTTGGTGACCAGCACGTCCCATGTTCCCGCCGCCGCGCCGCCCAGATCGAACTCGCAGGTGAGCCGGGTCGGGCTCGTCACCTCGACGCCGGTGGCGAAGACGTCGGCCTGTTCCGCACGGCGGAGCATCACCGTGGCGCCCGGCTGAATGAAAGTCCCCCTCAATTCGACGGTGACGCGGCCGGCATTGGCCCCCACGTTCGGCACCACCGCCAGCACGCCCAGCCCCGTGACCCAGAAGCCGGCGACATGGGTGCCGACCCGCCCGTCCGGATTGGTCACCACGACGTCCCACAGGCCCGGAACGGCGTTGGTCAGATCGAACACGCAATGGATCCGGTTGGGCCCCTCGACGACCACGCCGGCGCCGTGGTTGATGGGTTGTCCGGTCCGGCGCAGGCTCACGCCCGCACCGGACGCGAAAACGGTGCCCTCCACGGTGACGTACGCCAGACCGGTGTTGGGGCCCAGCGCCGGCGTGATGCGCGTGACGGTGGGCCATTCCACCACTTCCACGTCGTCAATGCAGACCCCGCCGCCCTGGCCGGCGGAGGCGCTGCCCAGAAAGCTGATGTAGTACGTGGCCGATGGATTGGGCAGGCTGACCGTCGCCTTGGTCCACGTGGCCGTGGGCGTGAAACTGGCCAACTGCATCAGCGTGCCGCCGAGACTGGTCCGGGCGTGGACGGTCAGGCTGGCGTTGGTCTCGCCGGCCTGGGCCCGCTTGTGCCAGAACTCCAGCCGGGCGTTGGTGATGCCGAGGAGGTTGATCGGCGGTGTCACCAGGTGGGTCGAGCGCGCGCCGGGGAGGTTGCTGTACAACATCGCGTTGTACGTGCCGCCGTGGGCCGGGTTGCCGTTCGCGTCTCCGGCGTTCCGGACCCAGTCGAGGGTGCCGGTCACGTACTGCTTGGACCAACCGGGAGGGGCGCCGTCCACGAACGGGGCCTCGAAGTCTTCGCTCAGAATGGCGGCCGCCCACGAGACTGGAGCCCCTGCCGGCAGCAGCGCCATGATGAACGCGACCCGGCCCCTGAGCGCTTCGGCCATCTTCATCGTCCCACTCCTTGTGATTCAGGGAAAGCCCGCCAACCGTCAGGTTGACGTCCCGCCGGACGGCCCCCGTGCACCCATCCCCGGATGTCACCAGATTGAGTCGCAATTCTGAATTCTACCGAACGGGGCTTGATTGTCCAGCGCAGATGAACAGGCCGTTTCGGGCTGGGCGGTGGTCCAGCCGGTGGCGTGATCGTCGCTGGGAGTGAGGCTCCCCGGTGGCGGACGGGGCGAATAGGCGGGTCTGGAGTTGTACCAGATGAACGGTCGGCAGTGTGGGCT
>JABRVU010000533.1:0-3167 GCA_039961895.1 Phycisphaerae bacterium | reverse complement strand
GGTGGGAGCCTATTCCTGCTCGATCTCCAGGCCGGCCAGATCGGGCATGGGGGCCTGGTCGGCATATTTGGGGACCTCGGGCTCGGGAATGGTGTCGATGAGCTTCTGAATGATCCCCACCGAGTCGATCCCCTCGGCCTGGGCGGCGAAGTTGCAGGCGATGCGGTGGCGCATGACCGGGACGGCCACGGCCCGGATGTCCTGGAGGCTGACCGTATATCGCCCGTCCATGGCCGCGAAGGCCTTGGCCCCCATGATCAGCGATTGCCCGGCCCGCGGGCCGGCCCCCCAGTCGACCAGGTCGCGCACGAACCTGGGCGCGGTGGGGTCCTTGGGCCGAGAGGCCCGCACCAGCCGGGCCACGTACTGGATCACGTAATCGCTCACCGGCACGGCCGCGATCAGCTTCTGCATGTTGAGGATCTGGCGGTCGTTGAGGATCTTCTGAAGCTCGATGCTCCGCCCCGTGGTGGTGGCCGACAGGATCCACTCCTCTTCGCGGGCCGAGGGGTAATCCACGAAGATGTTGAACATGAATCGGTCGAGCTGAGCCTCGGGCAGCGGGTAAGTGCCCTCCTGCTCGATGGGGTTCTGCGTGGCGATGACGAAGAACGGGTTGGGCAGCGGGTAGGTCTCCTGCCCGACCGAGACCTCGCGCTCCTGCATGGATTGCAGCAGGGCGGCCTGGGTCTTGGGCGGCGTGCGGTTGATCTCGTCGGCCAGGATGATGTGGGCGAAGACCGGCCCCTTGACGAAGCGGAACTCGCGCCGGCCCTCGGGCGTCTCGTCGATCACGTTGGTGCCGGTGATATCCGAGGGCATCAGGTCGGGCGTGAACTGGATGCGCTTGAACGAGAGGGCCATGATGTCGGCCAGGGTCGAGACCATGAGCGTCTTGGCCAGCCCGGGCACGCCCACCAGCAGGCAATGCCCGCGCGAGAGGATGGCCGCCAGGACCTGGTCGAGCACCTGGCGCTGCCCGATGATGACCTTGCCGATCTCGGCGACGACCAGTTCGTAGCTGGTTTGAAAGTGCTTGAGCAGGGCGGCGTAGGTTTCGGTGGCCATGTGAGGTTCCGGCTCCGCGGCGTCATTCCGATACGATCGATCGTCCCGCGTGTTCCGTCAACAGCGTCAGGATCATCTCCGTCGCCAGATAGAGCTGCTCGAGTTCGAGGTACTCATCGGCGGTGTGGGCCTGGGCGATGTCGCCGGGGCCGAAGATCACCGAGGCGATGCCGGCCTCGCTGAACGGGCCGCTGTCGGCGAAATAGTTGACGCCCGCCGGCCGGTCGTGTCCGTGGGCCCGGCGACACACCTCGAGCAGCCTGCGCACCAGCGGCAGACCGACCGGCGTGTCCAGTTGCGGGTTGCCGGTCACGTCGCGGATGGTGAACGCGGCGGGATCGCCCAGGTATTCGCCGAGCATGCGTTTGAAGTCGGCGAGCACGGCTTCGCGCGGCCGGCCGGGGATCAGCCGCGTGTCCACCTGAATCCGGCAGCGGGCGGGGATGACGTTGATCTTGGTTCCGCCCTCGATGGTGGTGACGGTGGACGTCGAGCGTCCCAGCAGCGGGTGGCTTCCGGCGCGCAGGTAGTCCTGCCAGGGGCCGTGGACGAAGTCGATGACCCGGCCCATCGCCGCGATGGCATTGACGCCGTGGTCGGGCATGGAGGCATGACAGGCCCGGCCGTGCGTCTCGACGGTCAGCCACAGCGGCCCCTTGTGGGCGGTCACGACGCGGCAGCCGGTGGCCTCTCCGACGATGGCCGCGTCGGTGCGGAAGGGCGTGGTCATGAGCGCGGCCGCGCCGTCGCAGCCGGTCTCTTCGCTGACCGTCGAGACGAAGTACACCGTGTCGGCCGGCAGGGCGTCGCGCTGCCGGGCGATGGCCAGGGCGGCCAGAAACGCGGCCATCGAGCCCTTGGTGTCGCACGCCCCCCGCCCGTACATCCGCCCGTCGCGGACGACGGCTCCGAACGGGTCGATGGTCATGCCCTCGACCGGCACGGTGTCCATGTGGGCTTCGAGCATCAGGCTCCGGCCGCTGGAGCCCTGGCCCGGCCAGCGGGCCATGAGGTTGCGCCGGCCGGGGAAGACCTCGTGGTATTCGACGGCCATCCCCATTCCCCGCAGGTGCTCGCCCAGGAACCGGGCCATGCCCTCCTCGGCGCGATCCCGATTGGCCTGCTCGATCGAGGCGACGGCGCTGGGGATGGCGATCAGCCTGGCCAGCAGGTCACGGACCTGGGCTTTCTGTGCGTCGTCGAGTCGTACCATTCATGGAATCATACCCGTGGGCGGGCGGGGCGTCATATCCGCCGGCCGGCCACGGGTCTTGCGGGCGCGGGTCAGTCTTCGTCCCGTCCATTCCCGCGATTGCCCTGCAACTGTCGGACGCAAGGCCGATGTGGTATGATGGCCGGTGCGATCGTACTCACCCCTCGGGCCGGACAAGACCTGAACCGCAACGCCGCCGGTGGAGAATGACCGGGGAACAGGAGTGGCTTCTTACATGTTCCGAACCCTTCTCGCGTGGGCCGTCGCCTGCGGTTGCGCCGCCGCCGGCGCCGCTCAATCCAGCTTCGTGAACTGGGAGACGCCCCACGTCCACCCGCTGGACCTGACGCCCGACGGCACCCGACTGCTGGCGGTGAACACGGCCGATAACCGGCTGGAAATCTTCGACGTCACCGGCGCAGCTCCCCTCCGCGCCGGCTCGGTGCCGGTGGGGCTCGATCCCGTCTCGGTGCGGGCCCGCACCAACACCGAGGCCTGGGTGGTCAACCACGTCTCCGACAGCGTCAGCATCGTGGACCTGACCGCGCTCAACGTGGTCCGCACGCTCAAGACGCTCGATGAGCCGACCGACGTGGTCTTCGCCGGGCCGGCGGGAACGGCCTTCGTCTCCTGCTCGCAGGTCAACGCGGTCATCACCTTCAGCATCGGCCATCTCGAGGGCGGCTTCGGCGTGATCCCCATCGCCGGCGAGGACCCGCGGGCCCTGGCCGTCAGCCCGGACGGCGCGTTCGTCTACGTGGCCGTCTTCGAGTCGGGCAACGGCTCGACGATCCTGGGCGGCGGTCTGACCATGTCCGCCGGCTTTCCGCCCAACGTGGTCAGCGACCCGACGGGACCTTACGGCGGGGTGAACCCGCCGTAAGGT
>JABRVU010000532.1:0-6022 GCA_039961895.1 Phycisphaerae bacterium | reverse complement strand
AGTTTCCGGCGACGCTCGGCCAGAAGCGCCTCCGGGTTTCCACGGTAATAGTCCACCGGCCGCAGGAACGACGGCGATGAGTGTAGCCGCTCGTGGTTGTGGCCGGACAGTGCGGTGATCCGGCGGTCGGGCCGTTATTGGGCTTGATCCACAAATGAGGTGGTCATTCTCGTCCTTCTACGTCATTCCGCCAGACATGCAGCCTGGTGAAATCGTCGTAGGCGATGCTCGCCAGGTCGAGATCGCCGTCCGCATCGAGGTCCGCCAGCCGTGCCCCCAGATGGCTCTCGCGGCCTTCCCCCACGCGTTTCTCAGTGAACACGCCCCGCCCGTCGTTCTGCCACACCGCGATCCGCTTGGCGCCCCGATGCTCGGCCAGGACGAGGTCCACGTCGCCGTCCTTGTCCACGTCGCCCAAGTCCAGGCTATTCATCGTGAACTGCGTGGTGATGGTGTGCCGCGCCCAGTTGGCACCGGTCGCGCCGCCGGCCGGTTGCTCCCACCAGCAGGCCAGGGCGTCCGCCGCACGCCCGGGGTTCTCCTCGGTGACGATGATGTCCACGCGTCCGTCCCCGTTGAGGTCTGCGGCCTCGCAGCGATCCGGCCAGTCCGCCTCCGGAAACGACCCGATGGTGACCACGCTCCAGTTGCCGCTGCCGTCCCCCGGATTCCGTGCCCATTTCACCTGCTTGCTGCGACCGCTGGTGAAGCAGATGTCCACCTTTCCATCCCCATCGATGTCCGCCGCGCCGATCCCCTCGTCCGAGTCATTGGGGGCGACCAGCGTGCGCGGCCAGTTGCCGCGGCCGGGGTCGGTCCCAGGTATGGTGAAGCAATAAATCCCCCGCATGGTGGAGATCACGACCTCGGGGCGGCCTCCCGCGACGAACTGGGCCACGCGGCAGCCCTGAGAGCCCTCAGGGTGCTCGCTGCGCGGCACGCTTCCCACGAGGATCGGCTTGGACCACGCGGCACCGGCGGCGTTCCCGGCTTCGACCCAGAACAGGTCGATCCGGTTGGCGCCGCCGTTGTCCTTCTGGGCCAGCAGATCGGCCAGGCGATCGCCGTCCACGTCCAGGCTGGCGAAGGCATGAACCCCGTCGGGCAGAGCCGTGCGATTCCATGCGCCGGTCAGCGGCGGACCGGGGTTGACGTAAACAAACGGGCCGGAGGCGATGTCGAGGTCCCCGTCCCCATCTACATCCGGAAAGCAGAGGCCGAACGTGCGCACGTGCGCCGCGGAGACCTGGTGGTAAGTCCACCGGCTCTGGCGAGCGCCGCCGGCGGTATTGCGGTAAATGTAGCTGGGTGCGGCATCCCAGTTGCGGACGCCCACGATGTCGAGGTCCCCGTCTTTGTCGATGTCGCCGAGTTCGGCGCTGTAGCTGCCGCTGGTGTCGATCGAGAATTCGGTCCACCGGGTGCCGGCACCGCCGTTGAGCATCAGCTTCAGGCCGCGATGCTGGGACTGCTTCATCCCGCCGACCAGCAGGTCCACCTTGCCGTCGAGGTCGAAGTCCGCGGCCTGCAGCGTATGGCAGTAGTCCACAACCGCTACGGGTTGTTTGCGCCAGGGGCCGGCCCCCTTGGGGGTCGAGGACCGATACCAGGCAACCGGAATTCCCGGCCGCTCGGAGTGAGAGAGGACCACATCGTTGGCCCCGTCGCCGTCCATGTCGGCCACGGCCACCTTGCAGCTGTTGGCGGTCCAGTCGCCGGTCTGGGTGAACCAGGCGTTGTCGATGGCGTGTTTCTTGTAGTGGCCCGCGCTCCGACACGCGGCCGGCGTTTCCGGCGTGGCGAACCAGAAGCCGTTCAGGACGATGTCCGGACGCCCATCCATGTTCAGGTCCGCCGCTTCCATGCCTTCATGCGGCTCGTGGTTGAGCATGACCTCGGTCCAGCCGTTCGGCTCCTGCAGCCAGATCTGCGTGCGCGAGTCCATGCGCAGGGCGACGTCCAACCGGCCGTCACGGTCGAAATCCACGACCACGATGTCCTTTACGTATTCGGGGCTCCTGCCGATGACGTGCTGGGTGAACTTCGAGCCGCCACCGAGGTTCTCGCACCAGACGGCAATGCCGGCGCCGTCGTCAGAAGGCCCGGTGCCCAGGCGCGTGACCGCGTCCAGCCTGCCGTCGCCGTTCACGTCGGCGAGCTTGAAGTCGTCGGCCCGCGGATAGCGGTAAGGTCCGGCGAAGCTGACCAGCGTGGAACGGGTCCACGAAGGAGCACGGAACACCTGGATCGTGGTATCACCCTCCTGGACGGCCGCCACGTCGTTGTCGCCGTCGTTGTCCACATCGCCGACGTCGCGCTCGTAGGCGATGTAGGCCTTGTCCAGGATGACGGGCTGGAACTTCAACTCCGCCCACGCCGTAGCGGGCGGAAAAGCCAACGGCAGGCTGGTTCCTGCCGCGGCAGAGACTACGCACCTGGAGATCATGGCCCATGCCGTTCGCAGGTTGCCGGGCCGGCTCTTCACCGCGCGTGCGAGTGATAAAACGGAGCCTTCCAAGCGTGCCTGGGGCTGGTCGGTGATGTTTGTCATCTGCGGCTTCCGTCCCGAACTGTCGCGCTTCGGCCCGGCCCTGCAATTGGTTCTTCAGCAGAATCCGTGGATGAACCGGGACTCTGCCCCCGACCCTGGGATTTGTTGATGCGTGGCTCCGGTGTTCCAAGGCGAAAGGAAAAAACCGCTCCGGCAGGGCAGCGGGGCGGGCGCCTTGGACCCACCGTCGGCCGAGTTATCCCCTGTCAGGTTGCGTCTCCGCAGAGCCTGACTCCGTTTCACTCAGCGGGATGATTGTACCGCTGAAGGGCTTATCAAGGTAGGGAGCCGACCGAACTAGTATGACAGCGCTTTCTCGTAGCGGCCTTCCCCCGTGCGGACCGTGTAAAGCCGGAAACCACCCCACGACCGGTGTCCTGCTTCAATCGGAATGGGAGAGTCGGGCCGTCAGAGCCGCGACCGTGAGGGCGCGGTGCCGGCTTTCATGCGCGTCTTCACGACGATCAACGGGGACGGGTGGCGGCGTACTTGGCCAGGGCCGGGCCCCGGTCGAAGCGCGGGGCCTTTTCCAGAGCGTCCAGGATCGGCATCCGCCCGTATTTGGGGTTGTCGAACCAACTGTCGATGGCGAACGGCCCGCCGTCGGCGTGATAGATCCACGACATCTGGGCGAAGACCGCGTCGCCCCAGTATTCGGGGTGAGCCGGGTTGAAGCGCTCGAAGATGCCCAGGTTCAGGTCGCGGTGGCGATCGGGCGTGACCGGCGGATAGTTCCGGTCGTCGAAGTTGTCGGGAAAGGCCCCGCCCTCGGTGCCGAGGATGGGGATCGGATGCGGCAGGTACCGCTCCATGAGCATGACCAGCAGCTCGACGCCGCGATAGCAACTGTTGTCCTGCATGAGCGACTCGAAGCGCTCGCCCGGCGACCCGCCGGGCAGGCCCTTCTCCGGGTTGAACGGATAATCGAGCGGATGGTTGAGCGGCGTGGGGTGGGCGGCGATGGCACAGCCGGCGAAGGCCTCGTCGATCCTGCCCCACTCGCGGAAGACGCGGAAGCATTCGTCCCACCACTGGCCGGCGGAGCGCCCGTCGTTTCCGCCCACGCTCATGGCGAAGAACACGGGGATGCCGCCGGAGTCGGCGATGAGCTTGCGGACGCGCAGCCACTGCCAGCAGACGCGCTTGACGCGGTCGGGCTGTTCCCATTGTCCTACGGCCCACTCGGCGGCGAGGTTGGGCTCGTTGCCGGCCTCGATGTAATGGGCCCCGGCGGCGACGTAGGCCCGGACGGCGGCGCGAAAATCGGCCTCCTCGCGCCCGGGGCGGGGGTAAAACGGCGCCGGCCGTTCGGCGTACAGCCGGACCACCGGTTCGAGGCCCTGCCGCTTCGCCGCCGAGACCACCGACAGCTTGTTGGTCCCGCAGGCCAGCACCTTGAACCAGGTGAAGCCGTAACGTCCGCGAAGCTCCTTGAAGAAGGCGTCCGGGTCGGACGGAGTCCAGGCGCAGTTGGGATTGTCGTGGATGCCCCAGCCGGTGTCGGGCGCCGGCGGGCGGGGATAGTCCGACAGGGGGCGCCAGGTGAAGACCGGGCGCGTGGCCGGATGCGGCGAGCGTCGCGCCGCCAGGCGGCTCAGGGCATCATCCTCCGGCCGGGTCTGACCGAAGGCGCGCCCTCCGCCGTCCAACGTCGTCCCGAGAACCGCCAGCGCCACCAGCACGCGAACCTTGAACATCAGCATCTCCCGTGACCCGTACGGGAATCATCAACCGGCCAGCGGAGAAGATCAAGGCGACGGGCCAGGATGGGGTGGGTGCGGCGTACGTGACTGTTTCCGCGGTCGGAGCCGTCGGAGCGGCCGAGCTTGCGTGCCGGAAGTTCACCCCGTACGCCGGACGGATAGGGCCGGTGCTCAAGCCCGGCCGCTTCATTCGGGCCGCTGGTCGCGGCAGGACCGCCGGCTGCCTCCTGCCCGCGTCGGCACTCGTCAACGACGGTTGAAAGCGGTATTCTTCGGCGCGTCAGCGGCGGCCGATCAGCGGGCGCGCGCGGCTGGACGGTGAGGGACGCTCATGTCGGAAAAGCTGGCGATTGGCGGCGGCAAGCCGGTGCTGACCCGGGCGGATTACAGGAACTGGCCGGTCATCACCGATGACGACCGCGCCTACGTGCAACAGGTGCTCGACAGCGGCATCGTGGCCGGGGCCACCGCTCCGCAGGTCGTCGCCCTGCAGCGCGAATGGGCCGCGTTTCTGGGCGTCAAGCACTGCCTGACGACGGCCAGCGGCACGGCGGCGCTGCACATGGCCCTGGCCGCCGTCGACGTCGGGCCTGGCGACGAAGTCATCGTGCCGGCCTACACCTTCCTGGCCACCGCCTCGTGCGTCATCCACCAGATGGCCATCCCCGTCTTCGTGGACATCGAGCCGGTGACGTCTACCATCGACCCGGCCCGCATCGAGGCCGCCATCACGCCGCGGACCAAAGCCATCATCCCCGTGCACATCCAGGGCTGCCCGGCCGACATGGACCCGATCCTCGACCTGGCCCGCAGGCACGGGCTGCACGTCATCGAGGACGCCTGCCAGGCCCACGGGGCCGTGTACAAGGGCCGCATGTGCGGCACGATGGGCGTGGCCGGCGCGTTCAGCCTGAACAACCTCAAGAACCTCTGCGGCGGCGAGGGCGGGCTGTTCGTCACCGACGACGAGGACGTCCTTAAAAAGGGCGACCTGGTCCGCTACTTCGGCGACGAATGCGACGAAAAGACGCTGCGCCAGAAATACAACGCCTCGATCATGGGCTACATGTACCGCAACCAGGAACTGCCGGCGGCCCTGGCCCGCGGGCAGCTCAAGCACCTCGACGCGCACAACGAGACCCGCATCCGCAACGCCGAATACCTCAGCCGCGAGCTGGGCCGGATTCCCGGCGTGGTCCCGCCGCGCTGCCCGCCCGGCTGCAAGCACGTCTACTGGTTCTACGCGGTGCGCTTCGATCCTCGGGCGGCCGGCGTGGACGTGCCGCCCCGGCGTTTCCGCGTGGCCGTCGAGAAGGCCCTGTTCAAGGAGGGCGTGCTGCTGGGCCAGTGGCAGAGCATGCCCGTCCCGGCGCAGGACGTGTTTCAGAGCATGATCGGCATCGGCAAGCGCTATCCCTGGGCGATCAACGAGGCCAGGGGCATCACCTACCGCTATGACCCGGGCGACTACCCGGTGGCCCGGCGTTTTTGCGACGACTATACGAACATCCACTCGATCCACCCGCCCAACGGCCGGGAGTTGAACGAAAAGGTCGTGGCCGCGTTCCACAAGGTCTTCGCCCGGCTCGGCGAGGTCATGGACCACGCCGACGACGACGTTCGGCCGGGCTTCGACGGCGGGCTCTACGGCGTAGGCTGATCGGCCGGCCCGCGCGGGGAAAAACGCCGTATCATGAAGCCGTGTGGCAGCGGTATTCTACCAAGGTGGTCCGGAATGCCTGCGTCGGGCCGGCCGATCAGCCTACGC
>JABRVU010000531.1:0-14175 GCA_039961895.1 Phycisphaerae bacterium | reverse complement strand
GACCTGTCCTTCCGGCCCAGCGTGGACAAGGGCATCCAGGCCCAGCTCAAGGAGGGGGTTATCGCCGGCTATCCGGTGGTGGACGTGAAGGTGCGGCTCACCGACGGCAAAACCCACCCGGTGGACAGCAAGGACATCGCCTTCCAGATCGCCGGGCGCGAGGCCTTCAAGATCGCCTTCCAGCAGTGCAAGCCGGTGCTGCTCGAGCCGATCGTCAATCTCGAGGTCACCGTGCCCAACGACAAGGTCGGCGACATCCAGGGCGACCTGGCCTCGCGCCGCGGCCGGCCGACGGGCCAGACCATGCTGCCCGGCGGTCTGAGCAGCATCACCGGGCAGGTGCCGCTGGCGGAAATGGCCGACTATCACTCGCGGCTCTCGAGCATCACCGGCGGACAGGGCAGCTACACCATGGAGTTCTCCCACTACGAGGCCGTGCCCGGCAACATTCAGCAGCAGATCATCGAACGAGCCAGGAAGGAACGCGAGGAAGCCAAGGCGGCGCACTGACGGTAACGGGAGCAGGCGCAGCATCAGGAACGGTTGTACCGGACCGTAGGCGCCGGCCTCTTGCGCGGTGTTCATGGACACGACCGCGGTGCCGGCCCTGGACGGGCCGCAGCCAGGGGCCGCAGGTCGAGGATCCCCGTGCACCGGCGATGATCCCGGCGTCCTAAAGCCCCAGCGTTCCGAGGATGACGCCGGAGATGATCCCCGCGACGGTATCGCTGATTCCGCCGTAGGCCCCGTCGATCACCGCGTCGCCGACCCGGCAGCCGGCGGCGCTGGTCAGCACCAGGGCCGGACCGATCCAGTGGGACACCCGTCTGAATGACCGCATCGCGCGTCTCCTGGGTTGGTTGCGTTAGAAAGTCACGTCGTTCGCGCCGGGTCGAGAGGAGCCGCGCGCGGCCCCGCTCGACGGTACCTTGGGCCGGCCGGCCGGAATCTACAGCCGGAAGCTCAGGCCGGCGCCCGCGAAAAAGTCGTCCGCCTCTTCGTTGAGCCCCACGCCGGCCCGGAAGTCAAGCTGCACGTCGGGCGTGAGCAGGATCGTGAAACCGCCGTTGAGATAATGAGCGCAGTCGCCGTGGTGCGTATTGGGATAAAAACCGAAGTATTCGCAATACGTGCCCAGACGGTCGGTCCATGCGGCCGCCAGGCTGACCGAGTTGGAGACCTGGAAGAAGCGATGGGTCCGCTCGGTGGGCACGGCGGCGTTGAGATTGCCGGCCAGCGACCAGGTGTCGGTCAGATCATACGCCCACAGCAGCTTGACGCCGGGGTCGACGTCTCCGCTGGTCAGGTCGCCGCTGCCGGAAGGCACCGAGGTCTCGACGATGACGCCGAGGTCGGGCCGCCACCCGCTCTGATCCCAGAAATGCTGCTTGAACCCCAGCCCGATGTCGTTGGCTCCCTGGGTCCAAGCTTCCCGGCTGACCCGTCGGCCGTGGCGGGTCCGCGTCTCGAACTGATCCTCGCGCCAGGAATAACCCAGCCAGGAGATGCGCAGCTCGAACTCCTCCCACAGGCCGATCCGATAAAGGAACTCCGGGGCGGTGTGATCGCGGGATCGGTCGCGGTGTTCGCGGTCGAAGGTGAAGGTGTAGCCGGATTCGACCTGGATGTGGCCGTGGGGCACCGCCAGGGTCGATTCGGTGAAATCGGGCCGGTCAGTGACGATGGGCTCCTCCAGCTCGGCCGCCGGCAGGCCGAAGAAGTTCCGACCCGCTGCGGCCGCCGGCGGCGCGCTCTCCGCGAGCGCCTGCCGCGAGGCGACGGCCGCCGGACCCCCCTCCGCGGGGCGCGAGCTCTGGGCGGAGGCCCCCGGCGTCAGCCACAAACCGGCCAGCAACACGGCCAGCCGGTTGGAATCGGTCCACATCGTGCGCATGCATCAAAGCCCGAGTCGGCGGAGCGGTCCGCGACGGGCCACAGGTTAACGGAAGTTCGGCTACTGTCAAGACAAAACTTCGCCGAACCTAATATAGGAGACATGGCCGGCCGCGACGCCCTTCTCACACCACCCGCGAGAGAACGGCGTAGATGAGGGCGGCCAGCAGGGCGGCGGTCGGCAGGGTCAGCACCCAGGCGGTCACGATCCGCGTCCCGATGCTCCAGCGCACCGCGGTCAGACGGTGGGTCATGCCCACGCCGAAGATCGCCCCGGTGATGGTGTGGGTGGTGCTCACCGGGATGCCGGCGGCCGACAGGGCCAGGATGGTCACGCCGCCCCCGGTCTCGGCGCAGAACCCGCCCACCGGCTGGAGCTTGGTCACCCGATGCCCCAGGGTGCGGATCACCTTCCATCCGCCGACGTAGGTGCCCAGGGCAATGGCCCCGTGACAGCTCAGAATGATCCACCAGGCCATCTGCGTCGAGCTCGGGTCGCCCGTGTGCGTGGCCAGATGGGCCATGGCCGGCACGCTCAGCAGCAGCGCCGAGATGATGCCCATCGTCTTCTGGGCGTCGTTGAGCCCGTGGCTGAGGCTGTACACCGCCGCCGAGATCAACTGCAGCACCCGGAAGATGCGATCGACGCGCCGGGGCGGCTCCTTCCGCGCGATCCACATGGTGACGATCATCAGACCTGAACCCAGGACCAGGCCGATCAGCGGGGAGAGGACGATGAACATGGCCACCACGGCGATCTTGCCCCAGAGGATGGCTCCCGCCCCGCCCTTGAGGATGGCGGCGCCGGCCATCGAGCCGATCAGCGAATGCGATACGCTGATGGGCAGACCCCGGTGGGTGCAGCCCAGCGTCCAGATAATCGCCGAGAGCAGCGCCGACAGGATCAGCAGCGGGTCGATCACCTCCGGCCGGACCAGGTCCTTCTGAATGGTGCGGGCCACGTGGGTCTCGAAGCCGAAGGCGGCCACGAAATTGAAGAACGCCGCCCACAGCACCGCCAGGCGCGGCGAAAGCACCCGCGTGGCCACCACCGTGGCGATGGAATTGGCCGCGTCGTTCACCCCGTTGCTGAAGTCGAACAGCAGGGCGATCAGGATGATGATGATGACGTAGGTAACCATCCCTTGCTTTTAGGCGTTCTTCAGGATGATGGCCTCAATGGCGTTGGCGACGTCCTCGCAGCGGTCGATGGCCCGCTCGGTCATGTCGTAGATCTCCTTCCATTTCATGACCAGGATGGGGTCGGCGGCGGTGTTGAACAGCTCGGCGACGGCGGCGTGATTGTTGTCGTCGCCCACGTTCTCCAGCCGGTGGACCTCGACCAGCTTGGGCTGCAAGCCGGCGGGGTGCTTGAGATCCCTCAAACCCGCGACCACCTCGCCGATCAGCCGGGCCGCCTCCAGCAGCACGTCGGTCTGCTTGACCAGCCAGGCGGTCGGCTCCGCGATCTTGTAGAGCAGCAGGCGCTTCGAGGCCGCGTCGATCTCGTCGATCACGTCGTCCATCCGCATCATCAGCGCCTGGATGTCCTCGCGGTCGAACGGCGTGATGAAGGTCTGGTCCAGCTTCTCCAGCGTGCGGTGGGCGACTTCGTCGCCGTCGTGCTCGCACTGGCGGATGCGGGCGAGCTGCGTCTCGCGCTGGTCGTAGTTGCGGGCCAGGCGGGCGTACTCCTCGGCGGCGCGCAGCACGATGGCGGCGGCCTCCTCGAAGAGGTTGAAGAAGCCCGCGTCCCGGGGAATCAGGCTGAACACCGAGGTCGCCTCCTTTGCGCGCGAGCGGTGCGGAATCGACCGGCCGCGCCCACCGGCCAGGCCGCGATCCTGGCCGTTCACTCCCCCGACTCCCGCGCCGTAACCGCGCCACGCCCCCACTCCGGCGGATTCTACCCACCGACGCCGGGGCTGCAACCCTGAGGCCGGCTCCTCCTGCGCCGGTCGGAAGCGGCCCGGCCGGCTGCTTCCACCGGAACCGCGGCCGTGTTATGCTCCTGGCCGCCCTGCGATGCAGGCCGTTTGTGGAGCGCTGGCCATGCGGATCGGCGTCATCTCCGATACTCACGACCGATTGCCCACTCTGGACCGCGGGCTGTCCCTGCTGCGCGATCGGGGCATCGAGGCCCTGGTGCATCCGGGCGACCTGATCGCGCCGTTCGCGGCCCGTCGCCTGCTGGCCTGGAGCGGACCGCTGCACGTGGTCTATGGCAATAACGACGGCGAGCGCGCCGGGCTCAAGAACGTCCTGCCGCAGATTCAGGACGGCCCGTTGTGGGTTCAGGCCGACGGGCGGCGCATCCTCATCCACCATTTCATCGAGTGGTGCTCTCCCGGCGACGTCCGCCAGGCGGACATCATCATCACCGGCCACACCCATGAGATCGTCAACCAGCGGCGGGAGGGCAAGCTGTTTCTCAACCCCGGCGAATGTTGCGGGTGGCTGTACGGCCGATGCACGGTGGCGGTCATCGACACCCAGTCGCTCTCCGCCGAGATCGTCGAGGTGCCGCCATGATGGCGACTCGTCTTTGGAGAATCCGCCGATGCCCCCAGGCCGGCGCACAAACCGCTGAAACCGGCCAGAGGCCGGCTTCCAGGCGGTCGGAACACCGGTTCCCAGGAAGTGGTCTCGGTTCGGTGGTTCTGGTCGTGGCCGCTGTCGCCGTCGGGCTGGGCGTGCTGCCCGGCTGCGTCCGTCGGACGTTGACTATCAACACCCAGCCCCAGGGTGCCACCGTGATCCTGAACGACGAGGTGGTCGGCACCAGCCCGGTCAGCACCGATTTCCTCTGGTACGGGGATTACGACGTCATCATCCGCAAGCCTGGCTACGAGACGCTGCGAACCCATCATCGGCTGAACGCTCCGTGGTATCAGCTTCCCGGCCTCGACTTCGTCACCGAGGCCCTGATGCCCTTCGAGTTCCACGATCGACAGGAAATGGCCTTTTCGCTCGAGCCCGAGAAGCCCATCGACCGCGCCCGGCTCGTCCAGGACGCCCGGCGGATGCGCGACGAGGCCCTGTACGGCTCGGACGAACCGACCACCTCAACCAAACCGGCCCCTTGAACTGCTGGTTTTCCGGATTGCATAGGGGTCCGTGGGCCTGTTGCGGGGACGGCAGATGTACCGGCCGGGTTCTGTACCGGCCGCCCAACCGGACTTCATACTGAACGGAACCGGCCAGTGCAGAGCCCGGCCGCTCCATTCATCGCCCCATCCGATGGTGTCATGCACCCAACAACGTGCTGCAAGGCCTGGTGTGGACTTGACGTTGGCGGGCGGGCAGTCTTTAATGATAGCACGGTGGCCGGTCCGGCGAGACGTGCGCATCGAAGCCCGTATCGTCCGCCGCGACGGATCGCCTGAACGCGTGTCCTCAATCCCCGAAAACCGACCGGCTGGAAGCCGGTCCCACACGGGTTTCAGGATGTGCGCTGATACACCCCTGGGGCCGTAGCTCAGTTGGGAGAGCGTCTGGATGGCATCCAGAAGGTCGTGGGTTCAACCCCCATCGGCTCCATTGACGTAACTGTTGTCACAATCTTAGTTTACACATCCCCGCGTCACCTTGGCCACCGACCGTGTGGAAGCCCCGTCCGTAGGGTTCTGGAGGCGGGCTTTGGGCGTGCGTTCCCATGTCGGGAGGTCGCGATCCGAAACCCCGAGGATCGAGGCGGCGGCATGACGGCTTCGTTGACACAGGGGGCCGCACGGGCCCCACGATGCTGCCTCGTGCATCATCCCGTCGGTGCCGCCAGCTTACCCGCCAGGCGGTCGCAACCCCGAGCGGGCAGGATCCAGGACATGGGTTTCCTCGCCCAAGCCAGACGGGTACAGTACGGACCGGTTCGTCTGTAATCTCGCGGTGCCGCCGCGGACAGGACGGACGTTCCGGTTGTTCCCGGACCAACGAACGAGGTCTTTCCCGAAGTCCAGGCAATGTCAAGGATCGCAATCCTCATGGCGATGTCTGTTGCTCAGGCGGTGCCGGTCAGCGGGCAGGTGGTCGCGGCGAACGAGTTCCAGACCGTTCGGCGGTTCATTCAGGAGGGCATCGACGACGGCCAGGCGCCATCGGTCGCGGTGGCGGTGGTCAGACAGGATCAGGTCATCTGGGCCGAGGGTTTCGGCTACGCCGACCTGGAGAGAAAAGTCCCGGCCACGCCCGACAGCATCTACCTGCTGGCGTCGGTGTCCAAGCCCATCACCGCGACCGGCCTGATGATCCTCAAGGATCGCGGCCTGATCGACCTGGACGCCCCGGCCAACCGGTATCTGCGCGAGGCCAAGCTCCGCGCGTACGTCGGTTCGGCCGACGAGATCACCCTGCGTCGGCTGGCCAATCATACCTCGGGCCTTCCGCTGCATTACAGCTTCTTCTACAACGGGGTGGAGCCGCACCCGAGGGATGAGGCCATCCGGCGATACGGTTTTGCGGCCACCCGTCCGGGCAGCGAGTGGCTCTATTCGAACCTGGCCTTCGGCGTGCTCGAATACATCACCGGGATCGTGGCCCGGCGGCCCTGGGGCGAGTTCATGGAGAGGGAGCTCTACGACCCGCTGAAGATGACGCGGACCTCGGACCGCGTCCGGCCCGGTCGGGAAGCCGATGCCACGATGCGTTACACGCGCGACGTGGCCGGCCGGTTCATCCCCGTGCAGCCTTACGCCTTCGATCACGACGGGGCGTCGGCGATCTGGTCCAGCGCCAACGACCTGGCCCGCTTCGCGCGGATGCACATGAACGACGGCGAGCTTGACGGCGTAAGGATCCTTTCGGTCGAGTCGGCCCGACAGATGCGGGTCCGCTCCTCGAACGCCGACCGGCCCGGCGACAAGGGCAACGGCATCGGCTGGTTCGTGGATGAGTATTTCGGACGGCGAAGCGTCAGCCATACCGGCGGGATGCCCGGGGTCTCAACCCAGCTTCGGCTGTTCCCCGACACCCGCACGGCGCTGGTCGTGCTGACCAACTCGGACCACGGCCCGTTTCGAGAGAAAGTGGTTCAGCGGATCGCCGAGGTGTTGTTCCCGGATGGAAAGGCCGTCGAGGCCGAGGAAAAGAAGGAGCCTGAGACGGGCGCCGCCGATTTCGTCGGCCGATGGGAAGGACGCATCGTCCATGTAGACGGGGACATCCGCGTGAACCTGGAAATCGAACCCTCGGGGGCGGTCAAGGCGCAGTTCGGCAAGGCCGAGCCAGTGCCCTTAAAGGAAGTCAGCTTCAAGGGCGATCGGTTCACCGGCTGGACGGAAGGCCGCCTGCGGACCCAGCCGAGCTACCACGGGCCCGTCAAGATCGAGCTCCGCTTACGCCGTGCCGGCGACCGCATGACCGGCATCGCAGTGGCTTTGGTGCCCGATTACTTCGCCTTATCCCATTGGGCTGAGATGAGTCTGATAAAATAGAAAAAGATAAGACGTTTAAAATCGTTGTTCTGAGGTGTTCACCTCCGATGTACCGGACGTTGTTGACAGAATATGCACGAATCACGTTGACAATCGCACTCAGCAGACTTATACTGCGCAGATTACCTGCGTCTTGACAACGGTTGACTGGTAAGGATGCGTCGCTTAGGCAGTGTTCTTCGGAGGTAACTGCACGACGCAAGCACAAAGTTTCGGTCTTGTCGGGCGTACCGGCAGTTGGCGAATCGCGTCATTCAGTTAGCTCGAAGTTCGGTTTCATCCCAGTCCGGGGAGGAGGAAAAGAAGCCATGCTTGGATTACGGTTGTGGAAGCGGGCATTGGTGCTGGTCGCGGGGTCGGCGATCGGCTGGTTGGCTGGTGAAGCGTCGGCAAGCCTTCAACTGACGGCCATCGCGCCGCTGGGCGATGATACGACCACGACCGCGCGGGCCATCACGCCGGATGGCCAGTTCGTCGTCGGGCAGTCGGGCACCGGAACCGGTTTCGTGTGGGACGCGGTCAACGGCACGCGCACCTTCACCGGCGCCGCCCACACCTCGACCAACGCCAGCGGCGTGGGATATCGGGTGGTCAACGGCAATACGCAACTGATCGCTCACGGTCGAGAGTCCGCCGGGTGGAGCGGGGAGTGGTTCTCCAGTGACGGCGGCCTGACCTGGACCAGCCGGCGCGACGTGAACGTGTTCTCCAGCGGCAGCCTGGGCCTGCCGGCGGCCAACTCGCTGCGCGGCACGAATACGGACGTGTACTACGACGTATGGATCAACATCATCTCCGGCGCCGGACGGAACCATTACACGTCGCGGGGCTCGGGCGACCCGGTGACGGTTCTGCGCAGCACGGCGACCACCGGCGCGGCCCAGGGCTATTCGCTCAACGGCGTATCCGCCACCGGCCGGGCCGTCGGCTCGCGCCTCCAGAGCGGCAACCCGCGCAACCTGTACGTAGACTTCACCAACCCGGGCACGCCGGCGGACCGTTTCTTCCCGGGGCTGGACGGCACGATCTTCGGCACGGCCCTGGCCATCAGCGCCGATGGAATGAGGATTTTCGGAACGTCGGCGGCCACGGGCAAGAGCGGCAACTGGCCTTACCTGGTGATCACCAGCTCGCCGCTGGGCTGCACCGACGATGGGCGCTTCGCGGTGGGCAACAACTTCCGCGAGGTCGGCGAGAGGGCCGTCCTGTGGAACCTGACCGATCCCGATCCGGCCAACTGGACGGTCAAGGACCTCACCGTGCTCTTTTCCGCCCAGGGGCTGATGGGCGACTTCAAGGTCCTGACCCGTGCGACCAGCGTCGGGCGGCTGCCCAGCGGCGAGCTGGTGATCACCGGCATCGGCATCAACATGAACGACCAGACCCGCGCGTTCGTGGCGACGATCCCCGAGCCGGCCACGCTGGGATTGCTGGCCACGGGCGCCCTGTTGATGCGTCGGCGCCGGCGGTGAGGGCAGAGCGGTTTCGTTCGACCCCTCGGGAATGTAAACTCGAGCCGCGACGTGGCCGGAGGCCGCTTCGCGGCCGTTCTTTTATCGATCCTATCGAGGGCACGACATGCAGCGCATCGGATTCCTGTGCTTCGGGGCCGTGACGATCATCGCCGCTTTCGTTCAGGCCGCGGAAGGCCCGCCCGTGGAGGTGGGCGACCGCCGGCAGGTCTTCGCCGACCGCTTCTGGCTGGGGCAGGCCCGTGACGTGGCCCTGGTCGTGCATCCGCCGCGGAAAACCGGCGAGGCCAACATCAAGACCGACCGGCCGTGGGAAAAAGGCGGGCTGGGGCCCTACAGCAGCGTGATGAAGCTCGGCGAGAAGTACCTGATGTGGTATCACGCCATGGATCACAAGCTGTGGGACAGCTCGCCGACGGCCGGCAGCATCTGCCTGGCCACCTCTTCCGACGGCATCCATTGGGACAAGCCCGACCTGGGCCTGGTCGAATACCAGGGCTCGCGCCAGAACAACATCGTCATCGGCCACGGGGCGGCCGGCTTGACCATCGGGCAGGACGGGGGCATGGCTTTCGTCGATCCCAACGCCCCGCCCGAGGAGCGGCTCAAGTTCGTCTGCCGCTTCAACGAGGACGGCGACAAGGACCGGGTCAATCTGCTTTCATCGCCGGACGGGATTCGCTGGCGTCTGACGCATCCGGGCGCGATCACCGCCCGCCCGGAAGCCAAGGGCCATCACCTCGATTCGCAGAACGTGATCTTCTGGGACGATCAGCTCCGCAAGTACGTCTGCTACGTGCGGCGGAACCTCAAGGGGGCGGTGCCGCAGGGGCGGACCGTGGCCCGCGGCGAAAGCGAGAAGGTGGACGGGTTCGGCGACGTGCAGGACATGACCATCGTGCTCCAGCCGGACGACGCGGACGTGGCCGGCAACGTGACCCTGGTGGACTATTACAGCAGCGCGGCCATCAAGTACCCCTTCGCCGACGGGGCCTACTACCTCTTCCCGCAGGCCTACTACCACTACACCCATCTGCTGCGCGAGTTCGCGGAGCAGGTCCCCACCAACGCCGGCTCGCTGGACACGCAGTTCGCCTCCAGCCGGGACGGGCTCCACTGGGAGCGGTTCGACCGCCGCCCGTTCATACCGCTGGGTCTGAAGGGCGACTTCGACTGCTATTCCACGCGGGTGATCTACGGAATGGTGCCCGACCGGGCCGGGCGCGAAATCTACATGTATTACCGCGGCTCGGACTGGTTGCACGGCTGGGACCGCAACGAGCGCAACCGCGAGCTGCTGACCAAGGCCGGCGTGGGGGCCGATCAGGACGTGACCACGCTGAGCCGGGTGGTGCTGCGGCGCGACGGCTTCGTCTCCGTGCGGGCGGGAGTGCGCGGCGGCGAGTTCGTGACCCCGCCGGTGACGTTCACCGGCCGGCGGCTGGTCATCAACGCGGACACTTCCGCGACCGGAACGATCCGCCTCGAGCTCCAGTCACCGGGCGGGGAGCCGATTCCCGGCTATGCCCTCGCCGACGCCGACATCATCCATACCTGCAACGAGATCAACCGGGTGGTGAAGTGGAAGGGCGGCTCGGACCTCTCCCGCCTGGCCGGCAAGCCGGTGCGGGTGCGCTTCGTGCTCAAATCGGCCGATCTGTATGCGTTTCAGTTCAGCGGCTCGTGAGCCGCCCGCGCGGGCACGTGCGGCCGTGTCCAGCCCCGGCCGCTGCTCTTTGCTCATGCCCCTCCGGGCCGCCGGTCAGGCCCGTTCGGCTTCGTCGTCGAGCACGGGGGCCAGCGGGAAGGCGCCCGAGCGGGCCGGCCAGTCCTGCCCCGAATCGGTGCACAGCACGCCCATGACGATCACGGGCACGATGATGGCCGCCGACACCACGTAGACCAGCCGGGCGTCCGCGCCGAACAGGACGTTGCCGAAGAACGGGCCGAGAATGCGGGCCATGGCCGCCGCCGACTGGTTCACGCCGAGGATCTCGCCCTGCCGGGCCGGGTTGCTGCGCCGGGAGACCAGCCCTTGAACCGACGGGGTGATGAACGAAAAGCCGCAGATCGTCACCGGGATCATGCCGATGAGCAGGGCCAGCGACCGGGACTGGGCGGAGACGGCGATCAGGGCCAGCCCGACGAAGGTCAGGGCGGCGCCGGCCTGGATCATGCGGGCCTCGCCCCAGCGCGGGGCCAGCCGCCGCACCAGCAGCGCCTGGATCAGCGCCAGGCACAGGCCCAGGTAGGTGAACACGAAGAAGTTCGACCGGTCGGTCAGATGGAAGACCTGCGCGGTCAGCCGTGACAGCGTGGCCTCGAACTGGGCGAAGGCGTAGGTGGACAGGAAGAAGAGGATGATGAGCATGCCCACCGACGGCGTGCGGAAGGCCTCGCGCAGCCCCTGAACGTTGAGCAAGGGGTGCCGGGCGGCGGGGCGGCGCTCGCGCAGCGATTCGGGCAGCTTCCGCCAGGCCAGGATGAACGCGATCAGCGACAGGCCCGCGGCCAGCACGCCGGGCAGGGGGTTGAGGGCTTCGACCTGCCCCGGCGCCGCCGCTCGCGGCAGGGAGATCGACCCCAGGATCGGCCCGAAGGTGAAACCCAGCCCGAAGGCCGCCCCGATCAGGGCCATGCCCTTGGCCCGGTCGCGGGCCCCGGTCGCGTCGGCGATGTAGGCCTGGGCCGCGGCGATGGTCCCGCCGCAGACGCCCGCGCCGATCCGCGAGACGAACAGGAGGGCCAGGCTCTCGGCCACCGTGGCCGCTCCGAACAGGGCGTAGCAGAAGACCGATCCGGCCAGCCCCGCCAGCAGCACTGGCCGGCGGCCGACCCGGTCCGAAACCCGCCCCCACACCGGGGCGAACAGGAACTGCATCACCGAGAAGCTGGCGAACAGCAGCCCGATGGTGGCGCTGCCGGCCTCGAAGCGCTCCGCGTAGCGCGGCAGCAGCGGCAGCACGATCGCAAAGCCCAGCAGGTCGATGAACACCACCAGGAAGACCATGCCCAGGGAGGCGCGATGGGCGCGCGGGTCGCGCGGCGTGATCGGGGCTTGAGACGTCATGGCCGGAGAGTGTAGCCGCCGGTCGCGGTTCTGGAAAATGAGCGCGCCGCATCATCGGGCGGTCAAGTCGGCGCAAAGCACGGTCACTGTGAACGGAGGACTCCTTACCTCTCCCGATGTTGGGTTTGCCCTTGGCGATGCGCGGAGGACGGTTACAATGGCGAACCGGTAATCGCGGCATCAACCAAGGAGCAGGAACATGGCCAGGAACCTCAACGTCGGCATGATCGGCTACGGCTTCATGGGCCGGGCGCATTCGAACGCCTATCGCAAGGTGGTGAATTTTTTCGACGTGCCGCTGCGTCCGGTGCTCAAGGCGGCCTGCGCCCGCGACAAGGACAAGATCGCGGCCTTCGCCGCCACCTGGGGCTATGAATCGGTGGAAACCGACTGGCGCAAGCTGATCGAGCGCAAGGACGTCGAGGCGGTGGACATCTGCGTGCCCAACAACCTGCACAAGGAGATCGCCCTGGCCGCCGCCGCCGCCGGCAAGATGATCCTGTGCGAAAAGCCCCTGGCCATGAACGCGGCCGACGGGCAGGAGATGGTCGCGGCGGTCGAGAAGGCCGGCGTGCCCCACACCGTCTGGTACAACTATCGGCGCGTGCCGGCGGTGACGCTGGCCAAGCAGCTCATCGACCAGGGGCGCCTGGGCCGCATCTTCCACTTCCGGGCCATGTTCCTTCAGGACTGGACCATCTCGGCGGACCTGCCCCAGGGCGGCACGGGGCTGTGGCGGCTGGACGTGAAGGCCGCCGGCAGCGGCGTCACCGGCGACCTGCTGGCCCACTGCATCGACACGGCCATCTGGCTCAACGGGAGCATCAGCAGCGTCACCGCCATGACCGAGACCTTCGTCAAGCAGCGCAAGCACAACCTGACCGGCAAGGTCGAGCCGGTGGGCATCGACGACGCCTGCGCGTTCCTGGCCCGGTTCAGGAACGGGTCGCTGGCCACGTTCGAGTCCACCCGCTACGCCCGCGGGCACAAGGCCCTCTACGTCTTCGAGATCAACGGGGAGAAGGCGTCGATTCGCTGGGACCTCCACGATCTGCACCGCCTGAGCTACTTCGATCACCGCGACGACTCGATCGTGCGCGGCTGGCGCTCGATCCACGTCAGCGACGGGGACCAGCCGTACATGGGCAAGTGGTGGGTTCCCGGCCTTCAGATCGGGTATGAACACTCGTTCGTCCACCAGGTGGCCGACTTCCTCGACAACGCCGCCCAGGGCCGGCCGACGGCCCCGACCTTCCGCGACGCCCTCGAGACCCAGAAGGTCTGCGACGCCGTCCTGGCCAGCGCCAGGTCCGGCGCCTGGACGAACGTGGATTAGCCGCTCGGGCGGGGTTCAGGCTCCGGGCCTCGGCGGGGGTCATCCGCGCCGGGCGGATCGGTTTCGCCCGCATCGCGCAACGATTAGAATCGAGGCCATGCGCAACATCCGCCTGGTGCTGGCTTATGACGGCACCGACTTTCACGGGTGGCAGAAGCAGCCCGGCCTGCGCACGGTTCAGGACCTCGTCGAGCAGGCCGCCCGCCGGGTCGTGCGCCACCAGGTGGACGTGAACGGTTCGGGGCGGACGGACGCCGGCGTTCACGCCGCCGGACAGGTCGCCAACTTCCTGACCACCACGCACATGCCGGTCGAGAACCTCCGCCGGGCCATCGGCAGCCGGCTGCCCAAGGACATCTCGGTCCTGCGCGCCGACGAGGCCCCGGAGCATTTCCGGGCCTCGCGCCACGCCGTTTCCAAGCTCTATCGCTACTGCCTGTTCAACACCATGAACCGACCGGTCGAGCAGCACCGCCAGCGGTTCGTGTACCACTTCTGGCATCCGCTGGACCTGGACCGGATGCGGGCGGCCGCCGTTCACCTGGTCGGGCGGCACGATTTCGCCGCCTTCGCCTCCGCCGGTCACAACCGCGAGTCCACCGTCCGCACGGTGCTGGGCATCCACGTCACCCGCCGGTACGAGGAGATCCACATCGACGTGGAGGGAAGCGGATTTCTGTATAACCAGGTCCGCAATATGGTCGGCACGCTCCTGGAGGTGGGCCGGGGGCACTGGGAGCCCGATTGCGTCCGCGAGATCCGCGAGAGCCTGGACCGCTCCCGGGCCGGCCCGACGGCCCCGGCCCGCGGGCTGTGCCTGCAATGGGTCCGCTACGATCCCACGCGGGTCTATGAGCCCGATCCGCGCGAGCAGCGCCGCCGCGGCGACGCGCTCACGGTCGCCGGCCGGCCCGGCCCGGGCGACGCCGTCGGCGGGGGCCCGGCCGACGCGGTTGACGACCCGGCCGATGGCCG
>JABRVU010000530.1:0-4630 GCA_039961895.1 Phycisphaerae bacterium | reverse complement strand
TGGGATCGATTACACTCTGGTTGAACTCGGGTATGGCGTGGCGTGGGTTGCGGCTTGGCGGCGGGCTGGGATCGATTACACTGAGCACTATGATGGCGAACGCCGCTGCGCGGTTGCGGCTTGGCGGCGGGCTGGGATCGATTACACTCACGGTCTTGTACTGGCCGGTGCCGACGTCGTTGCGGCTTGGCGGCGGGCTGGGATCGATTACACTCGGCGTGATGACGACCGGGCGGGTGCGCGGGTTGCGGCTTGGCGGCGGGCTGGGATCGATTACACTCGCGCTCAGGTTCGCCACCGTGCTGTCAGTGTTGCGGCTTGGCGGCGGGCTGGGATCGGTTACACTACGGGAAGGGATACAGGCTCCCTTCGCCTGGTTGCGGCTTGGCGGCGGGCTGGGATCGATTACACTGCCTGGGCCGGGCCCTGCCCACGTGGCTGTGTTGCGGCTTGGCGGCGGGCTGGGATCGATTACACTGCTGCGGCTCAGCTCTACGACTGGGCCAAGGTTGCGGCTTGGCGGCGGGCTGGGATCGATTACACTAATATTATGTTGGCTTGTGTGCCTGTTTGTGTTGCGGCTTGGCGGCGGGCTGGGATCGATTACACTGGTGTTTCGGGCTCAGCCAGACACTGTGAGGTTGCGGCTTGGCGGCGGGCTGGGATCGATTACACTCACCAATGCGGATGGCGAATCCGCGAGCGGTTGCGGCTTGGCGGCGGGCTGGGATCGATTACACTGCACACTAAGTGCCGGGCTTCGCCGCTTCTGTTGCGGCTTGGCGGCGGGCTGGGATCGATTACACTCGAAGGGATCGCCCTTGCGATGGTGATACTGTTGCGGCTTGGCGGCGGGCTGGGATCGATTACACTACGTGGCACGACGGCATCTGGCACGCCGGGTTGCGGCTTGGCGGCGGGCTGGGATCGATTACACTAGGCGGCACCGTTCAGCAGCGGTTCGACCAGTTGCGGCTTGGCGGCGGGCTGGGATCGATTACACTAATCCAGCCAATGGGAATGAGGTGCGCGGCGTTGCGGCTTGGCGGCGGGCTGGGATCGATTACACTCGGACTCCTGACGATGCGCCACGTCATGGGTTGCGGCTTGGCGGCGGGCTGGGATCGATTACACTGATGCGCTCGGCGGACTCACCGCATGACCTGTTGCGGCTTGGCGGCGGGCTGGGATCGATTACACTGACGCCGTCTGGGAGCGATGGTGCCAGGCGTTGCGGCTTGGCGGCGGGCTGGGATCGATTACACTCGGACTTCAAGGCTCTTCGGCTCATGGGCGTTGCGGCTTGGCGGCGGGCTGGGATCGATTACACTATAAGATGACACACGAGGAGGCATCACATGTTGCGGCTTGGCGGCGGGCTGGGATCGATTACACTGACATATCGGCGATGACGACGCCCTGCTGAGTTGCGGCTTGGCGGCGGGCTGGGATCGATTACACTTGGACGAACAGAACCTGGGCCGGCTGATCGGTTGCGGCTTGGCGGCGGGCTGGGATCGATTACACTGACCACTTCGTCTATCTCTGTCGGTATGAGTTGCGGCTTGGCGGCGGGCTGGGATCGATTACACTACCTCCCGCCTAACCTTCCGCGTGGCCGCCGGTTGCGGGAGAAACGCCGTCAGAAAAGCTCGAGCTGGGCCGGTGCCCGTTCGGGTGGTTTGCGCCGTTTTCCCCAGTAGATGCGCATCCGCTCGAACTGCTTGTCGGTGATGGTGATGATCCGCACCTCGCCGTCCGGCGGGACGGACGATTCCACGCGCTTCACGTGCACCTCGGCGTTCTCCTCGCTGGCGCAATGCCGGATATAGACCGAGAACTGCATGCGCGCGAAGCCGTCCAGCAGGAGCTTCTTGCGAAAGGTCGCGTATTCCCTGCGGGCCGCCCGGGTGTCCACCGGCAGGTCGAACATGACCACCAGCCACATGCATCGGTACCCACTGATTACCATCGGGCTGTGTCCAACGCAACCGGGATCATGAGCTCCTTGTCCGTTCCCGCGAAGCAGTTGGCCAACGAAGCGGCCAGCCGATGGAGGGCGACCATCAACGGGCCGGTCGTGTCTCCCACGGCCACCTCCAGGGTGAGCAGGTTGAGCAGGTACGGCTTGGTCCGGGCCTCGACCCGGGTCATGCCCCAGGCGTTCAGGTCCTGGACCTTGGCGTCCACGAAGGGGCGCAGCGGCTCGAGCAGGTCGTCGGCCAGGCAGAAGGAGTTGGACCGGTTGCCGTGATGGATGCCCAGGGCCGGATGCAGACCGACGCCCACCAGGGCCCGGGCCACCGCCGCCCGCAGGACGGCGTAGCCGTAATTGAGCAGGGCGTTGAGGTCGCCGGCCTGCGGGTCGCGGCGGAAGGGCCTGCCCGGTCCCAGCCAGGCCGACCAGTAGACTTTGGCCGCCTGGGCCTCGACGTTGCTCGGGTCGCCGGACCGCACCTGCCCGGCCAGGGCCAGCAGCCGGGCTCGTTCGGGACAGTCGGGCGGGAGATGGCCGGCCTGGGCGCGGATTTTGGCGACCACGAGCTGTTGCCAGAGGCGCTTGCGCAGCGGCCGGCCGGCTTTGATCTGCTGGTCCAGCCGCCAGACGATGCGGCTGTGATCCGAGAGCGGCAGGAGCAGCCCGGCCGGCAGGTGGTCCTGCCCGCAGACCAGCACCGCGGCCCCGAAGTCGATCAGCCTCGCCAAGGCCGCGTGCGTATACGTGACCGCCGGATGATCGACGATCAGCAGTCCGATATCCTCGCAGGGAATGCTGGCCGCCGGCACGCGCGGATCGGCCCCCGGCCGGCGGATCTGAAGCTGATCCAGTTGAACCGCCAGGTGGGCCGGCTCGGCCGATATCTCGATGGTGCGCTTGACCATGACCGACGGGCTCCCTGTCTCACCCATCGGCCGGGTTGGAATCAGGCTTCAATCGTTGGCCCAGCGGATGCGCCCGATCGGATCGACGGTCACTTTGCGAGCCCTCAGAGTTCCGGGCTTCTTGCTGACAACGCCGCGCTTGTCGCTGCTCTTTCCCGCCGCCGTGTGATGCCGGAACCACATCTGCTTGCTTGTCGAAGCGGCCGTGTCGAAACGGTAAAGAGCCTCCTGATCCCTGTGCGTAAGCAGGACCAGTTCCCCGCCGCTCAGCGACATCACGAACCGTGCGTCAGTACGTGTAGGATGCGTCTTCTCAATAATAGGCTTTTTGTTTTTGACTCTTTCCACGGCCTCCAGCATGGACACGGAAACCATATCGCGCGTCACTTTCCCGTTTGGCTCCGTCCATTCGAATAGGCACACGTGGTGAATGCTGCCGGGTTTGACGTAGGCTGTTCCACCTCGGATCGGACGAATCGTTCCCTCTTGGCGAATCAGCCGCACCCGTCGGATGGGCAATAGCTGCTTGCTCTTCGGCGCATACATGTACAGAGGTTCCTTCCATACTTCCGCGGGTATCTTCGACGCATCCCCTGCAATCTTGAATGCGGCCAGGCGCTGCTGAACCAACGAACGGACAATCGGATCGCGAATGTCTTCAACCATGCTGGGCGTTAAGGCTTCGATCGGCTTGCGATAAACGAACTCCCCCGGGGTGTTCGTCGGGCCGTAAATCGTTTCTTCGTGCAGGGCCCCGGCGACCTTTCGTCTGACCCGGTGGGAAACGTTGATGCCGTTGACCGCGTCCTCGACGCTGCGCCGGAACCCGGCCCACGGCTCGTTGAGGATTTCGCCGGTCCGTTCCGTGCCGCCGCGCCGGCGCAGGGCCGCGAGCTGTTGGAGCCTGGAGCGGTTGGTCAAGGCGATGACCACCGCGTCCACCGCATGATGGCGGTGATCCTCGCGGTTCTTCAGCCCCAGCCCGTCGTCGCGCAGGACGCTGTCCAGCCCCCATTGCCAGCGCAGGTCGGCGGTGTGCTGGCCCTTGGGACAAAGCACGTCCGCGCCCAGGCACTGGACGTACTGATGGACCTGGGTGGTGATGTAGGTCGTGTCCACGAACTGGCGGGCGAAAAAGTCGTCCAGCTCGACGCTTCTCTGGCGGAAGCGCCTGGCCTTCTGGTAGTGCGGGAGACGGTCGGCGCGCTGAAGCACCGCCTCGTACCTGGCCGGGTCGCGTTCCGCCAGCCATTCATAGGGCGTCCGGTCGCTCTTGTCGGCGTTTTCCTCGCGGAAGCAGACGACGCGGTTCATCAGCGAATTGTCCAGGCTGCGCGGATAGGGAAGAATGTGGTCGACGTCCACCTCGCCGCCGAAAAGCTGGGCGATGCCAATGGGCCGCCCGCTGTAGATGCACTGTTTGTCCTGCTCCTGCCACAGCAGATAACGGTCGATGGCGGCACGAGTCGGCTTGACGCCCGCGGCGCGGATGGCTTCGGCGGCCTCCTCGCGACGCCGCTCGCGATCGCGCATCTCCCGGATGAGCTTCTGGCGCTGCTCAAACGTCCCCCGCACCTCGCGGGCCAGTTCGATGTGGATCCGGGCCAGTCTGTGCCCGTCTTTATAAACCAGTTCGCGCAGGATGGCGTTCACCACCTTGCGAACCTCGTGCAGCGCCTGGCGCACCAGCGGATTGGTCACCATCGGTGGTTGGGGCAGGAACGGCGCCGCCTCGACGCCCCTCTCC
>JABRVU010000529.1:0-13792 GCA_039961895.1 Phycisphaerae bacterium | reverse complement strand
GGGGCCGGGCAGGGGCAGCACTTCATCCGCCAGCCAGGCATGGGGCAGCGCGTCGGTGTTTTCGAAGACGTGCCGTCCGCCGCGCGACGCCACCCGCCGATAACCCGGCAGTCCGGAGAGCAGGGCCGGAGCGTCGTCGGCCGGCGACGTGGCCGGCGGGCGTTTGACGTCGCGCTCATGTGCGATCGCGTAGCGGCAGGCCCACAGGTCCAGCGCCGGCGAGGGATGCAGGACGGCCGGCTCGCGCAGCGTGCCGTTGTGGTTCATCTGACCGACCATGCGATGGAAGCGGCGGAACTGGAAGGGACCATAGCCGTTCAGGCTCGCCAGCCGATACAGCATGTTGCCCTGGGGATGGATGGCGTACTCGGGGCCCCAATCGCCGAAAAGCACGTAACGCGGCGGTGGCGCTGAGGCATCGGCGGGGCCCGACAGCATCGCGGCCAGATCCGGCTCGGGCGGCCGCGGCCGCAGCGTGCTTTCATGCCGCCAGCGCCACGCCCCCAGGTACCCGGCCGAGGCCACGTCGGCCAGCAGCACCAGCATCACCGTCATCAGCCGCCACCGGCCGGGCCGGGCGGCGAACCGGCAGAGCACCCAAGCCGACAGGGCGGCGATCACCACCGGCGCCGCGAAGGCCCAAGGCGCCTGCGGCCAGGGATGCTGCTCGAAGGGCAGGTGGCGGGGCATCATCCGCAGCCCCAGTCGCAGGTGAACGATCGCGTATTCGTAGCCCAGCATCCCGCCGGCGACCAGCGTGACCACCAGCGCGATCACCGCCCCGGCCCCGCGACGGGCGAGGCGCCGGGCCGCCGCCGGTTCCGCCGCGGGCAGTGCGTCGAGGGCCAGGGCGGTGGTCACGGCCAGAGCCAGGTTCATCCCGACCAGGTGCCGCCCGGCGGCCTCGAAGGCGTTGTACAGCGGCACATGGAACAGCAGCCGCCCGATCGGCGTGTCGATGTTCCAGGCCAGCACCAGATGCAGCCCGGCGATGACCGCCCATCCGCGGCCCATGCGGGCCCGCGCCGCCGGCAGCCACGCCGCCGCCGGCAGCAGCATCCACGGCAGCAGCCCCACGTAACCGGCCTGCTCCACGAAGTTCCACGCCCCCCACCAGTCCCAGCCCAGCGGGGTGTGGTCCTGCGTGCCGAAGAGAAACGGCACCCACAACATCGGCGTGTGGATCAGCAGGAGGTGATAGCGTCCGAACAGCTCGTACGAGGGCGTGAGGCTGCGTCCCGTTTCGGCGCTCATCGCTAAGGTGGGGAGAATCTGCGCCGCACACAGCGCCATGGCCAGCGCCGCCATGACCGCCAGACCGGCCAGGCCGCGCTTGAGGTGCAGGCGGCGATGCACGGCCAGCAGGACCAGCACCATGACCACCAGGATGGCCGTGTACACGACGATTTGGGGATGACCGGCCAGGAACTGGACGGCCCACAAGAGGGTCCCGGCGACCAGCCATCCGCGCCCGCCGCCGGTGCACCAGCGGCAGACCGCCAGGCAGATCCACGGAATCCACGCGGCCGCGTTGATGATCGAGACGTGCCCCAGGTGGGCGATCATGAAACCGCTGAAGACGAATACGCCCGCGCCGGCCAGCGCCGCCGGCCCCGAGGCCCGTTGCGACCGCAGGAGGAGGACCATGCCCCACGCGCTCAGGATGCGTTCGGCCAGGAGGATGACGTTCATCGCCGCGACCGGCGGCAGGAGGAGGTAGAGCAGGTTGGGCGGATAGAACACCCCGGCCTGGCAGTCCGCCAGCAGGGGCATCCCGCCGTAGACGTAGGGGTTCCACGCCGGCCAGTGCCCGCGCTTCCACGCGGATGCCACCATCTCGCGCAGGGGCAGGTAATAGGTGACGCCTTCACCCTCGGCGAGTGACTGGCCGCGAAGGGCGGTGGGTCCGAAGTAGAGCAGCAGGACGACCGACAACACCACGCCGGCCAGCAGGTGCGGCCCCACCGGCATGGGTTGTGAATCAACCCGGCGAGGAATACCCGGAGCCGTTCCAGTTTCCATTATCATGAGCGGCAAGCGGGACCTCGATGAGGAGCGCATCCTGTAACCCGCCTGGGACCGGCTTCCAGGCGGTCGGTTTTTCGGGTTTTGACGACGCGGCTCACCCCTGATCGAACAGGGTTCCTTGTTCTGTTTCCGGCGGCGGGGCGTAAGGCAGTTTGAGGTGTCGGTAGGCCGCCTCGGTGGCCGCCCGCCCCTGCCGCGTGCGGATGACGAAGCCGATCTGAAGCAGATAGGGCTCGACCACGTCTTCGAGCGTGTCGCGCTCCTGCCCGAGCGTGGCGGCCAGGGCCTCGATCCCCGCGGGCCCGCCCTTGTAGGTCCTGATGAGCGCGGTCAGGAACGAGCGGTCCAGTTCGTCGAGCCCCAGCGCGTCGATGCCCAGGATGGTCAGGGCCCGGTCCAGCACCTCGGGGACCAGCCGGCCGTCGGCGCGGACCTGGGCATAATCGCGGGCCCGCTTGAGCAGCCGGTTGGCCACCCGCGGCGTCCCGCGCGACCGGGCCGCGAGGGTCTGAAGGGATTGGTCATCGGCCGGCACCTTGAGCTTCCGTGCCGACCGCCGCAGGATTTCGGTCAGCTCTTCGCGGGTATAGAACTCGAAGTGGAACTGGATGCCGAAGCGGTCGCGCATGGCCGCCGTCAGCAGCCCCGAGCGCGTGGTCGCCCCGATCAGCGTGAACGGGCGCAGGGCGATGTTGATGGTTCGCCCGCTCACCCCCGAGTCGATGGTGAAATCGACGCGGAAGTCCTCCATCGCCGAGTAGAGAAACTCCTCGACCGTGCGGCTGAGGCGATGAATCTCGTCGATGAACAGGACGTCTCCGCGCTTCATCTCGGTGAGCCAGTGCATCAGGTCGCCGGGCTTGGTGATGGCCGGTCCGCTGGTGATGCGCAGCGTCGCCCCCATTTCTCTGGCGACCACGTGGGCCAGGGTGGTCTTGCCCAGCCCCGGCGGGCCGGCCAGCAGCACGTGCTCCATCGGCTCGCCGCGGCCGCGGGCCGCCTCCAGGGCGATGCGGAGCTGATCGGTGACCGCCTTCTGGCCGATCACGTCGTCCAGCCGCTCGGGGCGCAGCGTCTCGTTGAAGCGGTCCTCGTCGCTTCCGACCGACTGCTGGGAAATGATGCGTTCACGCGGCATAGTCACCCGATGCGCCAGGCACCCAAAACCGAGAACCGGATCCTCGCAGGCCTGGGCAGCGGTGAAGGCGGTTCTCAGTACTCACGTCTCACTTCTCGCTTCCGCCGCTGGCGCGATACGCGGCCTGCAACCACTGGTCCACGCCCCGGGTTTCCGGGTAAAGCTCGATCGCCCTGGCCATCCAGCGTTCGGCCTCCACCGGGCGTTCGCCGAGCTGGATGAGCACGTCGAGGGCGTCCTGCTGCTCGCGGGTCCAGCCGGTTCGGGCCGCGGCGGCCTCAAGGCGCCGCGGGGCCCCCACCGCGAACTCGGTCATCTTGCCCTTCAGCTCGGCGACGATCTGGTCGGCGGCCCGCCTGCCGATGCCCGGCAGCTTGGTCAAAAACCGCGCGTCGCCGGTCTCGATGGCCACCGCCACGCTGCTGACCGGCTCGACGAGGGCCTTGACCGCCTTGCGGACGCCGAGCCCCTTCACGGTGATGAAACGCTCGAAGAAGGCCTTGTCCTCGGCCCGCAGAAACCCCACCAGGCGCGGGGTCAGGTTGCCCCCGGCGGCGCTGCCCTCCAGGTATTGCAGCGTGTGCAACGTCACCTGCCGGCCCCTGGCGGCGTTCAGCTCCTCGATCGAATGGCCGCAGATCATCACTTCGTACCCGATCCCGGCGTGGTCGATGATCGCGGTGTCTTCGTCGACCTCCAGCACGGTGCCCGTCAAGCGCACGATCATGCACGTCCTCACCGGATGAGCAGGTCATCGTTGCCGAGCTGATGCCGGGCGGGCTGCCTGAGCACCCCGACGGCGCATACCGCGACCGCCAGGGCGTCGGCCACGTCCGGCGGATCGGGCGCGCAGGGCAGGTTCAGCAGCCTCGCCACCGCCCGCTGCATCTGTTCCTTGCCGGCCCGCCCGTTGCCGGTCAGGTGGCGCTTGACCGTGGTCGAGGGCAGGTGCAGCACGCGGGCGTTCCGCCGGCCGGCCTCCAGCAGGACGACGCCGCGGGCGTGGGCCATCAGAATGGCGGTCCGCGGCCGCTGGTAGTGCGAATAGATCTGCTCGACGGCCACCACCTCGACCCGGTGCTCGTCCAGCACCTCGTCGATGCCCTGGGCCAGCTCGGCCAGCCGCAGCGACAACGGCCCCTCCGCCGAGGCCCGCACCACTCCCGCGTCCAGCAGCACGATCTCGTCGTCGTCCCCGTCCACGCGCACCACGCCGTAGCCGGTTTGCCGCAGGCCGGGGTCGATGCCGCAGATGATCTGAACCTTGTCGTGCATGGGCGCTTTCCCGGGGATTCCCGGGCTCACGCGCCGGAATCCCAAAGGATGTCAGGATTCCGGCGATCGGACCGGGCGGCATTGTAACGGCTCGGCTGGTTTCAGGGCAGGGGGTGCTCGCGGTCGAATCCCGTCCCCGCGTTCAGACTTGCCGGTGTGGGATACATGTCCGTATGGGCGGCCCGGGAACGGGAACGGCACCCGACCCGCGACCGTGAGGTGCTTGCCGAACACCGCGCCGGATCGACGGAGGAGTTGGATCCGGTGCCTCTAGGAATGCGCACGCCACGCGCCGATTTCGCGAGTTGTTCGCCGCCCTCCCACGTCGCGTCCAGCGGCAGGCCCGCGAGGCGTACCGTCGGTTTCGGACGAACCAGGCCAACCCCGCATTGCACTTCAGGCAGGCTCATGCGGATGCCCCCGACCTGCTCGGCGCGCATCGGCATCAGTTCATTCGTTACCGCGCCATGGGCGTCTGGGATGGTGGCGTGGCGACCTGGTTCCGGACCGGCTCGCGCGCGGCGTACGACAGGCTTCTCGAGCGGCTTAGATCGCCGGGCTCGGTATTCGCGCTCTTACGCTTCCCGTCTCCAGACCGTCCCTCCGGGTCGGTCTTCGAGGGTCACGCCCAGCTCCCTGAGCCGGTCGCGGACCATGTCGGCGAGGGCGTATTGTTTGAGCTTGCGGGCCTCGGCGCGGACGGCGATGAGCGTATCCATGAGGCCGTCGATCAGTTGGTCGCCGGCGGTCGCCGGGCGGCGGGCCGGTGGTTGCTCGAAGAGGCCCAGGATGGCGCTCAGCGACCGCAGGGTCTGCACCGCCGCCAGGGTCAGGCCGCGGGCCCGGTCGTTGGGCTCGGTCTCCAGACGCTCCTCGTCCATGAAGCGGTTGATGAGCGTCAGCAGCTCAAAGAGCACGCCGAGGGCGGCGCCGGTGTTGAAGTCGTCGTCCATGGCCTCCAGGAAGCGCAGCCGCAGGTTCAACCCCTCGCGGACGAAGCCCTGCTCCGGGCCGCTCTCGGCGGCCCCGGCGGCTTGGTCCAGCGTCGGGCCGTCGGCGTAGGGGTCCTGGCGGCAGACCCGCTCGACGCGCTCGAACAGCCGGTAGAACGACTCCAGGCCCTTCTTTTTGGAGGCGATCTCCTCGTCGGAGAACTCGATCGGCCGCCGGTAGTGCGTGCTCAGGATGAAGAAACGCAGCAGTTCCGGCGAATGCCTCGAGAGCAGGTGCGACAGCGTCAGCTCGCCCATCTTGCGGGCCATCTGGGCGTCGGACTTGCTGATCTTCTTGGTGTTGAACCGGGTCAGGCCGTTGTGCAGCCAATATCTGGCGAAGGGCTTCTCGAAGCAGGTCTCGGACTGGGCGATCTCGTTCTCGTGGTGGGGGAAGAGCAGGTCCATCCCGCCGCCGTGGATGTCGAAGCTCTCGCCGAGCAGCTTCCAGCTCATGGCCGAGCACTCGATGTGCCAGCCGGGCCGGCCCTTGCCCCAGGGCGACTCGAACTGCACCTCCGGCGGCTCGTCGGGCTTGGCCGCCTTCCACAGGGCGAAGTCGCCGGGGTTGCGCTTCCCCTCGCCGGCCAGCTCGCGGGTACCGGCCTGCTGCTCCTCGGGTCTGCGGCGAGAGAGCTTGCCGTAGTCCGGATCGGCGGTCACGTCGAAGTAGACGTCCCCGCCGGAGACGTAGGCCGCGTTCCTGGCGATCAGCCGGCGGCACATCTCGATGATGTCGGGGATGTGCTCGCTGGCCTTGGGGCAGTGGTCGATGTTGGTCACGCCCAGGGCCCGCATGGCCTCGAAGTACCCGGCGGTGATGCGGCCGGCCAGCTCCGGCACGGTGGTCTTCTGCGCGGCGGCCTCGGCGATCAGCTTGTCGTCCACGTCGGTGATGTTCACCACCCACGTGACCTCGAAACCCTTGAAGGTCAGGTAGCGCTTGATGGTGCTGAAGATCACCGGGCCGACCGCGTGCCCGATGTGGCTGGGCTTGTACACCGTCGGCCCGCACAGGTAGATGCCGACCTTCCCCGGCCGGACCGGCTCGAACAGCTCTTTGCTGCCCGTCAGCGTGTTGTACACCCGCAACGACATCCTCGCGCTCTCCTGATGACGTCGATCGGAGTCATCGGTTGTCAGTTCTCAGTCCCTGGTGGGGACGTTTCCCGGGCGCTGCGGACCCCGAAACCGACCACTGAAAACTGATGTCTCTTCTCTCCGGGTCTTCCTGGCGAGGCGGATCAATCCGCGGCGTCGGCCCTCAAGGCCACCACCGCCGTGCAGGCCACCGCCTCGCCCCGCCCGACGGCATCGACGCCCTCGTTGGTCTTGGCCTTGATGCTCACCGCGTCCGGATCGAGGTTCATGAGCCGGGCCACCTCGGCGCGGATGGCGGCCTTGTGGGGCTTGAGCCTGGGCCGTTCGAGGTGGATGGTCGCATCGACGTTCACCGCGCTGAAGCCGCGCTGGGCGACCATCCGCAGCGCTTGCTCGAGCAGCACCGCACTGTCCGCGCCCCGGTAGGCCGGGTCGGTGTCGGGAAACAGTTCGCCGATGTCCGGCAGCCCGGCGGCCCCGGCCAGGGCGTCGATGATCGCGTGCAGCACCACGTCCCCGTCGCTGTGCCCGACCGGCCCGACGTCGTGCTCGATGACCACGTGCCCCAGCACCAGCCGGCGCCCCCCGGCCAGCCGGTGCAGGTCCGTCCCGATCCCCACGCGATGGACGTTCTTGAAACCCATGTTCGCCGCCGGGGTAAGCTACGGACCGGCCCGCGCGAAATCAAGCCGGCGTCTTCCGCGACGGTGCCGTACAAGGCGTGGCGACATGTTGGCCGGTACGGATGGCAGCGCAAAGTTCGCTCAAGGCTTTTTCGAGTCGGAGGAATGAACGCGGCCGCTTCCGACGGATTTCGTTGATATCCACCAGCTCCGTCAGCAGTCGCTGGTCGGTCGTGGGCGCGTACCCGGCAGACATGTTCTGCTGGAACCACTTCTTGGCGTCGCGCGGAAACTTTTCGGTGTCTTCGGCAGGCTGAGGTGCATCGGCGTTGACACCCGCTCGACCGTCGCTCAGACTCCGGCCGCGCAGTGATTCCACCCCCGCCAACAGCCATGACTCGTATTCCATGCACGCGAAAACACACGCTACGGAGAAACTCGTTCCCGCGCCCGCGTCCCGTGCCTTGAGGGCCAGTCGTTGAGCGACCGTGGCGGCACAGAAGCGCTCGCGTTGCTTCGTCTCATCGTCGATCACGTAGTCCGCATCGCCGTCCAACAGGAGCAGGACGCCGCCCAACGGCTGGCCCTTCATACGCGCCGCGGCCTTCAGAAACCTGGGCCAGTTCCCGCTATGCCGGCCCGTCAGTTTGCTGATGTGTCCGACTTTGAAGACGTTCGGATCGAGTAAGACTGCGTCCCATGCATTCATTTCGGTAAGAAGTCTTTTGACCAGGACGGGCACCGCGGTCTTGTCGCCGTCCCCTTCCACGAACAGCGTCAGCCGCTTTCTCATGCCCCGGCCTCGGCCTCGGTGACGGGCTGGGCGCCACCGCGGGCTTCGACGACGGTCAACAGTTCATCCGCGGTCAGGAGATGGTCCCTCAGGCTCTCCTGCTGATCAGGGGCCAGGGGGCCGATCCGGCTCTCGCCGTTGATCATCTCCACGACCCTGATCTCGTCCGGGCCGAAATGTCTCAGGAACTCGGGGCTGTGTGTGGTCAATAGAATCTGCGTGTCCCGCTTCTCGGCAGCGACGCGGAAACAATCCGCCAAAACCGTCAAGGCGCCGGGGTAAATGCCCTTTTCCGGCTCCTCGAAAACCAGTACCTGCCTGGGCGGCTGCTGATAGAGCGCCAGCAGGTGGGCCAGGAATCGGCGCATCCCTTCCGACTCCTGCCGGAGCGGGAAGGAAAGCACCTCGCCTGTTGCCATTCTGTGGCCGACGATGATCGACGAACGGTCCTGGCTGAGTTGCACGCTGGTCAGTGACCCGTTGAGCTTCCGAAGGGACGCGATGATCTCCTTGACGCTTTCCAACTCAGATAACTCATTGACCACGGCGTCAAAAGCAGCGAGGTAGTTCGCTCCGGTGTCATCCAGCGCGGTTCCCTTGGAAAGATCGAAGCGGCCGTCCTGCAACACGTTACCAGGAAAATCATGACATCCGATTCCCTTGGTCAAGGCCAGGTGGGCCACCTTCACTTCCTGAAGGCCGTGAATCCGACCGAGCACTGCTTGATCGCCAATGGGAGGTGGATTTGATATGGGCGGCACCCGCGTCCATTTCCCGGTCTGTACTTCGAAGACCCTTTGATTGCCGAACTGAAGCCATTCCATGGACAACTGGTAAGGATTACCAGGATTGTGAAACCGGAAGCGGATACCATAGCCAAACTCTTCGGATGCGAATTGGGGAACGTCGAAGTGGAGACGGATCTCAATGTCCTTGTCTCCTGTGGGAGCGGTTGCGCACGTCATCGGCCCCCATCCATCCGGCTTGTTCACGGAGCCGTCGTTCAGGAAGTCCCGCAGGAATCGGATAGCCTGGACGAAATTGCTCTTGCCGGTCCCGCTCCGGCCGATCAGAACGGTTAACGGAGCGAGGTCCACGGAGACATTCCGCAGGCTTTTGAAGTTCTGTATGATTATGCTTTGAATCATGGAAGCGGCTCGACTCCACTCTGGCCGTCGCTCTGCCGAAGGGTTATTATAATAATATCGGCACCTGGCGGGGTAGGCCAACAGACGGCGGGTCCGGCCATGGAACACTCCACTCCGCGCGGCGAGTACCACGGCGAACATACGTTTCGCCTGGCGTTGCACCTCACCAAGCGCCGGCTCAAGGGCGTCTGGGCGGCGGTCGCGGTGGGGTTGTGGGTGCTGGGCACGCTGCTCTACGTGGCCGTGTTCGTGGTCGGCGATCACGGGCTGTCGCGCGGGGTGCCCGCGCCGGCGGCCGCCGTGCTGCGGCTGTTGTACTGGGTTTCGACCGCCGGCTGGTTCATCGTTTCCATCCTGGTCCCGCTGATCCGCCGCATCCATGACCTCTACGCTGCCCGGCTGATCGAGCGCAGCCACCCGGAGTTCCGCAACACCCTGGTGGACGCGGTTCAACTCGTTCCCCGGGCGGAACTGCCGGGCTCCGTGCGGGCCGCGATCCTCGACCGGGCCTCCCGTGAGGTCGATCAGGCGGACCTGAGCGGGAGCATCAGCACGGCCGGCCTGCGTCGGCTGGCGTGGATGAACACGGCCGTCCTGGCGGCGTTCCTGCTGTACGGCCTGATGGCTCCCAAGTCGGTCTGGATCAGCGCGGCCCGCGCGCTGGGCGCTCATCTGCCCCCGCCCACCTGGACGACCCTCGCCGAGTTGACGCCCGCCGACAGCCACTCCGTGCTTCGCGGCGAGCCCGTCCGCTTCGCCGCCCGCCTGGTGGGGCGAGCCCCCGGGCAGGTCGAGGTGCGCTTCAGTCTCGACGGCGGCGCGACCTGGGCCGATGGCCAGCGGCTCAGCCTTCGCCCGCCCTCGGATGAGAGTCGGGCCCTCTGGCAGGCGGTCAAGGACGGGGCGGATGTCCAGCATTCGATGCTCTGGCAGGTCGTGGCCGGCGACGCCGTCTCGCCCCTGCGGCGGCTGGAGGTGCGCGACTGGCCCGAGATCGCTTCCGTCCGCGTGCGGCTCGATTACCCGCCGTACACCCGCCTGGCTCCCGCCACCCAGCCGACTGGCGACATCGACGCGCTGGCCGGCACGCGGGCCACCGTCACCGCCGTCAGCCGGGTGCCGGTGCGCGATCCGATCCTGGTGACGGGCTCGCCGCCGGCCGAGTTGCGCCGCGTGCTGCGGCCGCCCGCGCCGCACGCGCCGTGCGAAATCACCGCCGATTGGATCATCACCGCCGACGATGGCTACCACTTCGAGTTCACCGATACCCACGGCCAGGCCGTCCGCAACCCCATCCGTTGGAGTATTCGCGCCCGGCCGGACCTGGCGCCGATGGTCGAGGTCCGCCGGCCGCGCGAGCCGATCGAGGCCGATCCGTCCGACGCGGTCGAGGTGGTCGCACACGCCCACGATGACTTCGGCCTGACCCGCGCCGCCATCGCCTATCGCCGGCCGGGCGAAACCAGCGTCAACGAACTGCCGCTTCCGATGACCCGTGCGGAGTCGGCAGACGGTGCCGACGCCGACGTTCACGCGCGGCTGGAACTGGCGCGCCTGAACGCCGCACCCGGCGAGGTGATCGAGTGGTGGGTCTCCGCCTGGGACAACCGCGAGGATACCGACGCCAGACCGGCCTGGCAGCGCGGGGACAGCGACGTTCACCGAGTCACCATTCGCCGACCGGCGGCGGTGGCATCGGCGGAGAAGAATCGATCCGTCGGGAAAAACAGGTCGGCGGCCGCACCCGCCGGGCCCGCCGCGACGAAACCCGCCGATCCACGGGCCGGTCGGGTGCTGGCCGACGCTTCCAAAGAGCGTGAACGCATGGCGGACCGGAACTCGGATCAGCCCGAGAGCGAATCGCCGCCCGCCGGTCGTCCTGTACAAGCTCCGTCGCCGGATGCGCGGCCGCCGGAAGCTGCCGCCTGCGGTGCGACCGACTCCACCGAGGCCGAGTCGACCACCTCGACCCGTCCTCCGACGGACCCGGCGCCGCCCGACGCCGGTATCCATCCGGCTGACCGCGAATCCGCGTCAGGCCGCGGAAGGGACTCTGTCCAGACCCCTTCTCCTCAGCAGGGTGAGGGCAGTGTCGAGGACTTCGCGCGCAACCATGTCCGGGAGATCGAGAAGCTCGAAAAGCACTTCGCGGATAAGGCCGCCACGCGGCCCGCCGCCCGGCCGGGGGAAGCGAATCAGACCGCCCACGACGGTCAGCCGGCCCCAGCAGTCGAGTCCCATCAGCGGCAAAGGTCGGAGCCGGATTCATCGGGTGATCGCCTGCCATCCGCGTCGCCCGATCCCCAGTCCCGCGCCGGCCGCGACGCCGGCAACGAGGGCCGCTCAGATCCGGCAGATGGGACGGATAATGCCACCGCCACCCGACCGGCCCCGGACCGGCCCGTCGGACGCGGTGATGCGGATTCGCAACGGCCGCGCGTCCAGGCACCCGGCCATTCCGCCGGCCGGCCCGATGACAGCGGCGAATCCCTTGCTCACGCCCCCGATGCCGGTAGCGAATCCGGCGACTCCGCGAACATGCAACGCGGCGGTGCCCCGAGTGAGCGCGATACCAGCGGGAGCGGTTCCGAGGACTCCGAAGCCGGCCGCGGCGCGACGTCTTCCGCGCGCGAAGCGACGCCCGGCGCGCCTGCCGAGGGCAACCGCCCGGTCGGGGGTACGACCGAGCCGAATTCACGCTTACCGCGCCCGGCTTCGGGCTCCACCACGCGCCCGGCCGACGCTCAAGGTCCACGACCGTCACAGCAGCCCGGCGGCGACCCCTCTGAGCCGTCAGCGCCGCCTTCGACCGGCCGAGACGCTGCTCCCGAAACTCAGGACACCGACTCCGGCCAGGCCGATGCCCGTCGGACGATGACCTCCTCTCAACGTCGGTCAGAGGACCAGACGCAGAATCAGACGCAAGGAGAGGGTCCCAACGTCGGCGGAGACGGCGCGGAAGGCTCAAGACCAGGCCAGGAGCGGGCGGAGTCTCAGCGTCAAGAGCCGGCTGAAGCTCCCAGTCAGCCCCAAGGACAAGGTCGGGGAGAGCCTCAGAGCACTGACGGTGCACCAGGATCAGCCGCGAATCAGCAACCCGGCCAGGGACAGGGACGAGAACCCTCACGGGGTCAGAGATCGGCTGAAGGGCAGGGGGTGGCCGAGGGTCAGAGACCGGCCGAAAGTCAAGGCACCGGTCAAGGCCAGGGGTCGGAACGCAGTGAGGGTGAAGCATCGGGCCGACAAGGCGGCGACGTGCCCGGCGAGAAGCGTTCGGGTCAAGGCCAGGGGCAAGGTCAAGGTCAAAATGACGGCCAGCGCCAGACGGAGGGAGGAGGTGCTGGTCAAGGCCGGGGCGCCGACACCGGCCAGACGGTTGGCCCTGGTCAAGGTCAGAGTCAAGGCGAAACCAAGGCCGAAGGCCAAGGTCAAGCTGATGCGTCGGGCCAGGGTCAGGGCCGCGGGCAGGCACAGAGCCAAGGTGCTTCAGGCGACATGCAGCAGCGGGGCGGGATCGGCGGGCCGGTTGTTTCCGGCCCGTTGGCCAGGCTGCCTGACAAACCGGCCGCCGCCGAGGGTTCGGTCCGCCCGCCGCCTACCGCTGAACGCCAGGCCGCCGATCTTCACTCGACGGGACGGCTGGACGCGCTGATGGACGCCCTGGAGCGCGACCTTCGCGGCGGCGAGGTGGACCCGGCACTGCTGGCCGACCTGGGCTGGACGCCGCCGCAGGCCCGCCAGTTCGTCGAGGCCTACAAGCGGGCCAAGGCCGCCGGTCAGCGGCAATCGTCCCAGACCCGCCTGCCTGATCGCCGGGAGGCCGACCACATTGTGCCCGGAGGGGGCGAACCCGCCGGCGTCGTGAAACGCGCCGGCCCGTCCATCGCTCCGTCGGCACGGGCGCTCAATGCTCAGCACAGCCGCGCGCCCGATGACACGCGCGAGCTGCTCGAAGTCGGTCGGCAGCGCGTCGCCCCGCGCTATCAGTCCGTCCTGGAGGCTTACTACCGGTCCCTGGCGACGCAGCCGGCGAGGCGATAGGGGATCCTCGATCTGCTGATGGGCAGCGACGCCCACAGTTGCGAACCCAGCTCACAGTCGTTCGATCAGCTCCGCCACGCCTGCCAGGGTGAGGTCCGGACGGGCCGCTGCATAGTCCTCGGCCGGCCACGGGCCCTTGTGGCACTCGATCAGCGCGGTTTTCATCCCCATCGCCGCCGGGGCGATCACGTCGAAGGCGGGCGAGTCGCCGACGAACAGCACGCGGGACAGGTCCTCCGGCCGGCCTTGGGGATAAGCCCTGGCCAGGGCGGCCTCATAAATCCGTGGCGACGGCTTGCGATAACCCACTTCGCTCGAAATGACGTGGAAGTCGAGCAACCCGCCGAAGCCCTGCCGATCGAGTTCCTCCAGGCAGTAGGCGCGCGGAATCATGCAGTTGCTGACCAGACCCATGCGGTATCCGCGGGACTTGAGGGTCCGCAGCGTCTCCGCCGATTCAGGGAAAGGATCGAGCGAGCCGACCCAGGCCCGGCCGATGGCCTCGACGGCCGCCTGGACGGGCTCGGAACCGGCCGCCAGGGGCTCTTCGCCCGGCCCGCGAGCGTGGGTGTTGGCCCATTGCGCGAGCACGTCGGCCAGGTCGGCCTCGCGGTGCTCGGGGTGGGCGGCGGCCGACTTTTCCAGACCGCGGG
>JABRVU010000528.1:0-6014 GCA_039961895.1 Phycisphaerae bacterium | reverse complement strand
GTTCGACGCCTGGGTCAGCCGGCGGGGCAGCCACCGCCAGGAGGCCCTGGGGGTTTACAACGGCATTGTGCGGATGTGGCGCGAGCACCGCGGGGAGCTGGAGGCGCTGCGGACGAGTCTGTTCCCGGCGTCGGGCCCGGGCGCGGCCAGCCGCCCGGCGATGACCGCCTGGACGTGGATGGATGAGGCCGTCGCCCGCCGGACGAACCTGCACCGCACGCTCTGGCCGTTCGAGCGCCCGCCCGCCTCCGCCGATGAAATTGAATGGGTGGCCGATCAATACCGCCGGCGGGTCGTGTCCGACGCGACCTGTTTCTATCTCAAGACGGATGTCGAGAAGGACGGCCCCGGCTGGCGGTTGCGGGCCGCGACAAGCCATCCGCGCCTTCTGGCCGCCCTGCGGCGCGTCCTGGAGCGGCTGGAGTGCGGACCGATCCAGGTCGAGATGACCGCTCTGCCGTCGGATCGGCTGGGCCGGCGGCGCTTCGGCGTGACCCGGATGCCGATGGCCCTGGTCCGGTCCCGTCCTGACGAGGCCGCCGGGGCCGATACGCAACTGCTGCTGGGCGACCGCGTCTTTCTGCTGGATGAGACCGCCGACGGGGCCTACCTGCTTCTGCACGCGGCGGACGGCTACGTCGGCTGGGTGCGGGCCGACGCGGTGCTGCGGATGGAGGCGGCGGAATTCGGCGAGTGGGAGCGGGCCCCGCGGGCCACGCTGCTCAAGGACGTGCTGCTGGATGATTTCCGGCTGCCGGCCGGGGCCCGCCTGCCGCTCATCGAGCTCGGCCCGCAAGGCGCGAAGCTGCGCCTGCCGGCCCCGGTGGCGGCGACCCGCGGCCAGGCCGCGGCGGTGACGGCCTGCTCGAACCTCCAGATACCTCCAGAAGCTTCTCCAGGCCGGTCCGCGGCCCTGGCGGCGGTGGAGTTCCTCACCACTCCCTACGTCTTCGGCGGGCGCAGCCGCCTGGGGCTGGACTGCTCCGGCCTGACCGGAATCGCCTACGCCACGGTCGGGCTCTCCCTGCCGCGCGACGCCCGCCAGCAGGTCATGGTCGGGCAGCTCTCCGCCCTGCCCTGGCACCTGGCCGGGCTGGAGCCCGGGGACCTGCTCTTCTTCTGCGATGAGACCGGACGGGTGTCGCACACCGGCGTGTCGCTGGGCGGTTCGAGGTTCATCCACGCCTCCCCGCCGGAGGTGCAGGTCTCCAGCCTGGACCCGGCCGACCCGCTGTACTCGGCCCGCTGGCGCGAGCGCTTCGCGCTGGCCCGCCGTCCGCTGCCGTGATCAGGGGGCACTGGCCCGATCGGGTTTCGTGGTACGCGCGAGAGAGGCCGCCGCTCGACCGGGTTCCGTTCGGTCGAACGGAGTGGCGTCGGGAACTGCTCGCAAGGCCGCTCAGGTTTTCAACCCGCCCTCGACGGGTTGATATCCGATGCCGCGTGGACGGATCGATCCGTGTTCCGCCTGGTGCCGGCGCACTCACGTCGCGTGCGTCGGACCGTCCGGAGCAAAGGAATAAAACCCAGGTGGGACCGGCTTCCAGCCGGTCGGTTTCCGTGATTGTGGAACCTCTCTTACCTGCCGGCCGCGTTCCGCGGCGCCCGGGAGGATGATGACATGCCGATGCAATGCGCCAGGGTCATGAACCGGCGGCAACTGCTGAAGGCGACGGCGGCGACCGCGTGTTGGGGCCTCGCCGGCGGGGCACGGGCGGGCGGAGCCGAAGACCGCGCCTACCCCTATCTTGGCCGGACCGACGGTTATGCCGAGTTTCAGGTCATCGAGCCCGGTCGGCGCATCCGCCGCGTCGAAAGCTGGACCCACGGCCCCTACGGCGTCGTCCGGGTGACCACCGACGACGGCAAGGAAGGCATCGGTCAACTTTCCTCCTTCGAGCCCGACATCACCGCGACGGTCCTGCATCGGCAGGTCGCTCCGCGCGTCCTGGGCGCCGATCCGGCCCGCATCGACGCCCTGGTGGACGGGGTCATCGACGCGAACATGAAGTTTCCCTGGTCGTACGTGTGCCGGGCGCTGGCGGGGATCGACACGGCCATCTGGGACCTCTACGGCAAACTGAAGGGCCAACCGGTGTACGACCTGCTGGGCGGCAAGCGCAACCCCTTTCCGGTGTACGGTTCGAGCATGAGGCGCGACATTTCGCCGCAGGACGAGGCCGACCGGCTGGCACGGCTGCGCGACGAGCGGGGCTTCCGGGCCTTCAAGGTTCGGGCCGGTCTGGCCGTCGGGCACGATCGAGACGCCTCCCCGGGGCGAACCGCGGCCCTGATCCCGGCGGTGCGCAAGGCCGTCGGGCACGGCGTCCGGCTGATGGCCGACGGCAACAGTTGTTACACCCCGCCACGGGCCATCGAAGTCGGGCGGCTCATGGAGGACCACGACTTTTTCTTCTTCGAGGAGCCCTGCCCCTATTGGGAGCTGGAGTGGACCGCCGAGGTCGCCGCGGCGCTACGCATGAACGTCGCGGGAGGCGAACAGGACAACGATCTGGCCCAGTGGCGGCGGATGATCCGCATGAACGCGGTGGATATCTGTCAGCCGGACCTCTGCTACCTCGGGGGTCTCACCCGGAGCTGGCGCGTGGCCGCGATGGCCCGCCAGGCCGGCAAGCCGGTCGTGCCGCATTCATCGCATCTGTCGCTGGTGACGCTGTTCGCGCTGCATTTCATGGCCGCGGCGCCCAACGCCGGGCCCTTCGTCGAGTTCAGCATCGAGGCCGATGCCAATGAGGGCGAAACCTTCTATGCGCCCAGGCTCAAGGTCGAGAACGGCGAGGTGAAGATTCCCGACGGGCCGGGCTGGGGCGTGACCATCAACCCCGCGTGGCTGGCCGCGGGCAGCTATCGGAAAAGCGAAAGCCAGCGGTAGCCGCCCTTGGCCGCGAGGGCCTGGCCACGCGCCGTTGGCCGCCCGTTGCCAACCCCGCCGCGCCCAGACGGGCAGGGGACGCCGGTCGATCCGTAGGTCTGCTCAATCGCGGCCGTGCATCTGCGATCAGGGTTGTGCAGCCTTGTGGCCGCTGATGCAGCGCTGGAACACGCCGAAGTCGTTCTGATCCACGTCGCCATCCTTGTCGAAATCGACTGCGATGTGGCCCTGTGGATCCGGTACCAGCGGGCAGCCGGACGGCAGGTTGTGCGCATCGTAGGGTATTTCGGGGCCGGTTGCGCAGGCCTCGAACACCGAATAGCTGTTGTTGAGGCCGTCGTTGACCGCTGGAGAACACGGCCCCCAGCAGGACGGGTTGGCTTTCTTTCTGGCCCGCAGCATGCACGTGCCACCATAGGTGGTGTTATTGGCCGCATTGCCGGTGCTGGTTCCGCAGGTTTCATACTGCCAGAACCATTCCTCGTCGGCGGGCACGTCTTTCCAGTCGAACCAGTAATAGGCCCAGCCGCAGCCCACCGAGCCCGTACGTGGGCGCGGTGGGGCGGCGGGTGGAAGGCACTGGTAGACGGCCCCATACTGCAGGTGATCAACCTCCCAGTTGGCTCTGGTGTTGTCCGGTTGGCCGGAGAGGTTCGGCATCGAAATCCTGATTGAGGAGATGCCGTCCGGGTTGTACGCGCCGAAGAACCGGTCCTCGGCGGTCTGGCCCCTGAACAGACCATCGCCCAAGAGGCAGGGTCCAATGGTCCCCAGCGATGCCCCCGACGGGCCAAACGCCTCGAACGTGACGTTCCCATACTGGTCCGGACCGGGGGGCTGAGAAAAGCCCACGTCCGTCCAGACAATTCCGGCATGCGTGGGCAACGACCCAAGGACAGATGCGTTGAAGGTGAAAACCAGGTCCTTTGGGCCCACGTCACTCCAATAACTCAAGGTTCTCCCCATGCCATCGATGTGGCCGTCGTCTGCGTCCACCGAGTCGTTGTCGATACCGCGGTTTTCCCTCGCGACCGGCGCTTGCGGTGACACCGGGCACGTTGAGCAGCCCATCCTCGAAGTTCTCCAGGTAGAAGTACTGGAAACTCACACCGTTGAACGGACTATCGGCGGGGCTCAAATAGGGCGACGGGCCGTAGAAGACGGCCCCCGGCGCCGCCGAAGCCGTGACCAACATCAAGCCCGCGGAACAACCAGCCCTTCGTGGAAACATCGTTCAGCTCCTTGGTGACTCCTGGTCCAAAGCCCTGGTCCTGAACGGCACGGGACTCGCTGCAGCGGGCGGCTTGGCACGATCCCTCTTGGGTCGAACCTCACCGGCGGGTGGCACTCAGCGTCCACGGCTGTTGGCGGTGGAAAAAACGCCGCGGCGTCCTGCGGTTTCTCCCGTCGCCAGGCAGGCGCCCGCCGGGAAAGTCAACGTCTCCGCACCAGCCGTCGCGCCCGGAACGATACTATCATACTAATCTATCAATGGATAGTAAAACATTAAGAGCCTGTCCCAAAACCTGTGTGGGACCAGCTTCCAACCGGTCGGCGTTCGGGGTTTTGGGATAGGCTTTAAGTCGTTCGGCGTGTCGCCACCGGTCGCGGTCGGACCGTCGGTCGCCCGGCGGCTCCCACACGGAACCCGGCGAGCGGAACGGCCGCACCGGGCTCTTGTCTCTCAGATCAGTAGCACCGGCGCTCCGCTGGCTATGGGTGATCGATGCGCGGACGCGGCAGCCACTGTGCGGCCATACGGCTCTTCCGCTCCAGGCCGGTCCGGCCCTTCCGGTTGCGACGGCGGATGGCCGCCCTCTCGAGCGGGACGATCCGGTCGTTGAAGGCCCGTAGCCGCCGGTCGTTAGCCGGCACGCCGTCGTACCGGCAGTGACCTCGAACGACCGAGGCCAGCCATCCGCCGGTAGGGCAGCAGCGATGTCCGGTTCAGCTTCTGCACGTACCGCCGCACGCTGTGGAACAGGGCGGGAATGCCGTGCTCGGCCGCCAGCTCCTGACAGATCCGCTGGGCGGTGAGACCCTGCTTCAGCGTGGCCAGAATCAGTTCCCGATACGGCTCACAGACGCTGGGTTGAACCGGGCCGGGGGCGCCCATCGAACCGGAAGACGCCGTGGCTGGGTTTGTACGGAGTCGGAATCGGCTCAGGCGGCGAACCGGGCGGTGCCCCGGCTGCAGTTGAATGAGCGGGCTGTTGCGGGCCTTCAGGCCCGGGAGACGCCCCGGCTGGGTTTGAACTCCGCCGGGCCAGCTCGGCGTATTGCCGTACCGACTCCCGGTTGATCCCCAGCGTCCGGGCAATCCACCGCTGGGAATGGCCCCGCTCCAACAACGTGTCAATCGAGTCTGCCACAGCCATCTTGAGCCGATGCGCCGGTCCTGGCCTCCGCGAGCACCGTGCTCGCGGGCAAGGCGATGGGGCGAAGCGTGGTCTCCTCAAAGTGGCTGGGCTTCAGGCGCCTCCGGGTGGCTGGTTTGGGGCGCCTCTCGCCAAAGGAAAGTCCACTGTTGCTGCGAACCAGTCGAAGATAAAATCCTGTCATGTCGACGGCCGCCACCGTAGCTCAGCTGGCAGAGCAGCGGTTTTGTAAACCGCAGGTCGCGGGTTCGAATCCCGCCGGTGGCTGTCTCGTAACCTCACTTGACGGCAGGTCTTTTGAAACCCTCTTCCAAGTCTTTCGAGACTCAAAGACCCGTTTTTGACCCGAGTGGGTCAGTTTTGGGTCAGTCAGGTCGGTTTCCGGAATCGGCGGAAGCAAGTCGGCCTGCACGGTCTGGGAACATGAAACAGCGTTCGATCCGGGAGACGGTCTCCCGGACAGGTGGAACTCAGGAAGGCTGGTTTTCCATTTCAGGCTGAACCAGGACACATCCAACGGCTCGACTCTCCAATTCCGACTGAAGCAGGACACCCGTACGGGCCGTGGCGAGGGCTCAGCGGATCAGCGACTCGATCCGCCGCTTGGCCTCGGCGATTTCGTCGAGTGGGCGGTCGGAGCCGGTGCGGCGGATGAAGGGGGCGGATCGGAAGCCGGCCTGGTCGAGCAGAGCGAGGTATCGGGCGAAGTCGATCTGGCCCTGGCCGATGGGGGTTTCCCGACC
>JABRVU010000527.1:0-4750 GCA_039961895.1 Phycisphaerae bacterium | reverse complement strand
GCCCGGGTGCGATCCAGATCGGCGCATTCACCGACCGGCCCTTGTAGGAGAGCCTGACCACCTCTTCGTTCGCCAGGCCCAGCCGCTCGGCCGTCGCCGGGCTGATCAGGGCCGCGTTGTCCCAGGTGAGCGTCGTGAGGGGCTTGGGCAATTCCTGGAGCCAGGCGTTGTTGGCGAACTCGCCGTCGCCGACGCACGGATCGGGCTTGAACACGATGCTCAGTCCGTCGGGTCTGGGAATCACCACTTGCCCGAGGCCAGGTCCTGAAAGGACGACGCCCACTCCCGCCGGCCGCTTCCGGGCGTCCGGGATCACGCCATCGTGGAGGGCTTGCTGCCAGCTCCTCTCGAAGTCAGGCCCCAGTCCCTCTTTCTGCCAATGCTCGCGGAGCAGGTCATAGCCCGAGCGGTCGGCCATCCCCAGCATCGCGGCCAGCAGCTCCAGGTCGGTCTTGCCGCCGTACAGCGGCGCGATCAGCGGCTGGATGATCGTCACGCTGCCATCGAACGCCCGTACGTCGCCCCATGACTCCAGGTAATGCGCCGCCGGCACGTGCCAATGACACTGGAAGGCCGTCTCGTCGTCGTAGAGGCCCAGGTGGACGCGGAAAGGCACCTTGGCCAGGGCATCAGGAAACGCCAGGTCGGCCGGGGCGTTGTAGACCGGGTTGCACCCGATCATGACGAGTGTCTCGACCGAGCCCGCCCGCATGTCCTTGACCAGCGCTTGCAGTGAAGCGACGCCCTCGTCGCTGCTGGTGAGGGCCGGCGGGACGTAGGAGGTGAAGCCCAGCGCGAGCACGTTCATCGCGTGGCCGAACGCATGGACGATAGGCGGCTGGCCGGCGCCCGTGACGATGACGGCACGGCCCTTGTGGGCCTTCAGATCCCTCACCGCGGCGGCCAGCCAGCGGTTGACCGGTTCGCCCAGGTCCGCCGGTCCGCCGATTCCCGTCCCCAGTTCATGAGCCAGGGCCCGGGCCAGCGGTTCGATCAGTTCCGGTCGGATCGGCAGTCGATGATCGGCGGCCGCGCCGGTGATCGTCGGCGTGCTCTCGGCCACGTACAGCCGGTTGGGCTGCACGCCGGCGTCGTAGAGCTTGCGGCGGCGGGCGAAGTCGTGGGCATAGCGCACTCCCGCGGGCCCGTCGGACAGAAAGTCGGCGTCCAGTGACACGATGACGTCGGCCTGATCGAAGCGATAGATCGGTTGGAGCCGCGCGCCGAAGGCCAGAGCCGCGCCCGCAATGGCGTTCTCATCGCCGGCCGGATCGTAAGCATGCCACTTCGCCCCGGGATAATCATTCAGCAGCCGGCGGATCAGCCAGGACAGCGTCGGCGACGAGACCGGTCCGGTCAGCAGACGCAGCCCGGCTCCGCGAGGGTTCCGCGCCCGCTGCCCCTCGAGCTGAGCGGTCAGAGCGAGAACAAACTCGGCCCACGTAGAAATCTGACCGGCGTTCATCACCGTCCGCGAGCGGTCAGGGTCGTAAAGCCCCAGGATGGATGCCTGGGTGATCGCGTCGGTGGCCCCCAGTTCCGGCCGGTCGCGCAGCCCCGATTCGACCCGGCTGGCCGGGTGCTTCTCGTTGCCCTCGATCTTGGTCGGCCGGCCCATGTGGCTCGTCACCACCACCGGCACGCCCGCGCCGCCGCGCGGCATGGCCGTTGCGTAGTACATCGGCTTGCCGGGCAGAAGCTGCTCGGGCGGGTGCACGTAGGGCACGATCTTCTCGGTCGGGGCCTTGCCGCAGCCGGCCAGCCCCATCATCGACAGCGACGCCGCCATCAGCTTCAGGAACGTCCGCCGGCCCACGGGGTCGTGCCACTCGGAGGCGTTGTCCGGAAACTCGCGGTGCAGAAACTCCTCGAACTCCGGCGTGCAGGCCAGTTCGTCCAAACTGCGCCAGAACGCCGGCCCCGAACCGCCCGAAAGCCGTTCGCGGATCGCCGCCAGATCAAGTTGCCCGGATTGCGTGGTCACGAATTCGCGTTCTCAGTTCTCGGTTTTCAGTTGTCGGTTCTCACCGGTGGCACGTCGAGCAGTTGAGCAGCACGGCCCGCTGCGTATCAATGTGGTATTCCTTCATCAGCCGCTCGCCCAGGACGGCCTGGTCCCCGGCCGGCTCCCACTGCATGTCGTACACGAACTCCCGTGGCCTCAGGAACGGCCGCGGGTCGCGGTGGCATTCCAGGCACCACTCCATGTTCAGCGCGTTGGCCCGCCAGGCCAGCGGCATCTGGTCCACCGGCCCGTGGCAGGTCGCGCAGCCCACGCCCTTGTTCACGTGAATGCTGTGATCGAAGAAGACGAAGTCGGCCAGGTTGTTCACCCGCGTCCACGCGACCGACTGGTCGGTGCGATAACTGGAACGCACCGGCTCGAGGATGGGCGCGTCCACCCAGATCTGGGAGTGGCAGGTCATGCAGACCTTGGTGGCCGGCATCCCCGCGAACGGAGATTGCTCGGCCGTGGAGTGGCAATAACGGCAGTCGATCCCCAGCCCGCCGACGTGATGCTTGTGGCTGAACTGCACCGGCTGGGCGCGGACCACGTTGGCTTCGGTGACGTACGGCGAGCGGATCACCGCCCCGGCCACCCAGGCCGCCGCCGCCACGATGAACACCGCCCCAAGGATGCTCACCTTGGAGAGGGTGTTGGTACTGGGATGGAATATCTGAGCCATCGCGGGCCCCGCCCCGTTCTCTCGATGTACCACCGCATGTTGTTGAAGACCGCCCGACCGTCGCTGTCCCGCGGGGCGCAGGCGTCGGCCCTGATTCGGACAGAGTGTGCCCGCTTCCCGGATTCCACACCGAGTGTGCCGCCCGGGAATGGGACGCTTGTCTAGAGGCGCTCGTTGGATCGAGCAATCACCCGCTGGGCTACGGGCGTTGGCCCCGCCAGGACCGCCAAACGACGGCGGGGCCCCTTCGTGCCGATGCCACTCGTCTCAACCAATCCTGTTGCGCTTCTGGATTCCGAACAACCGGCTGCAATCCTGTCGTTAATACGGCTCAGACCACTATAGGTCTCAAGGAGGTCGTGTCAAGTGGGACGCACGAGCCGTGATCTCCCTCCGTACAGGACGGTTGATGACACTTCCGGCGCCTCGATTTTGACACATTTGTACGGGATGGCGAGTTGGGCGTGCAGAGAATGCACGGTGGCGTCGATGGATTTCAACATGGTCACGCGGAGCCGTTGCCACATCACGTCATTCGGCGGGCTCGGATCCCGCAAGCACGTCGTTTGTCCGGAATTCCGTCCACCCGGTGTGTCACCCCCCCCGCGGCGACCGGATTCTCGGGGTTGACAGACGCATCCAGCCTTCCGAGAATAGGGAAGCGATGGAAGGTGGGGGAGGGGAAGCGCGTTGGGCTGACGGGTTATCGGCCGCAGGTCGCCGACCCGCCCGCGGATGGGGAAGGACGGCACGCTGTGTGTGGGTTCGCGATTGGCCCGTGGTGCAATTGGCAGCACGTCTGACTCTGGATCAGAAGGTTCCAGGTTCGATTCCTGGCGGGCCAGGTCATCCGTTTCATTTCTACAACCGGTACTTCAGAGCGAGGTTGTTCTGTCGGCGGGGTGGGGCGCGGGGCTTGTTCGGTACGCGCCTTTCGCGCCCCCTCAGGCCGTGACCGCGGCCCGCAGGACAGGGCCGCGCTCGTCGTTGGGCACGTACGCCGGCAGCCGGATGATGAACCGGCTGCCCCGGCCCGGCCCGGGGCTTTCGGCGGTGATCTGTCCGCCGTGGGCCTCGACGATGGCGTGAGTAATGGACAGCCCCAGGCCCAGGGTGCGCTCATCGCCGCGGGGATGATCCGAATAGAAGGGTTCGAACACGCGCTCCAGCACCTTGGCCGACATGCCCCGGCCATTGTCGGAGACGCAGATCTCGATGGTCGACGCCAATCGCTTCACGTCGATCTTCACCACGCCTTCGCCCAGCGGAACGGCCTGCAAGGCGTTGAGAGCCAGGTTCAGCAGCACCTGCTTCAACTCGCTGGCGTTGCCCTGAATGGTCAGGTCGCCTTCCGGCGGCAGTTCCAGGTAGAGGTGGCGGTCACGGCACTGGCGATGGCCCAGGAGCTGGCCGGTGACTTCGCCGGCCACCTGGCCGATGTCCACTACTTCCCGGCTGGCATCCTGCGAGGCGGCCAGCGAGAGCAGCTTCTCGGTGATGCTCTTACAGCGGAAACCTTCCTCGATGATGATCTGGAGGGCCTCCTGCACGTCGGCCGAACGTCGGGCATCCGCGAGGTCTGCGGCCTTGCGCAGGGCCAGCTCGGCGTGGCCGGTGATGGTGTTGAGCGGATTGTTGATTTCATGGGCGACGCCGGCGGCGAGGAAGCCCACGCTGGCCAGTCGTTCGGAGCGGGCCAGCTCGCGGCTCTTGATCGCCACCTTGCGCTCCAGGTCGGCATAGAGGGAGGCCAACTCGCGGGCCATGCGGTTGAGGTCATCGGCCAGGGCCCGGAACTCGGCGGGGCCCTGGATGGTCAGCGGATCGAGAAGCTGGCCGCGGGACAGCCGGGCCACGCTTTCGCGCAGGTTCTTGAGCCGCCGAATCATTCGCCGGTACTGGACGACGTTGACGGCGACGGCCAGGCCGAGGCCCCCGGCGGCGGCCACCGCGATGACGGCCAGCCCGGTTCTGAGGCGCGCGTTTCCGGCCTGTTCGATGGCCTCGATCCGGGCGGAACGGGCATCCACGGCGCCGGCCTGCGAATCCCCGCGCGCTTCGGC
>JABRVU010000526.1:0-14770 GCA_039961895.1 Phycisphaerae bacterium | reverse complement strand
GGTTCGGCCCCGGCCCGCAGGAGACCTATTCCGACCGCAAGGACGCCCGCGTCGGCCGCTATGCCGGCGCCATTGCGGACCAGTTCTGCGCCCAGTACTCCGAGCCCGGCGAAACCGGAAACAAGGTGGACGTCCGCTGGGCGGCGTTGACCGGCCGGGCCGGGCGGGGGCTGCTGGTGGTCGGCCTGCCGCTCCTGAGTCTCAACGCCCTGCCCTGCACCACGGATGACTTGCAGGCCGCCAAGCACCCGTTTCAGGTCCCGCGCCGCGAAACGACCACGCTGAACATCGACCTGGGGCAGCGCGGCGTCGGCGGCGATGACAGTTGGGGGGCCCTGCCGCACGAGGAGTATCGCATCCGCCCGGTCCGGCAGGGCTATCGCTTCCGCCTGCGGCCGTTCGACGCGAACCGGGATCGGCCCGAAAACCTGAAGAGGGAGAGGTCATGAGATCTTCGGCAGCAGCGATACTGGGCCTTCTGCTTGGGATAAGCGTTTCTCCGGCGCGGGCCGGGGCGACCGACGACGCGAGGTTCAGGCGGAAAGTGCAGCCGGTCGTGCCGCTCAAAGCGGTGGCCTTCCCCTTGCAGGACGTGCGCCTGCTTGACGGGCCGTTCAGGCGGGCCCGCGACCTGGACCGCCAGTATCTCCTCTCGCTGGACGTCGATCGGCTCCTGCACAACTTCCGGGTGAACGCCGGTTTGCCCTCCTCGGCCGTACCGCTGGGTGGATGGGAGGAACCCAAGTGTGAGTTGCGCGGGCATTTCGCGGGCCACTATCTGTCGGCCTGCGCGCTGATGTACGCCGGCACCGGCGATGAGCGCCTGAAGGAAAAGGGCGACGCGGTGGTGAGCGGCTTGGCCGAATGCCAGGCCAGGATCGGCGGCGGATACCTGAGCGCCTTCCCGGAGGAGTTCTTCGACCGGGTGGAGAAACAGCAGCGGGTCTGGGCGCCGTACTACACGCTGCACAAGATCTACGCCGGCCTGCTGGACATGTACGTCTACTGCGGGAACCGGCAGGCGCTCGAGGTGTGCAGGACGTTCGCCGACTGGGTCATCGCCCGCAACGCGAAGCTCTCCGACCAGCAGATGCAGCAGATGCTCGAAAACGAGCACGGCGGCATGAACGAAGTGCTCGCCAATCTTTACGCCCTGACCGGCGAGGAAAAGTACCTCGCCATCGCCCTGCGGTTCAACCACATGGCGGTCATCGGTCCGGCCAGCCGGCGAGAGGACCGGCTGACCGGGCTCCACGCCAACACCCAGATCCCGAAGTTCGTGGGCACCGCCCGCCTCTATGAGCTGACCGGCCAGGATCGGCTCAAGACGGCATCGGAGTTCTTCTGGGAAACGGTGGTCAACGAACGTTCCTACGTCATCGGCGGCCACAGCGACGGCGAGCATTTCTCGGCCAAGGAGCGGCTCTCGCGGGCATTGGGTCCCAACACCACCGAGACCTGCAACACGTACAACATGCTCAAGCTCACCCGCCACCTGTTCTGTTGGGAACCGAAGGCTTCCTACGCCGACTATTACGAGCGGGCGCTGTATAACCACATCCTGTCTTCGCAGGACCCCCGGACGGGAATGATGTGCTACTACGTGCCGCTCCGCTCGGGCTCCCACAAGGTTTATAACGGCCCGCTGGATGCGTTCTGGTGCTGCACGGGCACCGGTGTCGAAAACCACGCCAAGTACGGCGACAGCATCTATTTCCGCGACGACGACTCGAACGTCTGGGTCAACCTGTTCATTGCCTCCGAGCTGAATTGGCGGGCCAAAGGCCTGTTGATCCGACAGGAGACTCATTTCCCGGATCAGCCCGCGACGCGGCTGACCCTCTCCTGCTCGGCGCCCGTCGAACTGACTCTCAACGTCCGTCATCCGTACTGGGCGTTGCGCGGCTTTGAGATCGCCGTGAACGGGCGTCAGCAGGACGTGGCCAGCCGGCCGGGGAGCTACGCCTCGATCCGGAGGATCTGGACGACCGGCGACACGGTCGAGGTGAGCATGCCGTTCAGCCTCCGCACCGAGGGCTTCCGCGACAACCCCCGGCGATTCGCTTTTCTGTTCGGCCCGCTGGTATTATCCGCCCAGGTGGACGCCCGCGAGGGTCTGCCGGTGGTGGTCACCGAGAAGGAGCCGGCCGCGATCGGGCTCCAGCCGGTTTCCGACGCCGGGAGGACCAACACGTTCGTGGGTTCGCCCGACGTGTTTCGCGTCTCTGACCGGGCCGGTGTCGAAGTGGTTCTCGAGCCGTTCTACAAGATGCACGACGGCCGGACCTACATGGTCTACTTCGACGCCTTCACGCCCGATCAGTGGCGGGCCGACCAGGAGGCCCGTGCGGTGGAAAGGGCTCGCGCGAAGGAACTTGAGGCTCGCACGGTTGACTCCGTCAGTCCGGGCCTCGAGCAGAATGAGCGGGACCATTCCCTCCAGGGCGAGCACACCGCGGCCGGCGATTTCGGAGGCCGCAGGTGGCGGCATGCCACTGATGGCGGGTGGTTTTCCTGGGAACTGAAGGTTCTCCCCGATCAGGCCCTGGAGCTGGGCGTCACCTATTGGGGCAGCGATGGCGGTAACCGGGTATTCGACGTCCTCATTGATGGCCGGAAGATCGCTACGCAGCGGCTGCGGAACAACCGGCCGGAGAGCTTCTACGAGGAGTATTATTCCATCCCGCCGGAGTTGACCAAGGGCAAGCAGCGCGTGACCGTCCGGTTCCAGGCTCAGGCAGGCGCCTGGGCCGGCGGTGTGTTCGGGGTACGTGTGCTCAAGAAGCGGTAGCGCCCGCGCAGAGGAGAGTTTCATGTCGCGTCGATGGTTCCTCGCAACGTTCACGGGTCTGTGGCTGGCCGCATCGAACGTGGTCGGCGCGGTTCCCAACCCGTCGTTTGAACAGGCCGACGGCAATCGTCCCAGGGGCTGGCGCACGCAGAGGTGGGGCGGCGACGGCGTGTTCGAGTATGCCCAGACCGGCCGCACCGGCGGGCGCAGCGTGGCCATCAGCTCCGAGCGCGGCGGCGACGTCGCCTGGACCACTACCGTGGCCGTCGAGCCCTATTCGATCTACCGGCTCTCCGCGTGGATCAAGACCGAGAACGTGAAGGTCAGCAACGGACGCGGGGCGCTGCTCAACCTGCACGACCTGCAACCTGTCGCGACCAGGGCCCTCACCGGCACCAACGACTGGACCGAAGTCCAGACCACCTTCCAGACCCAGGACCAGGATTCGGTTCAGCTCAACTGCCTGTTCGGCGGTTGGGGGCTGGCCACGGGCAAGGCCTGGTACGACGACGTCCGCGTCGAGCGGGTCGGGGATGCGCCCAACCCGCCGCAGCCGCGCATCGTCATCGACGCGGCCAGGACCGGCGAGCCGATCTCGAAGTACGTCTACGGGCAGTTCATCGAGCACCTGGGGCGGTGCATCTACGGGGGCATCTGGGCCGAAATGCTGGAGGACCGCAAGTTTTACCATGCCGTCGGGCACCGCGAGTCGCCTTGGAAACCCGTGGGCGGCGCGGATGCCGTCACCATGATCCGGGAGGGGGCCTTCGTGGGAGAGCACACGCCCCGGATCGCGCCGTCCGGCGATCAGCCGCGGGGGATCGCGCAGTCGGGCCTGGGGCTACTCAAGGGCAAGTCCTACGTCGGGCGCGTCTGGCTGGCCGGCGAAGGACAGGCCGGGCCGGTGAGCGTCAGCCTGATCTGGGGCGAGGGTCCGGAAGAGCGTCAGACCGTTCGGATCGACAAGCTCACCGAGGGCTTCACGAAGACGCCGCTGTCTTTCACGGCCGGCGCCGCCACCGATGACGGGCGGCTGGAGATCACCGCCATCGGCAAAGGGGCCGTTCGCGTGGGCACCGTCTCGCTCATGCCCTCCGACAACGTGCAGGGCATGAGAGCCGACACCCTGGCCTTGCTCAAGGAGCTGGACGCGCCCGTGTACCGCTGGCCGGGCGGAAACTTCGTCAGCGGCTACGACTGGAAGGACGGGCTCGGCGACCCGGACCGCCGGCCACCGCGGAAGAACCCGGCCTGGCGCGGCGTCGAGCACAACGACTTCGGCATGCATGAGTTCATCGCTTTCTGCCGGCTTCTGAACACCGACCCCTACATCGCGGTCAACAGCGGTCTGGGCGAAGTCGCCTCCGCGGTCGAAGAGGTGGAATACGCCAACGGCGCGGCGGATACGCCCCAGGGCCGGCTTCGTGCCGGCAACGGGCACCCCGAGCCGTTCAAGGTCCGGTTCTGGGGCATCGGCAACGAGATGTACGGCGACTGGCAGCTCGGGCACATGCCGCTCGACCGGTACGTCCAGAAGCACAATCAGTTCGCCGAGGCCATGCGCCGCGTGGACCCCGCGATCCAGCTCGTGGCCGTGGGTGCCGTCGGCAACTGGAGCGAGCGCATGCTCCGCGACTGCGCCGGACACATGGACCTCATCAGCGAGCATTTCTACTGTCAGGATCGCCCGGGCCTCAGCGCCCACGTGCGGCAGATTCCCGACAACGTCCGGCGCATCGCCGAGGCCCACCGCCGTTATCGCCGGGAACTGGACTCCCTGAAGGGCAAGGACATCCGCATCGCCCTGGACGAATGGAATTACTGGTACGGCCCGCACGTGTTCGGCGAGCTGGGCACGCGCTACTTCCTGAAGGACGGGTTGGGCATCGCCGCCGGGCTGCACGAGTGCTTCCGCCACAGCGACCTGTATTTCATGGCCAACTACGCCCAGACGGTCAACGTCATCGGGTGCATCAAGACCAGCAAGACCGCCGCCGCCTTCGAGACCACCGGCCTGGTGCTGAAGCTGTATCGCCATCACTTCGGCTCCATCCCGGTGTCTACCGAGACGACCGGCCTGGTCAACGCGATGGCCGCCTGGAGCCCGGACCGCAAGACGCTGACCATCGGGATCGTGAATCCCACGCTCAAGGAGTTGGCGGTTCCCCTGGAGGTGCGCGGGGCCCGGCTGGGGGGTCCTGGACGTCGCTGGCAGATGTCGGGCGGAGATCCGATGGCCTACAACGATCCGTCGTCACCCGACCGCATCAGGATCCAGGAGGACCGGACCGGCGACATCACCGACAAGCTGACCGTCGCGCCGTGCAGCGTCACCCTGCTGGCCGTGCCCGTACAATAACGCACTCCCGCGGTCGCCGGGGCCTTGCCCGCACCGCCCGCGGGTCGTGGTCGTCGTCCGTGGCCAGGGGGCGCCGGGCGATACCGCAGCGCGCCGTCTAGGCGGGCGGCGCGCGAAAGCGAGGACGGATATGAACCGGCGATCGTCGGGGTGGTTTGCGATCATGGCGACGGCGTGGGGTGTGCCGGCGGCGGACGGACAGGCCGTCGATCGAGCCGATATCCGGCCCTGGAAGGCCGGGCTGGCCAAGGCCGTCATCACCCCCGCCAGGCCGCTGTGGATGGGCGGCTACGCCAGCCGGACCCGGCCCGCGGAGGGAACGCTGCACGATCTGTGGATCAAGGTGCTGGCCCTCGAGGACGAGCAGGGTCGGCGGGCGGTCCTGTTGACCAGCGACCTGCTCGGCGTGCCCCGGCAAATGTATGAAGACGTGATCCGCGCCGTGCGCGAGCGCTATCGACTCGACCGCTCCCAGGTCCTGCTGACCGCGTCGCACACGCATTGCGGGCCGGCCATCCGCGAGTCGCTGTTCGATTGCTATGCCCTCGATCCCGGGCAGGTGGCCGACATCGAAGCGTACTCGGACGGGCTTGAGAAGAAGATGCTCGCGGCCATCGGCGAGGCATTAAGCGCGCTGGCCCCGGCGACGCTGTGGGCCGGCGAGGGCACGGCCGGTTTCGCCGTCAACCGCCGCAACAACGTCGAGGCCCAGGTGCCCGAGCTGCTGGCCGCGGGCAGGCCGCTCCAGGGGCCGGTCGATCATTCCGTGCCGGTCCTGGCCGTCAGGAGTCCGGACGGCAGGCTGCTGGCGGTCGTCTTCGGCTACGCCTGTCATAACACGACCTTGAACTTCTACAAGTGGTGCGGGGATTACGCCGGATTCGCCCAGATCGAACTGGAGAAGCGTCATCCCGGGGCCCAGGCGATGTTCTGGCAGGGCTGCGGAGCGGACCAGAACCCTCTGCCCCGCCGGTCGGTCGAGCTGTGCGAGAAATACGGCACGACGCTGGCGGGCTCGGCGGACGAGGTGCTGGCCAGGCCGATGCGCCCGCTCGCGCCGGTCCTGCGGACGGGCTTCGATTTCGTGATGCTGGACTTCGACGGCGCGCCCACGCGCGAGCAGCTCGAGACCCTGGCCCGAAGTGATTCAGAGATCATCGACCGCCGGTGGGCCCGGCGGCTGCTGCGCATCCTCGACCGGGACGGGTCGCTGCCGAAACAGTATCGCTATCCGGTGGCGGTGTGGCGGCTGGGGGATCAGCTCTGGATCGCCCTGGGCGGCGAAGCGGTGGTGGATTACGCGCTGTCCTTCAAGGAGAAGTTCGGGCGGCGGACGTGGGTGGCCGGCTACACCAATGACGTGATGGCCTACATCCCCTCGCGGCGGGTCTGGAACGAGGGCGGCTACGAGAGCGGGGCGCTGCACGTCTACGGGCAGCCCGCCGACCGCTGGGGAAGAGACATTGAGGAGCGGATCACCAGGGTCGTCGAACGCCTGGTCGACGCCACGGCCCGCGTCGCGGAATCGAGGTAGTCGAACGGCAAACCCGCTTCAGGCAGGAAGGCACATGTCCCGCGCCGGTCAGTGCGCCGGGCCGGTCGAGCCGCGAACCGTCAGCGTGGTGGGCAGCAGTTCGACGCGCGGCGTGACCACTTCGCCGTTGACCAGGGCGACGATGTGCCGATAGGCCCGTTCGCCCATTTCCTCGAGCGGCTGGCGAACGGTGGTCAGCGGCGGATTGAGCAGGCTGGCCGACTTGGGATCGTCGAAGCCGACCAGAGACACGTCCTTGGGGATGCGCAGGTCCATCTGCTGGAGCAGGGTCATGACCTCCAGGGCCAGATAATAGCCGCAGGCGATGACCGCGGTGGGGCGGCGGCGGGAGCGCATGGCCTCGCCGAGCCGGTCGAGCACCGGGCCGACCGTGGCCGCCATCTCCGCATTGAAGACCAGCTCCTGCCGGACCGGCAGCCCGCAGGCCTCCATCTCGCTCACGTAGCCCTGGAAGCGGTGCATGCAGTTGGGCGAATTGAGCGGCCCGTTCACGATGGCGATGCGCTCGTGGCCCATGTCCAGCAGGTGTCGAACGGCGGTGCGCATGCCTTTGAAGTTCTCGGAGTCCACGCAGTGCAGAGGCGTTTCATCCAGCGAGCCGCCGACCACCACGACCGGGCGGTTCTGGGCGGTCAGCTCGAGCTTGGTAAAATCGTCGTGGTAGGGGTGGAAACACAGAAAGCCGTCGGAGTCGATCGAGGGCAGATCCTCCAGGTTGCTTCGCCGGCGGATAATCAGTTCGCCGATGTCCTCGCATTCCTCGGCGGCGCGGTGCAGACCTTCCATCAGCCCGCCGTGGTAGAAATCCCCCAGCCGATTGGCCGGATGTAAAACCAGTGCGATGCGGAAGCGCGGCTTGGCCGCCACGGATACTTTGAAGTCGCCGCGGACGAACGTGCCGCGACCCCGCTCCCGCCTGAGCCATCCCTCCTCGACCAGACATTGGATAGCCTTGTGGGCGGTGATCAGGCTCACGTTGACGCGGCTGCCTATCTCACTGGTACTGGGCAACTTGGAGCCGGCGGGGAACTCCCCCCGGCGGATGGCTTCTGCCAGAATCCGCTTGGCCTGCACGTAACGGGGTACGGGGGAGTGTAAGTCGATCTTGGGCAGTTCTGCGGACGCCATAGGTTTGAAATTATATAATCCTGACCCGGTTGTCAAGGAAAAAACACGACGGGGTTCTCTGGGGCAAAGGGGTACGGAGAGAACCCATCCGAAGGCCTGATAGGGGGAATACCCCAAAGGTCCTGCTGGCTTGATCGGCATATTCCGCGGTGGGATTCCAGTCGAAATGGCATTCATATTCATCAGCCCTGGTTCGGGGCGATAACCTCGTGCGGCGGGCAAGCCTTTGTGTGCGCCGCGGCGGTGTGCGATACTGGGACCGCCCGGCGGCCGATCCACGCGCGAGCCTGTCAAACCCGCCGGCGGGGAGTCACGATCCATGAGCCAGATCACTCGTCGCGACGTCCTTCGGGCCGGTTCGGCGGCCTTGGCCTTTCCGATGTTCATTCCCGCCCGGCTGCTCAAGGCCGACGCGCCCGGCAACAAGATCACCGTCGGTTTCATCGGCACCGGCTCACACGGCACGGGCCATAACCTCACCCGCTATCTTCAGATGCCCGATGCCCGCGTGCTGGCCGTCTGCGACGTGGACGCCAACCACCTGCGCCGCGCCAAGCAGATGGTGGACAAGGCTTATGGCAACACGGACTGCATGGCCACGAGGGACTTCCGCGAAGTCCTGGCCCGCCAGGACATCGACGCGGTGATGATCTCGACGCCCGATCACTGGCACACGCTCATCAGCGTCATGGCGGTCCGGGCGGGCAAGGACGTGCAGTGCGAAAAGCCCACCCTGACCATCGACGAGGGCAAGCTGCTCATCGAGGCGGTGCGCAAGCACAAGAAGGTCTTTCAGACCAGCACCGAGGACCGGTCGCTGGGCGTTTATCGGCGGATGGTCGAGCTGGTCCGCAACGGCCGGATCGGCAAGGTCCGGAAGGTCGAGGTGATCCTGCCGCGCCAGCCGACCGTCCCGGGAGACCCCACGCCCCAGCCGGTGCCGCCCGAACTGGACTGGGACATGTGGCTGGGCCCGGCGCCCGAGGCGCCTTATACGAAGGACCGCGTCCACTTCAACTTCCGTTGGATCCAGGACTATTCCGGAGGGATCATCTGCGACTGGGGGACGCACCTGTTCGACACCGCCCAGTGGGGGCTCAACGTCGAGCTCAGCGGGCCGGTCGAGATCGAGGGCACCGGCACCTTCTGGACCAGCGGGCTCTACAACACCGTCAAGGATTACGACGTCGCCTATCGCTACGCCGACGGCGTGGTCATGACCTGCAAGCCCGGCAACCCCAGCATCCGCTTCATCGGCACCGACGGGTGGGTCGGCAACAGCGGTTGGAACGCGCCGGTGGAGGCCAGCTCCCCGGAGATCCTCAACGCGAAGATCGGGCCCGGCGAGCCGTTCCACGTCACCGCCAACCCAGCCGGCGAACACCGTGATTTCCTCGATTGCGTGAAGAGCCGCAAGGACCCGTACTTCCCGGTGGACGTCGGCCACCGCGTCTCGACCGTCTGCCACCTGGCCAACATCGCCATCCAGACCGGCCGGAAGCTCAAGTGGGACCCGGTGAAGGAAGAGTTCATCAACGACGAGGCGGCCAACGCCCTGCGCAAGCTCCGCCCGATGCGCAAGCCCTGGACGCTGACGTGAGCAACCCCGACGGGGACGCATCATCCGGCCCGGGCGAGGCCACGTGCGGTCTGATGTGCCGACTCGCGGAAGAGTAACCGAGGGGAAGATGCACGAGCCCCCAGCCGGAATCCACGACCGTCTCTTTCACACCCGGTGGGTTTGCGGAGCGAGGATCGGGGGGACGAGGCGCTCGGGAAAGCATTCATCCTCGTCCGGGCGGGTGAAGAGGTAGCGGTGCTTGTACTGCTCGTTGCCGGGTCGGCGGGACTCGGCCTGTTCGAGGTCCCAACGGGCCAGGAAACCGGCGGGCAGCAGGTTGACCCGCGGCGGGGCCAGCCGGTCGGTGCGGCGACGGGAGGCGTACTCGATGTTGACCTCGCAGAGCCAGCGATCCAGTTCGGCGGCCAGCCGGGCCGGTGAGCCGTTGGGGCGGTCATCGTCGCCCTCCAGGTGCAGCACGTAGCCCGGGGGGCGGCCCCAGCGCGGGGCGAGGATGAAGCCGACGGCCGGCAGCCCCAGGCACCGGGTCGCTTCGCGCATGGCCTGCACTACCTGGTGCTCGGTGAGCTTCTCGCCGGACAACGAACAGGTGTGGGCCCCCTTGTTGAGAAACTCGATCACCGGGGCCTGGCCCTCATAACCCGTCACCCGAACCAGGTCGCCCAGATCGTAGCGGTAGAGGCTCGAAGAGGTCGTCAGAAGTACGAAGTACTCCTGGCCGACGTCCAGCTCGTGGCAGCGCAGGGTCCTCGGCGCGGCCGCTTCCATCTGATCGCGGGGAACGAACTCGAAGAAATGGCTGGCCACGTCGAGGATGCCGGCCGGCGTGCCGTCCTGGACGGGGATCGAGACCCGCCCCTCGCTGGCCAGCAGCCCGATGTCGCGCACGGGCACGTCGCCGAAGTACTCCGGAAACTCGCGCAGGTACAGGCCCATGGTCCCGCCCGTCCAGTTGGCCAGGAAGGCCAGGTTCCAATAGTGCCGCGGGAGGAGCCGCCCGTGTCGCTGAACGAGCTCCTCCAGCCGACGCGCCGCCGGCGGGTCGGGCCGCAGCCGCGGGGCCAGTTCGGCGCGCACGTCGGCGGGGACGTCCAGGTCGGCACGTAACGTGCCGTCGCGCACGTCGCGGACCAGCGCCTCGCGGTGTTCGTCGGCGGCCCGGGCCAGCTTGAGCTGCGTGGCCGGGCTGGCGGTGATGAGAAACGCCGCGTCGCGCGGAACGGCCAGGCGCATGATGGTGTAATACTTGGCCTCCGGGTCGGTGATCCGGGCCAGGCAGGCCGGCGTGAGGTAATACTTGCGCACCAGGCGCTTCTGGGTGGCGGCCATCAGCCCGGTGATCGCCCCGCAGGGTATCCCCCCGGCGCTGCGCGATTCATCCATCCGCGAGGTGACCTGCACGATGCCGCGGAGCATCGCGGCCGGATGATCCAGCAGGGCCTTGATCCCGAAGGCGTTCCACCCGGCCCGATACTCCTTGAGGAAGGCGTCGGTCACCGGGATGTACTTGGGCTGGTCGGTCGTTCCGCTGGTCAGCGCGAACATGAGCACGCGCTGGCCCGGGCCCAGCAGAGCCCGCGCGTCCCCGGCCTTGACCCGCTCGACGTAGGGGGCGTGGTCCTCGTAACGCAGGATGGGCACGCGGCGGACGAAGTCGGTGATGCTGTGAATCCGGTCGAAGGCGAAGTCGCGGCCGAACCCGCTGTCGGCGTTGCGGCGGATCTTGGCCAGCAGTACGCGCTCCTGAACCGCTGCCGCCCGCCGGGTCGCGGCCAGAAACCGCCGGTAGACGTGCCGGGCGTGAGCCCGGGCGGCCAGGCACATCAGGCGGTCGGCGATCGACGGTCGTTCGGGCATGAACGAAGCTTAACTCCATCGCGGCATTCCGCAACGCTGGAGAACCGAGAGATGAAAAAGCCGCTCCTTGCGCGCCTGGCGCCGGCCTCCGCGCGGGGTGAGGTTCGCGGGCCGTGTTGTTTCAGACCAGATGAGACATCCGGCGATGCGGGCATGGTGACGGTCGCGGCGGAAACGGAGGAATCAGCGTTCCCGGATTTCTTCCACCGGCTGCCCTTCTTTCTCCTTTCCCCTCCCGTGGGCGGTCGTGTTACCATCCCCGGCGAGGGTAGGGTGTGGCTCTCAGCACTGGAGACGACTTCATGCGAATCACCATGAACATCGCCGCAACGATCGGATGGCTGTCCCTTTCCGTGCCCGTGGCCTATCCGGCGCCGGGCCCGGCGGTTGAGCCTGAGCTGCTCGAGGGGCTGGACGTGGGAAGAGTCTGGGCCGGACACCCGGTCGAGTTCGCCCTGCTGACCGTGCGCGGGCGTCAGTTCGTGGCCTACTATGACGCGGACCGGCGGATGACCCTGGCCGCCCGCAGGCTGGACGAAAGCGAATGGACGTACCGGCGGCTGGACTCGAAAGTCGAGTGGGACAGCCACAATTACATCGTCCTGGCCGCCGACGCCGAGGGGTTCCTGCACCTGTCCGGCAACATGCACAACGTTCCGCTGATCTACTTCCAGACGGACAAGCCGCTCGACGTCAGGACGTTCCGGCGCGTGCCGCACATGGTGGGCCGCGACGAGGAGCAGGTGACCTATCCGATCTTCCTGGCCGGTCCGGACGGCGAGTTGCTGTTCAACTACCGCGACGGCCGGAGCGGAGCGGGCCGATATCTCTACAACGTGTATGATCCGGGCACCCGGACCTGGCGGCGGCTTCTGGATCAGCCGCTCATCGACGGCCAGGGGCAGCGCGGGGCTTATCCCAACCCGCTGGTCCGCGACCGGCGGGGTGTTTATCACCTCTGCTGGGTGTGGCGCGACAGCGGGGACTGCTCGACCAACCACGACGTCTGCTACGCGCGCAGCCGCGACCTGGTCCACTGGGAGAAAAGTGACGGTGAGCCCCTCAAGCTGCCCATGACGCTGGAGACCGCCGAGTACGTGGCCCGCATCCCGCCGCGCGGGGGACTCATCAACGGCAATGCCCACGTGGGCTTCGATCTTCAGGACCGCCCGGTGGTCAGCTATCACAAGTTCGACGAAGCCGGCCACACCCAGGTCTACAACGCCCGGGTCGAGAATGGGCAGTGGAAGTCGCGGCAGGTCAGCCGCTGGGACTATCGCTGGTACTTCCAGGGCGGCGGCGCGATCGAGGTCGAGATCTCGATCGGCGCGGTCCAGGCCGACGGCCAAGGGCGACTGACCCAGGCTTTCGCGCATCCCCGCGCCGGTCGCGGCCGGTGGCTGCTGGACCCTGAAACGCTCACGCCCATCGAGGTGCTGCCGGCCTTGCGCCGGGCACCGGCGGCGCTGGGCAAGCCCGAATCGACGTTCCCCGCCATGCGGGTGCAGTGGGTCGACGACGCCGGAGACTCAGGCGACCCGGGGGTGTATTATCTGCTGCGCTGGGAGACGCTGCCGGCCAACCGCGACCGGCCACGGGCGGGAGATCCGCCCCCGCCGTCGATGTTGCGCGTGCTCAAACTGCGTCGGCCGGATTGACGGGCTCGGCGGTGCGGGGCGGCGCGGGTGCGTCGGTCGCCGGCCGTGAGCCCGCCTCCGTCAGGAGAAGAGCCTTGCGAGCCGAGTTGCTACTGCTGATGGGATGCGTTCTGGCCGATGCACCCGCGTCCGCGCCGGCCGAACCCGCCGGCTGGGTCGTCCCGGTGGACTGGAAGCGGTTCGCACCGGCCAACCCGCCGGGCGAAAAGACCCGCGCGGCCGCGAGGCTGCTCAATACCAGTCTGCGTTACAACCTGGCCTGGGCGGAGCGCGAGCACCGGCGCTCGGAAGACGGGGCAGCGTATCAGTACGCGAACATGAAGGAGCACGCCATCCGGCCGCCGGCCAGCGTGGCCTTCGGGACGGCCATCGCCCTTCGCACCGCCACGTATGATGAAGGCATCGTCGGTCTGCCGCCCGGAGAGGCCGGGGCCCGGATGCAGCGGCTGATCCGCGGGGCGGTCCGCACGCATTCACCGCCCGGCCGGGGGAAGGGCTGGGGCGACGCCTGGCAGTCGGCGTTGTGGGCCTCGCTGGCCGGCAACGCCGCGTGGCTGACCTGGGATGATCTGGATGACCAGACACGGCGGCTGGCCGCCCGCATGGTCGCGTTCGAGGCCGATCGGTTCCTGCGGGCGGGCTACGAGGTTCCTTACTGGAACGGGCGGGGCGGCGACACCAAGGCCGAGGAGAACGCCTGGAACGCGCTGGTCCTGCAACTGGCCGTCGCCATGATGCCGCGCCATCCCCATGCGCCCCGCTGGAAGCGCGTGTGCGACGAACTGATGATCTCGGCCGCGGCCACCGAACGGGATTGGAAGTCGAACGAGACGATGATGGATGGCCGGCCGGTCAAGGCCTGGCTCAAGGGCTACAACCTCCGCGAGGATTACGCCCTGGTCAACCACAACCGGCTGCACACCGACTACATGGTGTTCGTCGCCAACCTGTCGTGGTCGCACGTGGTCCAGGGTCTGGCCGGCCAGACCGTGCCCCAGGCCGCGGACTTCAACGTCGCTCAGGTGTATCGGGCCCTGGTCGCGCGGACCTGGCCGTCGCCGCCTTACCAGGCGCCCGGCGGGACCATGTACGTCCCCGGCAAGGCCGAGGTCTATTACCCGCAGGGCACCGACTGGAGCCCCTATCGTTTCGACACCTTCTACCGGCTGGACACCTGCGTGGACCTCCTGGGGCTGGACGCGGGGCTGCCGCGCCGGGCCTCGGAGTGGATCGCTATCCGGACGAAGCGGCTGCTGGAGATGCAGTCCCGACACGCCGACGGTCGGCTGTTCGCCCCGGGCGAATATACCACCTACGCGGGGGCCGAGCAGATGGCCGTCCTGAACTTCGGCACGGCCCTGTTGTGGAACTGGCTCCACGACCGCGACGGACTCGGCCGGACGGGGAACTGGAACGAAGAAACCGGTCGGTGATCGTTGTATCAACAGATTCGACGCGGTCGGATTTCGAGCGCCCGACCGCAAGCCATCCCAGGATGCGTGACGGGATCGGTGCGACGCCGATCGCGCTTCGCACCCCCTCACGCCGGGTCACGGAGCCGGGCGGTCGCGTGTTGATTGTTCGACAGCGAGCGGTACGCCAGCCCCGCCGGGCAGGAGCTCCGCTCCTTCAAGCAGGCCCCCAAGGTCAGAGAGAAGAAGCGAAAAGACCCGGAGCTATTCTGAATCATCATCGAGGAGCGTCACCATGAACAGGTCCGTCGAGATCGCCCGCAAAGGCCGGGTTCGGAACCTCATCCGCGCGGCGATGGTCCCGGCCGCCCTGGCGTTGTCGTTTCCGCCGGCCGTCGTCGGCGCCGAGGGGGTCAGCGCCTACGACG